>NZ_JBFBIR010000021.1:0-135754 GCF_040685715.1 Kitasatospora sp. NPDC088264
AGGCGGCCGCCCTCGACGACGCCGCCGGGCAGGACCAGCCGGGCGCCGGCCAGTGCGGTACGGTCACGGTCCGCGGTGGTCACGCGGTCACCTCCATGGAGAGCAGATCCCAGGCGAGCAGGCCCGCGCCCAGGGACGCGGCGGTGTCTTTGAGCATGGCGGGTACGACCTTCGGGGGCATCTGGAAGGTCAGTCGCTCGGTGACCGCCGTGCGCAGCGGGTCGAAGAGCGTGTCACCGGCCTCGGCCAGCCCGCCGCCGACGATCACCGTGGACGGGTCGAGCAGGCTCTGGGCGAGCACGATCCCGTCGGCGAGGGCGTCGACGGCGCCCTGCCAGACCGCGAGCGCGCGGTCGTCCCCGGCGTCCACCGCGGCGGCGCAGGATGCCGCGTCGGCGTCGGGGTCGCCGCTGGCCGCGGCCCAGGCACGGGACACGGCGGAGGCGGAGGCGAGCGTCTCCAGGCAGCCGCGGGCGCCGCAGCCGCACTGCGGTCCGCCCGGGCGGACCACGACGTGGCCGATCTCGCCGCCGTAGCCGTGCGCGCCGGCCTCGATCCGGCCGCCGATGCCGATGGCACCGGCGATGCCGGTGCCCAGCGCGATGAACAGGAAGCGGTCGACGCCCCGGCCGGCGCCGAGCCGGCCCTCGGCCAGGCCGCCCGAGCGCACGTCGTGGCCGAGCGCGACGGGGATGACGGCGCGGTCGGGCCCGGCCAGGCGCTCGCCCAGGAGCTTGCGCAGCGGGAGGTCCCGCCAGCCGAGGTTGGCCGAGTAGACCGCGATGCCGTTCCTCTCGTCGATCGTGCCGGGGACGGCGACGCCGGCCGCGAGCGGGGCGACGCCGAAGCGGCCCCGGCCCTCGTCCGCCAGGTCGGCGGCGAAGTCGAGGATGGCGGTGACCACGGCGTCCGTGCCGTGCTCCCGCCCGGTCGGTCGGCGTGCTTCGAACAGCACGGAGCCGTCCTGGGCGAGCAGCGCGGCCTTCATGCCGGTGCCGCCTACATCGAGTGCGATGACGTGCTTCACGGAGGACAGTTTCCCTTGGTCGGGTAGAAGAGGTCTAGTCCAGTTGTCGGATTGGTCTGGTCCAAAGTAGGTGAGCTTTGTCGCAGATGGGGGCAGTGTGAGCGGCTTTGCGCCGGGCGCCTTCCGTTCACCTTCTGTTGCGCATCGTGCAATGACGTCCGCACTTCGATAACTACTCGGCGGGCTCGGCACAGTGGTGTGGACCACTGCCCGGTGGGTTTGGCAGTGTTGCGCCTCCCCCCTCCCGGATTCCCCCGTCCGGTCGCAGTTCTCCCCTGAAGGCGGTACCCGCGTTGAACAGGCGCGCCCACGTTCCCACCCGCGTCCTCGGCACCGCGCTGGCCGGAGCACTGGTACTCACCGCCGTCAGCGCCTGCGGCGGGCAGGAGGACGGGCCGGTCACCCTCAAGCTGGTCGCCGCCGACTACGGGGAGAGCGCCGACACCAGCTCCAAGCTGTACTGGGACGAGATCGCGCGCGGCTTCGAGGCCGCCAACCCCGGCATCAAGGTCGACGTCGAGGTGGACAGCTGGACCGACATCGGCAAGAAGGTCGACGACATGATCGCGGCCGGCAAGTCCCCCGACCTGCTGCAGACCGGCGGCTTCGCCGACCAGGTCGCGGCGGACCGGCTGTACCCGGCCGCCGACGTGCTCTCGATGGACACCCAGGCCAATTTCCTGGACACCTTCGCGCACGCCGGGCAGGTGCTCGGCACCCAGTACGGCATCCCGTTCGTCTCCTCCTCCCGGGTGCTCTTCTACAACAAGGCGGTCTTCCGCCAGGCCGGCATCACCCAGCCGCCGGCCACCTGGAACGAACTGCGCCAGGACGCCGAGAAGATCAAGGCCAAGGTGCCGGGCGTGACCCCGTACGGGCTGCCGCTCGGGCCGGAGGAGGCACCGGCCGAGTCCATGCTGTGGACGCTGAGCGGCGGCGGCAGCCTCTCCGACGACGTCGGCAACTACACCATCGACAGCACCCAGAACCAGGCCACCTTCAGCTGGCTGAAGAACAACCTGGTGGCCACCGGGCTGACCTATCCGGACCCGGGCAAGATGAACCGCACCCCGGTCTTCCAGGACTTCGCGGCCGGGAAGGTCGCGATGCTGAACGGGCACCCGACGCTGCTGCGGATGGCCACCGCCGGGAAGATCGACTTCGGGACGGCGCCGATCCCCAAGAAGGACGGCGTGGGCAAGACCGGCAGCCTCGGCGTCGCGGACTGGATGATGGCGTTCAAGGCCAACGGGCACAAGAACGAGATCAAGAAGTTCCTGTCCTTCGCCTACTCCCGCGAGTTCCAGCTGAAGTTCGACGAGCAGTACAACCTGCTGCCGGTCACCCAGGACGCGTTCAACCAGATGACGTCCGACCCGAAGCACGAGGACCTCAAGCAGTTCGCGGTCGGGCTGACCAACGCCAGCTTCTACCCGTTCGGGGACCCGGCCTGGGGCGACGTCAGCAACCGGATCAAGGCCGGGATCGGGCAGGCCGTCACCGGCGACCCGAAGCAGGCGCTCGCCGGGCTGCAGGACGCGGCGGTCAAGGAGGCGGCCCGGGTCCGCAAGTGAACCCGGGCCGGGGTGCCCTCCAGGGGTGGGGGCGTCAGGGGCGGGCTCGTCAGGGGAGCGTGATGGCGTAGGCCTTGCGGAGCGTCTCGTGGACCGTCCAGGTGGTCCGGTCGCCCTCGCGCAGCACGGCGCAGTCGCCCGGGCCGACCTCCAGGGTCGGGCCGCCCTCGACCTCGATGGTGGCCCGGCCGCTGAGCACCACGAACAACTCGTCGGCCTCCACGTCGGTGACCACGCCGGGGGTGATCTGCCAGATGCCGCGCAGCTGGCGGCCGTCGGGGGACTCGGCGAGGACCAGGCCGGAGACCTCCGGGGTGCCGGAGACGATCTGGGCCGGGTCGAGCGGATCGGGTTCGAGGTCGGCGGTGGGGATGTGCACGGCGAAGCTGGGCGTGGTCATACCGCCGACGCTAGCCGGGGCGGCCGGGTGCCGGAGGGCGCACAGTGTGTCCGGCTCACGCGGGAGAATGACACTCCGTAGTGATGGCGGAGGTGTCCTGGTGGGCGAGCTGAGTGAGCGGGACGTGGCGGTGCTGGCCCTGGAGGGGCGGCAGTGGCGGACGGCCGGGGCCAAGGAACGGGCGATCCGGGAGGAACTGGGGCTCTCCTCCACCCGGTACTACCAGCTGCTGAACGCGCTGCTGGACCGGCCGGAGGCCCTGGCGCACGCCCCTGTCCTGGTGAACCGGCTGCGCCGGATCCGGGAGGCCCGGCGGGCGGCACGGTAGCGGGACGGGGCCGCGGGGTAGGGCTCGGGCATGGGCTTTGACGAGAAGTGGGCGCCGGTCACGGCTGCCGGGCGGGACGGGCTGCGGGCGATCCTGGCGGCGCCGGGCGAGGCGGTGATCGCGCTGGACTTCGACGGGACGCTGGCGCCGATCGTGGCGGATCCCGATCGGGCGCGGGCACATCCGGGGGCGGCGGCCGCGCTGCGGGCGCTGGTGCCGGCGGTGCGGGCCGTGGTGGTGGTGACGGGTCGGCCGGCCGCGCTGGCGGCGGAGTACGGCGGCCTGGACGGGCTGCCCGGGGTCGTGGTGCTGGGGCACTACGGCGCCGAGCGCTGGGAGGGCGGCGAGGTGACCGCGCCGCCGGTGCACCCCGGGGTGGCCGGGGCGCGGGCGGCGCTGCCTGGCCTGCTGGCGGCGGCGGGGGCGCCCGAGGGGACGTGGCTGGAGGACAAGGGGCGCTCGCTGGCGGTGCACACCCGGCGCACGGCGGCGCCCGAGGAGACGCTGGAGCTGCTGCGGGCGCCGGTCGGCGAGCTGGCGGCCGGGCACGGGCTGGTGGTGGAGCCCGGGCGGCTGGTGCTGGAGCTGCGGCCGCCGGGGGTGGACAAGGGCGCGGCGCTGACCGGCTTCCTGCGTGAGCGCGGGGCAGGTTCGGTGCTGTACGCGGGGGACGACCTGGGGGACGTGGCGGCCTTCGCGGCGGTGGAGAAGCTGCGCGGCGAGGGGGTGGCGGGGCTGCTGGTGTGCAGCGGCGCGGTGGGGGACGCGCCGGTGCGCGAACTCGCCGACCGGGCCGACCTGGTGGTCCCGGGCCCGGCCGGCGTGGTGGAGCTGCTCGCGGCGCTGGGCGCGGCCGTCGGCGCGGTCTGAGCCGGGCGGCGGCGCGTTGAGCGAGTTCAGAGCGCGTTGAGCCGGTTCACAGCGCGTTGAGCCGGTTCACAGCGCGTTGAGCTGGTTCACAGCGCGTTGAGCTGGTCGAGGAACCACTGCTGCGGGGGCAGCGCGGTGGCCGCCGCCGCGAGGCGCTTGGTGCGGTCGGCGCGCTCCCCCTCGGGCATGGTGAGGCCGGCGTGCAGGGCGTCGGCGGTGGCGATGATGTCGTACGGGTTGACGGTGAGCGCGTCCTCGGCGAGTTCGGCGTGCGCGCCGGCCTCGCGGGAGAGCACCAGGGCGCAGCCGTGGTCGGACACCACCGGAACCTCCTTGGCGACCAGGTTCATGCCGTCCCGGATCGGGTTGACCAGGGCCACGTCGGCGAGCCGGTAGGCGGCCAGGGAACGCGGGAAGTCGTCGTCGACGTGCAGGATCAGCGGCTGCCAGGCGGGGGTGGCGAACTCGGCGTTGATGTCCTCGGCGAGCCGTTGGACCTGCGCGGTGTAGGCGCGGTACTCGGCGAGGTCGGTGCGCGAGGGGTAGGCGAAGGCGATGTGCACCACCCGGTCGTGCCATTCGGGGCGGGTGCGCAGCAGGTGCCGGTAGGCCTGGAGGCCGCGGACGATGTTCTTGCTCAGCTCGGTGCGGTCGACCCGGACGATGGTGCGCCGCCCGCCGACGGCCTCGCGGAGGGCGGCGAGGCGTTCGTCGACGTCCGGGCGGTGGGAGCGCTCGCGCAGGAAGTCGGCGTCGGCGCCGAGCGCGTGCACGCCGAGCCGGGTGGTGCGGCCGGCGTGGGTGACGGTCATGGCGTCCCGGTCGACCTCGGCACCGAGCAGGTCGGCGCAGCAGTCGGCGAAGGCCAGCGCCCAGCGGCGGGTCAGGAAGCCGGCCCGGTCGGCGCCCAGGATGCCGGTGAGGACGGCCTCGGCGACGTCGTCGGGCAGCAGCCGGAAGTACTCGGGCGGGGCCCACGGGGTGTGCGAGAAGTGGCCGATCCGCAGGTCGGGGCGGGCGGCGCGGAGCAGGGCAGGGGTCAGCGAGAGGTGGTAGTCCTGGACCAGCACGGCGGCCCCGGGGGCGGCCTCGGCGGCCAGCGCCTCGGCGAAGGCGGCGTTGTAGGCGCGGTAGGCGGCCCACTCGGTGCGGAACCCGGCGTCGAAGGCGGGGGCGGTGGGGGTGGCGTAGAGCAGGTGGTGGACGAACCAGAGGGTGGAGTTGGCGACGCCGTTGTAGGCGCGGGCGAAGGTGTCGGGATCGATGTCCAGCATGCGGACGGCCTGGCCGCCCACGTCGTGCCCGGCGAGGTCGAGGCGGCCGTCCGGGGCCCCTCTGGCGGCCTGCCGGTCGGCCGCGCCGAGGGCGGCGCAGACCCAGACGGCGTCGGGGTCGTCGATGGCGGAGAGGCCGGAGACCAGGCCTCCGCCGCCGCGGCGGAGGGTCAGCGTGCCGTCGTCCGCGGTGCCGAACGACACCGGTCCCCGATTGGAGGCCACCAGGACGGGGGCGGTGCCGGTCGCACTCGAACGTTCGGTCGTGAGATCGCCCATGGTTGGTACGTTGCCGGGGCTCCGGAGCGGCAAACCCTTTCGGTGGGTGTTCAGTGTCGGGTCGCGTACTCGGGCACGGTGTGCATGGGCGGGCGTTCCAGGGCGGTCACCGGGTGGGTGTGGGCGGTGAACTCCCGGCTCTGCGGGTCGCGGGTGAACTGGGTCAGCAGCGGGTGGACCAGGTCGGCCGAGGCCTTCAGCCGGTGGGTGCGGTCGAGGCGTTCGAGGGCGGTGCGGTAGATGGTGGCGGCCATCCGGCCGAGGGCCTGGCCGTCCTGGTGCCGGTGGTGCCGGACGCCGACGTCCACCTGGGCCAGGGCGTCCAGCCCGACCGTCTCCAGCGCGTCGACCAGCAGGCCGAGTTCGACGCCGTAGCCGGTGGGGAAGGGGAGCCGTTCGAGCAGCGCGCGGCGGGCCGCGTACTCGCCGCCGAGCGGCTGGACGAAACCGGCGAGTTCCGGCCAGTGCAGGTTGAGCAGCGGGCGGGCGACCAGTTCGGTGACCCGGCCGCCGCCGGCCGGGACCACCGCGCCCTCGGTCTCCAGCGGCCGGTCGTACATGGCCTTGACCAGCTGGATGTCCGGTTCGGTGAGCAGCGGGCCGAGGATGCCGGAGACGAAGGCCGGGTCGAACTCGCGCAGGTCGGCGTCGACGAAGCAGACGATGTCGCCGCGGGTGACCAGCAGCGAGCGCCAGAGCACCTCGCCCTTGCCGGGGACGGCGGGCAGCCGGGGCAGGATCGCGTCGCGGTACTCCACCCGGGCGCCGGCCCGGGCGGCGGCGGCGGCGGTGGCGTCGGCCGAGCCGGAGTCGACCACGACGAGTTCGTCGACCAGCGGGAGGCGCTCCATCAGCTCGCGGCGGATGGTGCGGACGATGTCGCCGACGGTGGCCTCCTCGTCCAGCGCGGGCAGCACCACGCTGACCGTGTGGCCGGTCCGGCGCTTGGCCTCCAGCAGGGCGTGCACCGGCCGGTCGACCGCGCTCCACGAGCGGCGGCGCAGCCAGGACGCCGCCTGCGGGAGCAGCGCGGGGGTCGGTTCGGCGGGCACGGGACTCTCCTCGGCGGGGTCGGTGGGACGCGCCATCTCGCGTGGCGGACGATCCCGTTCGGGGTTGACGCCTTCGGATACAGTCTTCGTACAGCGGCCGGACCTTTGCACGCCGGGGTCGCCGTTGAGCACCACCACAATTTCACAAGCTCATCCAGAGGGACTGAGGGAACGGCCCGTTGACGTCCCGGCAACCTTCTCGCGCGGCTGTCTGTCGACAGGCCCCGGCGGGACAGGTGCCAATTCCGGCCTGTGGCGCGACCGTGCCACGGGGAAGATGAGGAGAGAGGCCTCCGCCATCATGGCTATCGACACTGTCGCACCCGCATCCGTGGACCTCGGCCCCGCCACCGCGCTGTCCTGTCGGGAGTGCGGCACCCGCTTCCCGCTCGGTCCGAGCTTCGCCTGCCTGGAGTGCTTCGGCCCGTTGGAGATCGCGTACGACTTCGGCAGCGAGGACGCCGAGGCGCTGCGCCGCCGGATCGAGGCCGGCCCGAGCTCGATCTGGCGCTACGCGCCGCTGCTGCCCGTCCCGGCCGACGTCGCCACCAAGCCCAACCTGAACCCCGGCTGGACCCCGCTGGTCAAGGCGGACAACCTGGGCCGCGAGCTGGGCTTCACCGCGCAGCTGCACATCAAGGACGACTCGGGCAACCCGACCCACTCGTTCAAGGACCGCGTGGTGGCCTGCGCCATCGAGGCCGCGCGGGCCTTCGACTTCACGACGCTCTCCTGCTCCTCCACCGGCAACCTGGCCGGCGCGGTGGGCGCGGCGGCCGCCCGGGCCGGCTTCAAGTCCTGCGTGTTCATCCCGCACGACCTGGAGCAGGGCAAGGTCGTCATGGCCGGGGTGTACGGCGGCGAGCTGGTCGGCATCGAGGGCAACTACGACGACGTGAACCGCTTCTGCTCGGAGCTGATCGGCGACCCGGCCGGCGAGGGCTGGGGCTTCGTCAACGTCAACCTGCGCCCCTACTACGGCGAGGGCTCCAAGACGCTGGCGTACGAGATCTGCGAGCAGCTCGGCTGGCGGCT
Source organism: Kitasatospora sp. NPDC088264 (assembly GCF_040685715.1). Taxonomy (NCBI): domain Bacteria; kingdom Bacillati; phylum Actinomycetota; class Actinomycetes; order Kitasatosporales; family Streptomycetaceae; genus Kitasatospora; species Kitasatospora sp. NPDC088264. The sequence goes on from NZ_JBFBIR010000021.1 coordinate 7,840, forward strand.
GCCGGAGCAGATCGTCATCCCGATCGCCTCCGGCTCCCAGCTGACCAAGATCGACAAGGGGCTGCAGGAGCTGATCAGGCTCGGCCTGGTCGAGGACCGGCCGTACAAGGTCTTCGGCGCCCAGGCGGCGGGCTGCTCCCCGGTGTCGGCGGCGTTCAAGGCCGGCCAGGACGTGATCCGCCCGGTCAAGCCGGACACCATCGCCAAGTCGCTGGCGATCGGCAACCCGGCGGACGGCCCGTACGTGCTGGACATCGCCCGGCGCACCGGCGGCGCGGTCGAGGACGTCACCGACGCCGAGGTGGTGGACGCGATCCGGCTGCTGGCCCGGACCGAGGGCGTCTTCGCCGAGACCGCGGGCGGGGTGACCGTCGGCGTGCTGAAGAAGCTGGTGGAGACCGGCCAGCTGGACCCGGCCAAGGAGACCGTCGCGATCAACACCGGCGACGGCCTGAAGACCCTGGACGCCGTCGCCGGGGCCGGGATGACCGCCGTCATCCGCCCGACCCTGGCGTCCTTCCACGACGCCGGCCTCGCGTCCGCCTGAATCCCCCCACCCCGCTGGGCCCTGTCCGCTAGGAGAACCATGAGCGCCAACGTCCGTATCCCCACCATCCTGCGCACCTACACCGGCGGCGCCGCCGAGGTGGCCGCCGAGGGCGCCACCCTGGGCGAGGTCATCGCCGACCTGGAGAAGAACCACGCGGGGATCGCCGCCCGCATCCTGGACGACGCCGGCAAGCTGCGCCGCTTCGTCAACGTCTACGTGAACGACGACGACGTGCGCTTCGCCGAGGGCCTGGCGACCGGGATCGCGGACGGCGCCAGCGTCTCGATCATCCCGGCGGTGGCCGGCGGCTGCTGAGCCGCGCCCCGATCCGGGCACCCCGCCCGAGCCGCTCGTCCGACCGGCCGTCCGCGCGTACGGAATTCCGTTCTCCGTACGCACGGGCGGCCGGCCGCATTTCGGCGGGAATATGGCGGGGTCAAGTCGGAGTAGAGTGTGGCTCGGTTGGGAACAGGGCTTCCCCTCATCCTCACCCGCGAATCACCCGCGAATCGCCGGACGGTCGTCCGGCCGCTGAGACCGGTCGGGTGCCTGGGCCGTGAAACATGTCAGGCAGATGTCAGAATTCCCGCGGGGATTTGCAGTAATCCGTCCGCTATGTCCGGCGTGAAATGCCGAATTCCTCCCGCTTTGGCCCGTCCTGCCCCTTGGCGTGGTGCCGGAATTCCCCGCAGCTGACCCTGTTGCAGAGGGCGTCGATCCGGATACATTCAGCCGCGGTCGACGTAATCACCCGCTCACAGGGCGCCGTCAGGCACCCCCGGCGGAGGGTTGCGGCGTGCACGGCTGCGCCCAGGGGGGGTTCCCCGGGCCGGCCTTCAAACCAGACCCGGGCCCGCGACCTGCGGGCGCGTGAAGGGCCAGCACAGCACTAGGGGAGTTCGGAATGGCTCAGGGCACCGTCAAGTGGTTCAACGCGGAGAAGGGCTACGGCTTCATCGCGGTCGACGGTGGTGCGGACGTCTTCGTCCACTACAGCGCGATCCAGATGGACGGCTACCGCACCCTCGAGGAGGGCCAGCGGGTCGAGTTCGAGATCTCCCAGGGACAGAAGGGCCCGCAGGCGGACATGGTCCGCGCCGCGGTGTGACCCCCTTCCGACCCCAGGAGCTCGGCGCGGCCCACGGCTGGTGACCACTCGCTTCTCGACGGGCCCGTGCGACACGCGTCGTACGGGCCCGTCGGCGTTCCCCGGCGGGGAGTTGCGCGGGTCGGCGGGAGCGCCCCGGGCGGCTCGCGGGATCGCGATTGGGCTTGCACTCGACCACCCCGAGTGCTAATTATTGGCGTTAGCACTCACAGCGTGAGAGTGACAGCGGACCGGGTCGGTGAGGCCCCCGGGAGCGGTAGGGGAAAGGACCCCCGCACACCAGGGCCGTCCGTCGCGGGCACCCCTTGGTCCGAGCAGTCGACCGTGTCCCGGAGGACCACTTCTGATGGCCAAGATCATCGCCTTTGATGAGGAAGCTCGCCGCGGCCTTGAGCGTGGCATGAACCAGCTCGCCGACGCAGTGAAGGTCACGCTCGGCCCCAAGGGTCGCAACGTCGTGCTGGAGAAGAAGTGGGGCGCCCCCACGATCACCAACGACGGTGTCTCCATCGCCAAGGAGATCGAGCTCGAGGACCCCTACGAGAAGATCGGCGCGGAGCTCGTCAAGGAGGTCGCCAAGAAGACCGACGACGTCGCGGGTGACGGCACCACCACCGCCACCGTGCTCGCCCAGGCCCTGGTTCGCGAGGGTCTGCGCAACGTCGCCGCCGGCGCCAACCCGATGGCCCTGAAGCGCGGCATCGAGAAGGCCGTCGCCGCCGTCTCCGACCAGCTGCTGGCCCAGGCCAAGGACGTGGAGACCAAGGAGCAGATCGCCTCCACCGCCTCCATCTCGGCCGCCGACACCCAGATCGGCGAGCTCATCGCCGAGGCCATGGACAAGGTCGGCAAGGAAGGCGTCATCACCGTCGAGGAGAGCAACACCTTCGGTCTGGAGCTCGAGCTCACCGAGGGCATGCGCTTCGACAAGGGCTACATCTCCGCCTACTTCGCGACCGACCTGGAGCGCATGGAGGCGACCTTCGAGGACCCCTACATCCTCATCGCCAACTCCAAGATCGGCTCGGTCAAGGACCTGCTGCCGCTGCTGGAGAAGGTCATGCAGAGCGGCAAGCCGCTCGTCATCATCGCCGAGGACGTCGAGGGCGAGGCCCTGTCGACCCTGGTCGTGAACAAGATCCGCGGCACCTTCAAGTCCGTCGCCGTCAAGGCCCCGGGCTTCGGCGACCGCCGCAAGGCCATGCTCGGCGACATCGCCATCCTCACCGGTGGCACCGTGATCTCCGAGGAGGTCGGCCTCAAGCTGGAGAACGCCGGCATCGACCTGCTGGGCACCGCCCGCAAGGTGGTCATCACCAAGGACGAGACCACCATCGTCGACGGTGGCGGTGACAGCGAGCAGGTCGCCGGCCGCGTGAACCAGATCCGCGCCGAGATCGAGAACAGCGACTCGGACTACGACCGCGAGAAGCTCCAGGAGCGCCTCGCCAAGCTGGCCGGCGGCGTGGCCGTCATCAAGGCCGGCGCGGCCACCGAGGTGGAGCTCAAGGAGCGCAAGCACCGCATCGAGGACGCCGTCCGCAACGCGAAGGCCGCCGTCGAGGAGGGCATCGTCGCCGGTGGTGGCGTCGCGCTGCTCCAGGCCTCGGTCGCCTTCGACAAGCTGGAGCTGGAGGGCGACGAGGCCACCGGTGCCAACATCGTCAAGGTCGCGCTGGAGGCCCCGATCAAGCAGATCGCGACCAACGCCGGCCTGGAGGGTGGCGTCGTGGTGGAGAAGGTGCGCAACCTCCCCGCCGGTCACGGCCTGAACGCGGCCACCAACACCTACGTCGACCTGATCGCCGAGGGCATCATCGACCCGGCCAAGGTGACCCGCTCCGCGCTGCAGAACGCCGCCTCCATCGCGGCGCTGTTCCTCACCACCGAGGCCGTCATCGCCGACAAGCCGGAGAAGGCCGCTGCGGCCGCCGGCGGCGGCATGCCGGGCGGTGACATGGACTTCTGATCCTGATCGCACCGATCGGATCGGCTGGTTCCTGATCGTGTGGGCGGTCCCCTTCGGGGGGCCGCCCACACGGCGTTCTACCGGAGAATGGACAGATGGCTTCCGACGACATCGAGACCGCGCTGCACAACGCGCGGGCGCTGATCCTGGCCGACCTCACCTCGCGGGACGTGGCGGACGCCGCCGTCGTCTCCCTGGTGGAGCAGGCCGTGACGCACCGCCGCTGGTGGTTGGAGCAGTGGCCGGACGGCACCGGGTACGTGCTCGGGCTGGTCGCCCAGGACATCCAGGACGCGCTGCTGGAGGCGTACGGGCGCTGGCCGCTGTGCACCGCCTGCGCCGCCGACGGGGACCCGCACGCGCTCGGCGTGGAGCCGGAGCTGGGGCCGGAGCCGCACTGGGTGTGCGGCAAGCAGGGCGCGGTGGTCGCGCCGGTGGGGGAACTCTCCTAGCCCGCTCGTGGTCCGCTCCCAGCCCGCTCCTGGTCCGTTCCCAGTCCGCTCGTGGTCCGCGTCGTGGACCGGGCGGCGGGAGTACTGGACCTATAGGTAGGTTGACGATATATGTAGTCGTATGACTGAACGCTCGATGCAGGAGCCGACGCTGCTGCTGCTCACCGCTCTGGCGGACGCCCCGAGACACGGCTACGCCCTCATCCAGGAGATCGCCGCCATCTCCGAGGGCCGGGTCAAGATGCGCACCGGCACCCTGTACGGCGCCCTCGACCGCCTGCTCCAGCAGGGGCTGATCGAGGTCGCCGCGGAGGAGGTCGTGGACGGGCGGGCGCGGCGCAGCTACGCGCTGACCAGCGTCGGCCGGGAGGCGCTGGCCTCCGAGGCGGAGCGGCTGCGGGCCGTCGCCACCGAGGCGGAGCGCCGTCTCGCGAACGTCTGGTCGGCGCTCCAGGGCAAGCCGGAGCCGGAGGGGAAGTCGATGATGAGGGGGTTCTTCGCATGACCATGACCACACCGACGATGGGGGCGCCTTCGACCGCGCTGCGGGCGGCGCTGCAGTTCTACCCGCCCCGCTACCGCCGGGAGCGCGGCGAGGAACTGGCCGCGGTGTTCGCCGACACCACGGCGGAGGCGGGCCGCTCGGCCGTCGCCCGTGAGGCGTTCGACCTGGCCGCGTACGGGCTGCGGGTGCGGCTCGGGCTGACCGGCTCCTCGCTGGCCGGGCGGGTGCTCGCGCTGGCCGCGCCGATGGTCGCCGGGGCGCTGGCCGGCGCGGCGCTGGTGCCGTGGGTGAGCGATGCGGAGCGGGCCGCCCGCCGGCTGACCTGGGACCCCTCGTACACCACGTACGCGCTGACCATCGCGCCGCCGGTGATCGCGCTGCTGCTCGCGGTGGCCGTCGTGACGGGGCGCTGGACGGCGGTGCGGGTCATCTCGCTGCTCCAGGCCGTCTCCGCGCTGTTCGTGCTGGCGCAGGCCGTCGTGCTGCCGCCGGAATTCGACCTCTGGGGGGTGGGGGACAGCAGCGTGGCCACCATGCCGTTCGTGCTGGGGGCGCTGCTGCTGGCCGCGGCGCCGACGGAGTTGCTGCCCAGGGCCTCCTGGCGTTCCGGCGGGCTGGCGCTGGCCTCGGTCCTCGGGGGCGGGCTGCTGGTGGCGCTCCAGCACTGGGGCGACTCCACCTTCCCGCTGGACATGCAGTGGTTCGCGGCGCTGCTGATCGGGCCGCTGCTGCTGACCTTCACCGCGCTGCGCGGCCGGGTGCTGCCGGCGGCCGTCGGGGTCGCGGTGCTGTCGCTGACGATGTTCGCGGGCCTGTTCAACATCTGGCGCGAGGGCCGCGGGTTCTGGCACGTGCTGCCGATGGCGGCGCCGGTGCTGCTGCTCCTGGTGGCGGCCGCGGTGGCGATGCGCCGGATCGGGGCCGGCGGCGGGCCCGGCGGACGGTTCGGCGGATGGTTCGGCGGGGACTCCGGGAAGGGGCGCAGCCTGGCGTGACCCGGGGGGGCAGGGCGAAGTGCTCGCCGGGCCCGGCCGGATGTGGCAACCTACTGATATGTCTAGACCAATTTTCGAAGTCATCGCGCTGACGCCCCAGGACGCCCAGGCTGCCGAGTCGGGCGGCGCCGACCGGCTCGAACTGGTCACCGACATGGCCGCGGACGGGCTCACCCCGTCCGTCGAGGACTTCGCCCGGATCCGGGCCGCCGTCGACATCCCGCTGCGCGTCATGCTCCGGATCCGGGACGGCTTCGCGCCCGGCGACCTGGACGAACTGGCCGCCCGGGCCGCCGCGTTGCGGGCCGAGGGCGCCGAGGAGTTCGTCTTCGGCTTCCTCCACGCCGTCGGCGCCGTCGACCTGGCCGCCACCGCCGCCGTCGCCGAGGCGGTGGCCGGCTGCCGCTGGACCTTCCACCGGGCGATCGACCACAGCACCGACCGGGCCGCCCTGCGGTCCGCCGTCGGCGCGCTGCCCGGGCTGGACACCTTCCTCACCTCGGGCGCGCCTGCCGGCGTCGACGCCGGGTACGAGGTGCTGCTGGCGGAGCTGGCCCGCGCGGGCGAGCCCGGGTACGGGCAGCGGATCCTGATCGGCGGCGGCCTGCGGGCCGAACACCTGAAGGGGCTGCGGGCCGAGGGCTTCGACGGCTTCCACGTCGGCGGTGCGGTGCGGGTCGACGGCTGGCGGACGCCGGTGGACGCGGCCAAGGTCGCCGAGTGGCGGGCCCAGATCGACGCCTGAGCGCGCGAGGAGGGCGGGGGCCGGTCCCGGTGGGGCCGGCCCCCGCCGCTCGGTTCCTCAGCGCAGCTGCGCGGGCAGCGGTTCGCCGTGCAGCACCGTCAGGCCGGAGACGGCACGGGTGAGCGCCACGTACAGCCGCCGCAGGCCGGTCCGCTCGTCCGGCTCGCCCGCGATCACCGCGGCCGGCTCGTCCAGCACCACGTAGTCGTACTCCAGACCCTTGGCCAGCGAGGCCGGCACGAGCGTCAGCCGGGCCTCGGCGCTGGTCTCGGCGCCGGGGGACAGGTACGGCAGGCCGGCCGCGGTCAGCGCCTCGGCGAGCAGCGGGATCCGGGCGTCGGCGGCGATCAGTCCGGTCGAGCCCTCGTGCTCCAGCGCCTCGCGGCAGGCCGCCACGACGGCGGGCACGGCCTCCGCGTCCGGGAGGCGGCGGATCGTCAGCGAGCCGGGGGCGTCGCGGACGGAGGTCGCCGGGGCCAGGCCCGGGGCGATCGCCGGGAGCAGCCGGGAGGCGTACGCGATGACCTCCTCCGGCACCCGGAAGCCCTTGGTCAGCTCCTCGACGTGGGCGTCCGGCTTGCCCAGGTGGCGCAGCGCGTCCGGCCAGCTCGCCGTTGCCCACGGGGTGGTGCCCTGGGCGAGGTCGCCGAGGACGGTCGCCGAGCCGGTCGTGCAGCGGCGGCCGACCGCGCGGTACTGCATCGGGGAGAGGTCCTGCGCCTCGTCCAGCACCACGTGCCCGAGCGAGGGGGTGCGCTGCACCAGGTCCGTCGCCTCGTCGACCAGGACGGCGTCGGCCTGCGTCCAGCGGGCCGTCTTCACCGAGCGGCCCGGCTTGGGCCACAGCACCGCCTGCTGCTCCTCCGGGGTCAGCACGCCCTCCGCGCAGGCGGCCAGGAACTCCGGGTCGGAGAGCAGTCGCAGCACCAGCTTCGCCGGGTCGACCGCCGGCCAGCACTCCTTGGCCACCGCCTTGACCGCGGGGTTGCGGGCCACCGCGTCCTGCACCCGGTCGTCGGGGGCCTCGCCGGACTGTTCCATCTTCAGCAGCACGGTGTGCGCGATCCGCTGTGGCAGGGCGTCCCTGGCGGCGCCGTAGCGCACCTCGCGGCTCTTCAACTCCTCGATGATCGCGGTGAGTTCGTTCACCTGGACGCGCCAGCGGCGGGAGCCGCGGACCACCACGCAGGGCTCGGTGGGCAGCGTGATGCCCGCGCGCACCGCCCGGCGCAGCACCTCGGCCATCCGGGCGTCGCCCTTCAGCCGGGCCGCCCGCGGGTCGTCCTCGCCGCGCACCTCGACGTGCCCGACCAGCTGCTGCACGGTCGCCTGGTTGACGTCCAGCTCGCCCAGGGCCGGGAGCACCTGCTCGATGTAGGAGAGGAAGGCGTTGTTCGGCCCGATCACCAGCGTGCCCGTCCGGGCGAGGCGCTCGCGGTGCGCGTACAGCAGGTACGCGACGCGGTGCAGGCCCACGGCCGTCTTCCCGGTGCCGGGGGCGCCCTGGACGCAGATGGTGCCCGTCACGTCGGAGCGGACGATCTCGTCCTGCTCGGGCTGGATGGTGGCGACGATGTCGCGCATCGGGCCGACGCGGGGCTTCTCGATCTCGGCGGCGAGCAGGGCGGAGGCGGTGTCCGCCTCCGCCGGGTCGCTCAGGTGCTCGTCCTCGTAGGCGGTGAGCTCGCCGCCGGTGTAGCCGAAGCGGCGGCGGCGTTCGACGTCCAGCGGCTCGGTGCGGCTGGCCCGGTAGAACGGCTGGGAGACCGGCGCGCGCCAGTCGATCACCATCGGGTCGCCGTCGGCGTCGTGGACGTGCCGGCGCCCGATGTAGAAGCTCTCCCCGCCGCCTCCTTCGCTCAGCTCCTCGCTGATCGTGTGCAGGTAGTCCAGGCGGCCGAAGAACAGCGGGGTGTGCGAGAGGTCGGCGAGGGCGGCGATCCGGGCCTCGATCTGGTTCTGGAGGACGGCGGCGGACACCCAGGTGCCGGTCACGTCGCGCAGGTCCAGCGACTGGACGTCCTCGCGCATCGCTCGCAGCGCGGACCGGGACGCGGCCAGGTGGTCGCGTTCGCGCTGGAGGGGGTCGGTGGTGGGGGTGGCGGGCACAGCGAACCTTCCCGGCTGCGCCGGAAGCGGGCGCAGCGGATCGATGGAGCTCACGGTGGGTACGGCCGACCGGTTGCCGTGCGGTCGGCGCCTCCCCCGGCTGCCCGCGCGACTTCAGCGGGTACCACGGTTCGGGAGGGGGCAGACGGACGATCCTAGACCCGGGGGCCCCGGGGTTCCAGCCCCGCAGGTCCCAGCCCCGCAGGTCCCGGGCCCGCGGGTCCCGGCCCCCGTACGGCCCGGAGGACGTGCGCGACGGCGGCGCCGCCCCGGGCACCGCCGCGCGCGTGGTCCTCCTCGGGCGCGACGGTGTCCGGTACCGGGGCGTGTCCTACCGCACGTCCTACAGCACGTCGTCCGCGTCGATGATGCGGTACGCGTAGCCCTGCTCGGCCAGGAAGCGCTGCCGGTGGGCGGCGAAGTCCTGGTCCACGGTGTCCCGGGCGACCACCGAGTAGAAGTGCGCCGAGTGGCCGTCCGCCTTCGGACGCAGGACGCGGCCCAGGCGCTGGGCCTCCTCCTGGCGGGAGCCGAACGTCCCGGAGACCTGGATGGCCACGGTGGCCTCGGGCAGGTCGATCGAGAAGTTCGCGACCTTGGAGACCACCAGGACGCCGATCTCCTTGTTGCGGAACGCCTCGAAGAGCTTCTCGCGCTGGGCGTTGCTGGTCTCGCCCTTGATCACGGGCGCGTCCAGCACCTCGCCGAGCTCGTCCAGCTGGTCGATGTACTGGCCGATGACCAGCGTCTGGTCCTTCTCGTGCTTCTTCACCAGCGCCTCCACCACCCGCCGCTTGGTCGCCGTGGTGGCGCAGAAGCGGTAGCGCTCCTCGGGCTCGGCGGTGGCGTACGCCAGGCGCTCCGAGTCGGTCAGGGTGACCCGCACCTCGCAGCAGTCGGCGGGCGCGATGTAGCCCTGTGCCTCGATCTCCTTCCACGGCGCGTCGAAGCGCTTGGGCCCGATCAGGCTGAACACGTCGCCCTCGCGGCCGTCCTCGCGCACCAGCGTCGCGGTCAGGCCCAGGCGGCGGCGGGCCTGGAGGTCGGCGGTGAACTTGAACACCGGCGCCGGCAGCAGGTGCACCTCGTCGTAGACCACCAGGCCCCAGTTGCGGGCGTCGAACAGCTCCAGGTGCGCGTAGGCGCCCTTCCGCTTGGTGGTCATCACCTGGTAGGTGGCGATGGTGACCGGGCGGATCTCCTTGCGCGTCCCGCTGTACTCGCCGATCTCCTCCTCGGTGAGCGAGGTGCGCTTGACCAGCTCGTGCTTCCACTGGCGGGCCGAGACGGTGTTGGTGACCAGGATCAGCGTCGTCGACTTGGCGTGCGCCATCGCGGCCGCGCCGACCAGCGTCTTGCCGGCGCCGCAGGGCAGCACCACGACGCCCGAGCCGCCGTGCCAGAAGCCCTCGACGGCCTGCGCCTGGTACGGGCGCAGCCGCCAGCCGTCCTCGTCCAGCTCGATCGGGTGCGCCTCGCCGTCCACGTACCCGGCGAAGTCCTCGGCCGGCCAGCCGAGCTTGAGCAGCACCTGCTTGATCTGGCCGCGCTCGGAGGGGTGCACCACCACCGTGTCCGGGTCGACCCGGGCGCCGACCAGCGGCGCGATCTTCTTGGAGCGCAGCACCTCCTCCAGCACCGGCCGGTCGGTGGTGGCGAGCACCAGCCCGTGCGTCGGGTGCTTGAGCAGCTGGAGCCGCCCGTAGCGGCCCATGGTGTCCGCCACGTCCACCAGCAGCGCGTGCGGCACCGGGTAGCGCGAGTACGTCACCAGGGCGTCGACCACCTGCTCAGCGTCGTGCCCCGCCGCCCGCGCGTTCCACAGCCCGAGCGGAGTCACCCGGTACGTGTGCACGTGCTCGGGGGCGCGCTCCAACTCGGCGAACGGCGCGATGACGCGGCGGCACTCGGCGGCCTTGGGGTGATCGATCTCCAGGAGAAGAGTTTTGTCACTCTGGACGATGAGCGGTCCGTCGTTCACGCGGGGAAGCCCTCCACTGGCTGACAGGCTGGATTGACGCAGACCCTCCAGTGTCGCGCATTCCGCGGCGAACGTGGTCGGGCTCCTTCCGAACGGGAACGGGCTCCTTCCGTTCGTACGGGCGACCGAGCCCGCGCTCCGGGCGACGGCGCCGGGTGACCACGGTGCGCATCGCTCGTTGAGCCGGTCATGAAGAAGTCGAAGCGCGTTCTCACCGCTCTCGCCCTGATGGGCACGGCCTTCGCGGCCACCGCCTCGTCCGCCGGCTCCGCGCACGCCCTCGCGGGGATCGGGGAGGGGCCCGGCGGGCTGCTCGCCGCGCCCGGATTCCTGATCGCCGACCAGGTCGGCGGCGGCTCGCTGCCGGTCGGGCAGGGGGAGATCGGCAGCCTGGCGGACAAGGCCGTCAAGGAGAAGATGAAGGAGTCGCAGGGGCACTGAGCCCGGCCCTGTCGCCGGGGTTACTCGGCGAGCTCCGCGACGCCGGTGATGCGGTGCAGGGCGAAGGTGCGGAGCTCGTCGGCGTGGTGGTCGAAGGCGGTGACGAAGCCGCCTTCGACCTTGACCGGGTCGATGATCCGCTGGCTGGCGATGCCCTCGGCGTTGAGGTAGCCGATCCACATCCGTTCGCCGAGCAGGACGGCGGTCTGCAGGGCCGCGAGGGTCTCGGCGGCGGCGGTGCGGGGCAGCTGGCGCGGGTCGGGGGTGGAGTCCCGGCGGTTGACGGTGGCGGCGCGGTCGCCGGCCCGGATGGCCTTGATGGCGGCGGCGAGCAGGGTGTCGTCCGGGGTCGGCGGGCCGTCCGGGACGGGCGCGGGGGCGGTGCGGGGCGGGGTGCGGTGGCTGTCCTGGCGGGTGATCAGGACGTCGCCCTCGGCGGACTCGGCGGCCGGGGCGTAGCCCATCGCGCGCAGGGCGGCGAGCAGGGCGTCCGGGGCGGCCTGGGCGGCGAGGACGGTGGGGGCGAGCAGCCGCAGCCGCAGGTCGGCGGAGCGGCGGTCGGCGAGGACCTCGTTCAGCAGGGACGGGTCGTCGCAGCGCAGGTAGGAGGAGGCGGCGCCGACCCGCAGGATGCCGTGCCGGCGGGCGACGTCGTCGATCAGGTAGGCGAGCGGCTGCGGGACGGGCGTCCGGGAGTGCTGCTCCAGGAAGGCCCGCAGGTCGGCGGCGGTGCGTCCGGCGTCGAGGGCGCGGCGGACGGACACCGGGGTGAAGCGGTAGACGGTGGCGCCGCCCTTGGACTCGATGTCGGCGCACAGCGCGAGGGCCTGGGCGAGCGGGGTGAGCAGCGGGCCGGGGGCGATCGCGGTGAGGTCCGGTTGCAGGATCACATGGTCGAGCGGCTGCGGCAGCAGCGGGGCGAGCACCTCGGCCGGGTCGGATTCGGCGGTGAGCAGGGCGCGGGCGGGGGCGGCGAGGGCGCCGCGGCCGGTGACGCCGAGGAGTTCGGCCTCGGCGAGGGTCCAGGCGGTGAGGTCGTCGCGCAGCTCGTGGCCGTCCGGGCCGGTGGGGCCGCCGCGCAGCGGGCGCTGCCAGCGCAGGGTGGGCAGGAGTTCGGCGGCGGTGGCGGGGGTGCCGGGCGGGAGCTCGGCGAGCAGCGCGAGGGTGGCGCGGCGGACGGACGGGGCGAGGGTGCGGTCGAGTTCGGGCCCGAGGGCGGCGCGCGGCTTGCCCTTGCCGTCCGGGGTGCCGGTGAGGGCGGGGACGCGGGTGGCGGCGAGCCAGGCGGCGGCGAGGACGGACCAGCGTTCGGCGGTGTCCCGCTGGAGCCAGCCGTCGTAGGCGGGGGTCGGGGCCCAGCGTTCGTCGGCCTCGCCGTCGGGGGCCAGCAGTCCGGCGGCGTAGGCGAGTTCGAGCCAGAAGGCGGACTGCTGCTCGGTGGTCTCCAGGGCCTGCGCGGTGCGCTTGAGGTCGCGGACGCCGAGGCCGCCGGCGCGCAGCGTGGGCGGCGGGGTGAGGCCCCAGGTGTCGAGGAGTTCCTCGACGGTCTTGACGGCGGTGTGGGCCTGGCCGGCCGCCGCGCCGTCCACAGCCTGTGGATCGCGCGGGGCGGCGGCCGGGGCGGGCTCGGGCTGGACCGGCTCGACGGCGCGGTGGGTGCGGCCGCCGCGCAGGTGCAGGGCCAGTTCGCGCGGCAGGACGACGCTGCCCGGCCCGCTGGGCAGCAGCAGCCCGCGGGCGAGCAGCCACTCGACGGGGCTCTGCGCGTCCTCGGCGGTGACCGGGCGGGTGGCGTCCGGGACGGTGCCGGTCGGCGGCCCCCAGACCAGCCGTTCCAGCAGCCGCAGCGCCGCCTCGGGGGCGGTGTCGAGCAGCGCCGCGCAGCGGGCGCGGTCGTTCAGCAGGGAGGTGAGCGCGTCGACGGCGGTGACCGGGTCCGGGGTGGCGGGCTGCCCGGCGGAGGCGAGCAGCTGTTGCAGCCGGGCCGGGGACATGCCGACGGTCGCGTCGGAGAGGGTCGGGCCGAGGCCGGTGCGGCCGGGGTTGGCGGCCGTCGGGGCGAGTGCCTCGCGGACGGCGAGGACCAGCCGCAGGCCGTTGTCCGGGCCCCAGAGCAGCGCCCGGTCGCGCAGGGTGGCGATCGCCCGGGGGAGGGCGGCGGCGACGGCGGACCGGTCGGCGGGCGTCAGCGGGGTCGCGCCGGGGTGCGGCTTGACCTTGGCCGGGCCGGTCAGCAGGGTGCGGACGGTGGCCAGGCCGGTGCCGTCCGGGGCGGTGGCCAGGGCCTCGGCGACTTGCAGGGTGAAGCGGTCCAGGCGCTCCAGGGCGCGCAGCGCCGAGGCGCGGGAGGAGAGCCGGGCGGACAGCTGGGTGAGGTCGCCGGGGACGGGGTTGAGCAGGTCGGGGCGGGAGCGGAGCAGGGCGGCGAGCGCGTCGTCGGGGCGGGCGCGCAACTCCTCGGCGAGGGTGCGGGGGCCGGCGGCGGACCTGCCCTGGCGTTGAGGGCCCTGCTGTGTGGTCATTCGACCTAGGTTAGTCGGGCGGGCGGACGGCGGGGTGTCCGTGCGGCGGCCCGTGGTGGACCGGTCCTCAGGACTCGCGCGGGCGGGGGCGGGGTGGGTAGCGTCACGGCCGAGGGTGGTTCGGTGGGCCGGGGTTCGGGCGCGAGGCGGGGTGTCGGTGATGACGGACGGCGAGTGGTGGCGCAGGAGCGGGCCGTGGAGCGGCCGTTCGGGGGGCGGGGCGGGGGCCTCCGGCGGGTCTGCCGGGTCCGGTGCTGCCGGCGACAAGGGTGGTTCGGGCGGTTCGGGTGCATCCGGCGCCTCCGGTCCGTCCGGTCCGTCCGGTGCCTCCGACGGGGACAGCGTGTACGACACGGCGGCGCCGGGCGGCGGGACCCCGTCGGTGCCGCTGGACCCGCCCCGGACGCCGCGCACCCCGGGGGCCGGGGCGCCGCCCGTCCAGCTGGACAAGCCGCGTTTCGACGGGCCCGAGGACGATCCGGGCTCCATCCCGCCGCCCCAGGTGTACAGCTCCGGCGCGAACGGCTGGGATCTGGTGCTGCTCAACTTCTCGGACGCGCCGCAGGCTCCGCCGAAGCCGATCCCCGAGCAGCGTGCCGGGGACGGGGCGGGAGCGGCGGGTGCGCAGGCCGCCGATCCGGCGGGGGCTGTGGCTGGGGCGGCTGCGGCGGCCTCGGCGAAGGGGAAGAAGCAGCGCAAGGCCAAGGGGAGGGCGACCGCCGCGGGGAAGGCGAAGGCGCAGCCGACCGCCCCCGCCGGCCAGGCCGGTGCCGGTGCGGGCGCAACTGCCGGTGCGGGCGCGAGTGCGGGCGCGGGCGTCGGGGCCCGTCGGCCGTCCCTGCTGGTCCTGCTCTCCTGCGGGCTGCTGATCGGCGGCGCCGCCATGAGCTTCTTCCCGGCCATGCTGGTCGGCTGGGCCCTCGGCTACCTGTCCCGCCAACTCTCCGATCTGATGCGCAAGTTCGTCATCCTCGGGATCCCGCTGATCACGATGAGCGCGGCCACCCTGCACGCCATGCAGGCCAAGCCGGGCGCCCAGGGCGGCGCGGGCGTGCAGGCCGGTGCGCAGTTCAGTCAGATCAGCTGGTCGGCGGCCCCGGGCGTGCTGCGCCTGTCGGCGGTGCTGTCGGCGGTGGTGCTGCTGCTGTTGAGCCTGCGCCGTCGTCCGCCGCAGCAGGGCTGACGCCCGGGACGAGGGCGGCGAAGCCGGTGCAGAGCAGTCGGATGCTCTGGGTGAACTTCTCGTCCTGGCCGATTCGGGGGATCAACTCGCCCATGATCAGCGGAAACTCCGCGCACAGGTCGGCGTAGAGCTCGGCGCTGACGGGTGGTGGGGCCGGTGGCTGGTTCTGTTCCTGGAGGACGAAGCCGGTGACGTGGCTGAGCAGGATGTCGGCGGCGATGCCGCAGTGGACGGTGGGCAGGCCGGCGTCGAGGAGGGTGCGCAGCAGGCGTTCCATCAGGGAGAGGCCGCCGGAGCTGAGGACGCCGGGGCTCTCGGCGAGGAGCAGTGCGCCACCGGGGTGTTGCTGGATGCTGCGGCGCAGGGTGGCGGCCTGGGCCTCGACCCGGTCCCGCCAGGTGGCGTCGGGGGGGAGGGCGGCGAGGGCCGCGGTGCCGGTGTCGTAGGCCTGTCGGCAGACGCGGTCGGCCATCAGGGTGAGCAACTCGTCCTTGCCGCGCACGTGGTAGTAGAGGCTGCCGGCGTGGGCGTCGAGGCGGTCGGCGACCTGGCGCATGGACAGGTTGTGGTAGCCGACCTCCGCGAAGACGGCCATGCCCGCATCGACGATGCGCTCCTTGGTGAGCTTCATGGCTCCACCGTACAACGCTTTCCAACACTGTTCGAAAACTGTGCTAGCTTTGCCCTGCCCGGTTTTCGAACGGCGTTGGAATGTGATGGGGGAGGGGCAGTCATGGGGGCGATCCTGTTCAACGTGACCACGGCCGCGCTGATGGTCATGATGGTCAACTGCGGGCTCGGCGTGGTCGGCCGGGACACGCTGCGGGGGCGGCCGATCCCGTGGGCGGCGGTCGCCCTGACCGCGCTCGCCGTCGGTGGCGTGCTGCTCCAGCTGCTCTGGTCCGGCGCCATGGACGCGCTCGACGCCGACCCCGCCAAGTCCGGCTGGTGGCGCGAGTTCACCTCGGTCTTCATGCAGAACGGCGGCCTCGGCGGCGGACTGTGGAACCTCGCCACCCTCGCCGCCGTCGCCGCGCTCGCCCAGTGGTACTGGGGCGGCCCGCTCACCCTCGCCTTCTTCCTCGCGGGCATCCTGCTGCCCGGCCGGATCGACGGCCTGCTCGGCTTCGGCGACGGCCCCAGCACCGACCCCCGCAACTTCGCCGGGAGCTCCGGCGCCACCTACTTCCTCGGCGCCACCCTGGCCCTCGCCTTCCTCACCCGCACCCGTCTGCCCAAGGAGCGCGCCCTGGCCGTCGGCGTCCCGGTGCTGGGCCTCGCCATGTGGCTCGCCCAGGACAACGGACACGGCCTGGTGGCGGTCTACGGCTTCGCCCTCGGTGCGGTGGCCTGGGCGGTTCGCGGTCGCCTGGCGCGACGGTAGCTTGGGCCCGACCCGCTGAGCCCCGCCCGACCCGCTGAGCCCCGCCCGACCCGCCACGACCCGGAGGTGCCCGATGGCCCGCCTGTACGTACGGCCCGGCCCGAATCCCGACGAACCGGACGCGCCCGCCGCGGTCCTGGTCGTCGACCCCGACGGCACCCCCGGTGAGCGCGCCCTGGACCGGCTCGGCTCGTACTGCTACGAGGGCGACGGGGTGTTCTACCTGGTGCAGACGGACGGTTGGTTCGAGCCCTCCCTGGAGGGGGACCGGCTGGCGATCTCGGTGGCCGTCTACCCGGTGGCGCTGGAGCAGGTGGGCGTCGACCCCGCCGACTTCCCCGACCGCTCGACCGTCGACCCGCGCGCCCACCTGGTCCTGCGCGCCGGGACGACCGTCGATCCGGTGCTGCCCGCCTGGTTCGACGAGGGGCTGGCCGTCTTCACCGCCGGCCCCGGCACCCCGCTCGAAGACCTCCTCGCCTCCGAGGACGACTGGCCGATCATCCTCGCGCCGCCGCCCGAGGAGATCCAGGACGGCGACGACGAGTAGGGCATCGCCCCGCCGGGCCCGGATCGCCCGCCCTGTCGGGCCCGGATCGCTCAGCCCGGCGGCCGGTGCGACCTCCGCTCAGCGCGCGAAGCCCGCCAGCAGCCCCCGCGGGTCGAAGGTCACCCGGATCCGGGTGATCCTCCCGTTCTCCACGTGGCTCCAGTTCGCCGTCGGCGCCGGTGGCGCGATGCTCGTGTGCAGGTCGAACCAGGTGATCACGTCGTCCCCCTCGGCGACCCGGGCGTGCACCTCGATCTTCTCCAGCACCTGCCCGAGCCCCTTCAGTCCGGCCAGGGCCTCCTCCACCCCCGACACCGTGGCCAGCGGGCCCACGAAGTCGACGTCCTCCGCCAGCAGCCCCCGCAGCGTCTCGAAGTCGCCCGCCTGCCAGGCCGCGAAGTAGGTCTCGGAAATCCCACGTGCAGTCTTCGTCGTCGTCATGCCTCCATCCCCGTCGTCGACGCACCGGTCCGGGCCCGCCTCGGCCTGGTCGCCCGACCCGACCAGCACTCGCCGGCCGTGCGCCTGCTGCACGCCCGGCTCCGTGCGTCCCTGCGGGCGGCGGACTGAGCGCGGCCGGCTGAGCGCTCGGGCAGCCAGGCGGTCAGGTGGTCGGGCGGTCGGGCGCTTGGGCGCTTGGGCAGCCAGGCGCTCAGCCGTTCCAGCGCGGATCGCGCCCGGAGGCGGCCAGCGCGCGGTCCAGCGTCGGAGCGCCGTCCGGCACCGCCACCGGGGCGGCGAAGCCGCCGTACCGGCGGTACAGCTCGGCGTTCTCCTCGACGACCGCCAGCACCAGCTGCGCGAGCTCCTCGTCGATCCCGATCGGACCGCCGGTCGTCCGGGCGACGTCCCAGCCGTGCAGGACGAGCTCCGCGATCAGCATCCGGGCGATGCCCTCCGCCGGTGCCGAGGATCCGCCGAGGTCGACGTGCCCCTCCCAGACGGCCGGGTCGGCCCAGGTCGCGACGGCGCGGTCCAGCCGGGCCGCGTAGGCGGCGGGCCAGCCGGGGTCGGCGGTGAAGTCGCGGTCGACCAGTTCCTCGGGCAGTTCGGTGCGGCGGGCCCGGTGCTCCAGGCCGTGCGAGGTGTAGAGCACCCAGTGGTTGACGAGCGCACGGGCGTCGAAGTCCGTGCAGGGTGTCGGGCCGTCCAGCGGGTGGTCCGCCGGGACGCCGTCGGCGACCCGGGCGGCGGCCGCGGCGGCGCGCGCCAGCAGGGGGTGCAGCGGGTGGGTGTCCCGGGTCGGGTGATCGTTCATGCCCCGATCCTGCGCCGGTCGGGGCGCCGGGTCTTGAAGAAACGCGACGGCCGGTGCCCTGACCAGGAGCGACGCCGCGGGCCCCGGCCAGGAGCGCCGGCCCGGGGCCCGCGGTGGCCGCCCCGGCTGCGGCAACCGGTTCAGAGTAGGCAGGCAGACTGCTAATATTAAGCAGGCAGCCTGCCTATCTCTACCGGGACCTCCCCAGCAGGCCAGCTCCGTCGCAGAGGTTCCGGAGGAAGGGGGCCGACATGCCTCTCCCCGGTGACACCCACACCCCGCAGCAGACGGCCACGACCGCGACGCCCACCGGCAACCCCTTCGGCCCGCGCTTCGTGGCCCCGCTGTACCTGGGGGCCTCGCTCAACCCGGTCAACAGCTCGATCATCGCGACCGCGCTGGTGGCCATCGCGGCCGCCCTGCACCTCCCCGTCGGGGACACCGCGGTCCTGATCTCCTGCCTGTACCTCACCAGCGCGCTGGCCCAGCCCGCCGCCGGGCGGCTCGCCGAGGAGTTCGGGCCCCGGCGGATCTTCGTCGCCGGCATCGTGCTGGTGTTCGCGGCCGGGATCGTCGGCACGCTGGCCCACTCGATGGCCGCCCTGATCGCGGCCCGGGTGCTGATCGGCGCGGGCACCTCGGCCGGCTACCCGGCCGCGATGCTGCTGATCCGCCGCCGCGCCGAACAGGCCGGTTACCAGGCCCCGCCGCGCGGGGTGCTCGGTGGCCTGGCGATCACCGGCGCCGCCACCGTCGCCGTCGGCCCCGCCCTCGGCGGACTGCTGGTGGGCTGGTTCGGCTGGCAGACCGCCTTCTGGATCAACATTCCGGTCGCCGCCGTCGCCCTGGTCCTGGCCGTGGTCGGGATCGCGCCGGACCCCGACCCGGTGCGCCTCGGTTCACCCCGCGCCCTCGCCTCCCGCCTCGACCTGCCCGGCATGCTGGGCTTCGGCGGCTCGCTCACCGCCCTGATGGTCTTCCTCGCCGCCCTGCCGCGCCCGGACTGGCCCGCGCTCGCCGCCGCCCTCGTCCTCGCCGCCGTGCTGGTCGGCTGGGAACTGCGCGCCGCCCACCCGTTCCTCGACGTCCGGCTGCTCGCCTCCAACGGGGCCCTGACCCGCACCTACGTGCGCAACGGCCTGACGCTGATGGGCACGTACGTGATCCTCTACGGGCTCACCCAGTGGCTGGAGGCGGCCCGCGGGCTGTCCGCCTACCAGGCCGGCCTGGCGCTGATGCCGATGGGCGTCCTGAGCGCCGTGACCGCCCGGGCGGTGGCACGACGGACGGGCGTGCGGCTGCCGTTGATCGCCTGCGCGGTGCTGCTGCTGCTCGGCGCGGTGGCCGTGCTGTTCGTGGGCGTCGGCACCCCGATGGCGGCGGTCGTCGCCGTCAGCGCGGTGTTCGGGCTGACCTCCGGCGCCGGGACGGTCGCCAACCAGACCGTCCTCTACCAGGAGGCCCCCGCCGCGACGGTCGGCACCGCCTCCGGACTGCTGCGCACCTTCGGCTACCTCGGCTCCATCGCCTCGGCGGCGATCACCGGCGCCGCCTTCCACGACCGGGTGGGCGACGCCGGCCTGCACTCCATCGCCTGGGTGCTGGTCGCGATCTCCGCCCTCCTCCTCGTCCTGACCGTCTGCGACCGCCGACTCGCCGAGTCCTAGCCGCCGCAGGCGAACCGGCCCGGACCCACCCGGCCCGGGCCCACCTCAACCCGCAGAGAGCCGATCCACGACATGACCACCATGACCACCGTGACCGAGACCGCGCCCGCGATCGACCCCGCGCGCACCGCGCTGCTGTTGATGGACTTCCAGCCCGCCGCCCTCGGCGCCGTCCCCGACCCGGAGGGTCTGCTGGCCCGCGCGGGCGAGGCGCTGGCCTGGGCCCGCGCCCACGGCACGCACGTCGTCTTCGTCCGCGTCGCGTTCGCCGAGGCGGACCTCGCCGCCGTCCCCGCCCGCAACAAGGCCTTCGCCCGGGTCGCCGAGGCCGGCCACCTCGCCGACGGCCACCCCGCGACGGCCGTGCACGAGTCCCTGGAGATCCGCGAGGACGACGTGACCGTGCGCAAGACGCGCTTCGGCGTCTTCGCCAGTGACACCGATCTGCGCGCCGAACTGCGCGGGCGGGACGTGGACACCCTGGTCCTCGCCGGGCTCTCCACCAGCGGGGTGGTGCTGACCACCCTCCGGCAGGCGGCCGACGAGGACTACCGCCTGTTCGTCCTGGCCGACGCCACCGCCGACCCCGACCCGGAGGTGCACCGGGTGCTCATGGAGAAGGTCTTCCCGCGCCAGGCCTGGATCGTCGCCACCGCGGACCTGGCCGCCCTGAGCGTGCCCGGGAGCCGGTGAGGCGCGGCGGAGACGTGCGACGGGGTCTGGCGCTAGCCGCTCACCACTTCCCGGACCGCCGTGAGGAAGTCCGCCGTCCGGGGATGGGTGGGGTGAGCGGGGTGGGCGAGGTAGACGGTGGCGCCAGGGGCGTCCGAGACCGGGAGGAAGCGGACGCCCGGATGGCTGTGGCTCTCCGCGGTACCTGCCGCGCCGAGGCCGAACGCACCGCCGGTGGCGATGAGGTTCAGCCACTCGTCCACGTTGCCCACCTCGACCGTCCCGACCGGGCACTGCTCCGGGGGCCACAGGTCCGGTGAGGCGGTACCGACACCCGGCCACAGGGCCAGCGGGAGGTCCTGGCCGACGGTGAGTTCGGCCAGCAGCACCCCGTCCCGGTCCGCAAGGGGGTGGTCGTCGGACAGGGCCGCGACCTGGCCCTCCGTGTAGAGGGCCTCGGTGCGGATACGCGGATCGGCGGGGACGGTGCGGAGCACCGCCACGTCGGTGTCCCCGGTGGCGAGGCCCGCGGTGCTGTTGTCCCGTCGGACCACCTCGAGCGGGGCGTGCGGGTGTGTGCGGCGCCACGACCGGAGCAGCGGGACGGTCTGCTGTCCGAGCACCGCGCAGGTGTAGCCCAGCCGTAGGGGGCGGGAGATCGTCCGGGCGTCCGCGAGGGCCGCATCCAGGTGGGCGAGGATCGCCCGGGCGTGTTCGAGGAGGGTGGTGCCGGCCTGGGTGAGGGCCAGGTGCCGGGAGGAGCGGTCGACGAGCCGGACGCCGACGCGGGTCTCCATCTGGGCGAGCGTGCGGGAGAGGGCGGGCTGCGTCATGTGTAGCCGGGCCGCGGCGGCGGTGACGGTGCCCGCCTCGGCCAGCGCGTCCAGGGCCCTGAGGTGACGCAGTTCCACATCGTCCATGCCTGTGGAGCATAGTCCCTGCCCAAACGGCATTTCCGGGGACGGGGCGTGATCCGTAGCGTCACAGGTACCCGGGGCGGTTCCCGGGGTTCGGTCCCGAGACGTGATGGACGGTGTGGGTCATGAGGATTCTTCTGGTCGGTGCGAGTGGAACGCTGGGCAGCGCGGTGCGCCGGGCGCTCGCGGAGCGCGGCCACGAGGTGATCGGCGCGGGCCGCACGGGCGGGGACCTGGTGGCCGATGTCACCGACCCGGAAGCGGTGGCCAGGCTGTACGCGCAGGCAGGCCCGCTGGACGCGGTCGCGGTCGCGGCGGGCGCCGCCGTGTTCAAGCCGCTCGGCGAGCTGACCGCCGGCGATGTCGCGGCGACGTTCCGCGGCAAGGCGCTGAGCCAGTTGGAGCTGGTCCGCCAGGGCGCCTCCCATGTTGCCGGGACCGGCTCGTTCACTCTGGTCAGCGGGATCCTCACCGAGGAGCCGATCGTGGCCGGGGCGGCCGCATCCGCGGCGAACGGTGCCGTCGAGGCGTTCGTACGAGCCGCCGCGATCGAACTCCCGCCCCAGCGGATCAACGCGGTGAGCCCGACCGTGGTCGAGGAGTCCCTGCCCGCCTACGGGCCCTTCTTCCCCGGCATGGAGGCGGTACCCGCCGCCCGCGTGGCGACGGCGTACGTCCGCTCGATCGAGGGCGCGCAGACCGGCCAGATCTACCGGGTCCGCTAGAAGCAACCGAGCCGGCGCGAAGGACGGGCCCTAGCTGTCCGCCAGGCGGTTCATGATCTCCGCCGCCCGGTCGAGCGTCTTGCGCTCGCCGGCCCGGAGGGTGGATCCGATCACCTCGGCCAGCCACGCCTCCCGCGCCGCCGGGATCCGCTCGCACAGGTCGGCTCCGGCCGGGGTCGCGCTGAAGAGGGACTTGCGCCCGTCGTTCGGGTCCTTGGCGGCGCTGACCAGGCCGCCGGCCCGCAGCGCGGCCACGGTCTCCGCCATGGACTGGCGGCGCACGTGCTCGGCCTGGGCGAGTTCGGTCACGGTCGCCGGGCCTTCCTGCACGACGCGGTGCAGGGTGGTCAGGTGCGACCAGTTCCACGGCAGGTCGTCGATCGGGGCCTCGGTGCGCAGCCGCGCCCGCAGCCGCGTCATCGCGCGCATCAGCTCGACGGCGGTGTCCTCGGGCGGGGCCGGTTCGCTACTCACCGTGCCAGCTTATGGCAGGGCGCAGCCGCCCCGACCGGCGCCGGAACCCCGGCGTACGGGGGCGGGGCCGACCGTCCGGCGGATCCTCGCGCCACGCCCTGGCCTGTCCGGTACGGACTCTCCCGACGCCGCGCGGCGGGTCATGCCTCCAGGAAGCGCTGCAGCTCGGCCAGCATGAAGTTGGCGCCGGTGTACCCGATCCCCTGGAACCACAGCTGGTCGTCCACCGGGAACGCCCGGTGCGCCTTGACCGCCCCCAGCGCCTGCCAACCTGGGCTCTCCAGTGCGGCGTCGGTGCCGGCCAGGGCCGGATCGCCGGAGGTGGCGTACAGCAGCAGGTCGCCGTCCGC
Organism: Kitasatospora sp. NPDC088264; assembly: GCF_040685715.1. Lineage (NCBI taxonomy): Bacteria > Bacillati > Actinomycetota > Actinomycetes > Kitasatosporales > Streptomycetaceae > Kitasatospora > Kitasatospora sp. NPDC088264. Next base: position 30,397 of record NZ_JBFBIR010000021.1, read on the forward strand.
CTTCGCGATCTGGTCCAGCGGGATCTCGACGTCGGACTGGTCGACGTTCTGCGCGTCCGGCCGCCCCACCTGGGCGTCCGACAGCACGATCCCGGGGAAGCTCTGCTTCCCGAACAGCCGGATCCCGCCGCCCTCCACGAACCGCACCAGGCTCACCTTCCGGCCGGACGCCTTCGCCGCCGACAGGGCCTGCACCACCTGGTTGGCGTGCCGCTGGTACGAGGAGACGAAGGCCGCCGCCGCGGCCTCCCGGCTCAACGCCTGGGCGTGCACCTGGAAGTCGGCCTTCCACGGCGCGCCGGTGGTCTGGGTGAGCACGGTCGGCGCGATCTCCCGCAACTGGTCGTAGCGGTCGCCGTCGCGCGCCTGGTTGGAGAGGATCAGGTCAGGCCGCAGCGCCCGGATCGCGACCAGGTCCGGGGCGCCGGCCAGGCCGACCCGGTGGATCCCGGCGACCCGGGAGGCCGGCCAGTAGGCGGGGAACCGGATGTCGGCGGCCGGCAGCGCGGCGCCCACCGGGGTGATGCCGAGGGTCAGCGCGGAGTCCAGCACGTCCGTGTCGAGGACGACCACCCGCAGCGGCTCGCCCGGCACCAGCACCGGCCCGGTGGCCGCGTCCACCGTGACCGGCGGCACCGGGGTGGGCGAGGCGGACGCGCCCAGGCCGTCGGCGGTCGGCGGCGCCGACCGCCGGGTCGTGCAGGCCGCGAGCGCGGCCCCGCCGAGACCGGCGAGGAACGAACGGCGGGCGATCCGGTGCATCGGCGGTCCTCGGGCGTGAGGCTTCGGGGGCGCGCCGATTATGTCCGGTTTGGTGTGGAATTGCCGTCAGGCGTCCACGGCCGCCGCCCACGGGGCCCCCGGAACGACCAACGGCGTGCCCGTCACCGGGTCCGGCACCACCACTGACTCCAGCCCGAACACCTCCCGCACCAGCTCGGCCGTCACCACCTCGGTCGGCGCGCCCTGCGCCACCACCCGGCCGTCCCGCATCGCCACCAGGTGGTCCGCGTACCGGGCCGCCTGGTTGAGGTCGTGCAGCACCGCCACCACCGTCCGGCCGCGCTCGACGTTCAGCCGGCGGACCAGGTCCAGCACCTCCACCTGGTGCGCGATGTCCAGGTAGGTGGTCGGCTCGTCCAGCAGCAGGATGTCCGTGCCCTGCGCCAGCGCCATCGCGATCCACGCCCGCTGCCGCTGGCCGCCGGACAGCTCGTCCATGCTGCGCTCGGCCAGCTCCGCCGTGGACGTCCGCTCCAGCGCCTCCGTCACCGCCGCCTCGTCCTCCGGCGACCACTGCTGCCACCAGCTCTGGTGCGGCTGGCGGCCCCGCGAGACCAGATCCGCCACCGAGATGCCCTCCGGCGCCGTCGGCGACTGCGGCAGCAGGCCCAGCCGCTGGGCGATCCGCTTCGTCGGGATCCGCGCCAGCTCCTCGCCGTCCAGCAGCACCGCGCCCCGGACCGGCTTCAGCAGACGCCCCAGGGCCCGCAGCAGCGTCGACTTGCCGCAGGCGTTCGGGCCGACGATCACCGTCACCTGCCCGTCCGGGATGCCGACGTCCAGGCCCTCGACGACCGTGCGCGCCTCGTAGGCCAAGGTGAGGCCCCGGGCCTCCAGACGGTGAGCGGACATCAGGAACCTCCACGACGGGAACGAATCAGCAGCCACATCAAGTACGGCGCGCCGACCATGCCGGTCACCACGCCCACCGGCAGCTCGGTCGGCGCCATCAGCCGCCGGGCGATCAGATCGGCCAGCACGACCACCAGCGCGCCCGTCAGCGCCGAGCAGAACAGCGGGACCTGCGCGGACCGGACCAGCCGCAGCGCGATCTGCGGGGCCATCAGCGCCACGAAGTCCACCGGCCCGGCGGCGCCCGCCGCGCACGAGGCCAGCACGATGCCCAGCAGCGCCATGCCGAGGCGGATCCGGTCCAGCCGCAGGCCCAGACCGACGGCCGTCGCGTCGTCGAAGGAGATCGAGCGCTGCGCCCGCGCCGCCCACAGGACGACGGGCACGGCGGCGAGCAGCACCCAGGCCAGCCAGCCGGCCTGGTCGTAGCCGGCGCCGTTCAGGCTGCCCGTCATCCAGACCTTCGCGGCCTGCGCCTGGAAGCCGTCGCCCTTGGTGAGGAACACGGAGGTCAGCGAGGACAGGGCCACGCTGATCCCGATCCCGATCAGCACGAAGCGCTGCGCGTGCAGGCCGCGCCGCCACGCCAGCGCGTACACCAGCAGCCCGGCCACCAGCCCGCCCGCCACCGCCGCGTACGGGGCCTGACCGGTCGAGCCGACCACGCCGTACGCCATCAGCCCGACGACGGTGGCGGTCGCGCCCCAGGTCACGCCCACCACGTCGGGGCTGGCCAGCGGATTGCGGGCGACGGTCTGGATCAGTGCCCCGGCCAGCCCCAGAGCGGTGCCGACCAGCAGGCCCACGACCACCCGGGGCAGCCGGAACTCGCCGACCACCAGCTCGTGTGGGCTCGGCTGCCCGAGCACCACCTTCACCACCTCGACCGGGGACACGGCCGACTCGCCCAGGCAGAGCGAGGCGACGACCGTCCCGGCCAGCGCGACCAGCAGGCCCAGCGCCACCACCGCCGACCGGCGGTGCAGCAGCACGGACGCCCGCCCGGCCCGCAGCACGGCGTACCCGCGCGGGGAGACGGCGCCGCGCCCGACGGTTCGCACACCCTGCGCGCTCATGACGCGACCACCTTCCGGCGGCGCACCAGCGCGACCAGGACCGGGACGCCGACGAGCGCCGTCATCACGCCCGCCGGGACCTCCGACGGCGGGAAGAGGACCCGCCCCAGGGTGTCGGCGAGCAGCAGCAGGGCCGGGCCGAGGACGGCGGAGAAGGCGAGCACCCAGCGGTGGTCCGCGCCGGCGACGGCCCGCGCCGCGTGCGGGACGGCGAGGCCGACGAAGGCGATCGGCCCGGCGGCCGCGACGGCCGAGCCGGTCAGCACCGTCGCGCCGAGCGCGCCGACCGCCCGGACCAGGCCGGTCTTGGCGCCGAGGCCCTTGGCGGTGTCCTCGCCGAGCGCGAGCGCGTCCAGGCCGCGGGCCACCGCGACCACCAGCACCGTGCCGACGGCGAGGAACGGCAGCAGCTGCCAGGCCATGTCCGAGGTCCGCCCGGAGAGCGAGCCGACGTGCCAGAAGCGGAACTGGTCCATGGTGGCCGCGTCGGTCGTCAGCACCATGGTGTTGAGCGAGGCGATGAACGCGGACATCGCCGAGCCGGCCAGCGCCAGCTTGATCGGCGTGGCCCCGCCCCGGCCGCGCCCGGCCAGGCCGTACACGAGCACGGTGGCGATCACGGCGCCCGCGAAGCCGAACCAGACGTAGCCGGTGAGGGTGGAGACGCCGAAGCCGGAGATGGCGAGGACCACGCCGGCCGCCGCGCCCTGGGAGACGCCGAGGATGCCGGGGTCGGCGATCGGGTTGCGGGTGAGGCCCTGCATGACGGCTCCGGCGAGGCCGAGCGCCGCGCCGACGGCCAGCCCGACGACGGTGCGCGGCACCCGCAGCTCGCGGACGACGACGGCGTTGGCCGTGTCGCCGCCGTGCAGCAGGGCGTCGAGGGTGTCGCCGAAGGGGATGGTGCGGCTGCCGACCGCCAGGCTCAGCAGCACCGCGGCGGCCAGGACGGCCAGCGCGGCGGCGAGCCACAGTATTCGGCGGCGCGCTGTCCGTCGCGCGCCGGGTGGCGCGGTGGTGTCGGTCATGGGCCCTCTCCGCAGACAACTCAGGTAAACCTAAGTTCCCGTCGGAAGCCGGGGCAAATTGCCTCGTCCCCCCGAACCGCCCGTTGGATAGCCTGGCGGCATGCCCGAGACCCGCACCGCCCCGCTCACCGTCGGCTTCGACCTCGACATGACGCTGCTGGACACCCGGCCGGGGATCCACGCCACCTACCTGGCGCTCGCGGCCGAGACCGGCGCCCGCATCGACGCCGACCTGGTGGTCACCCGGCTCGGCCCGCCGCTGCTGGACGAGATCCGCAACTGGTTCCCGGAGGACGAGGTGGAGCGCGCCGTCACCCGCTACCGCGAGCTCTACCGCGACCTCGCCTTCGCCCCGACCGTCGCCCTCCCCGGCGCGCACGCCGCCGTCGAGGCGGTCCGCGACCACGGCGGCCGGGTCGCGGTGATCACCGGCAAGTACGAGCCGAACGCCCGCCTCCACCTGGAGCACGCCGGGCTGCACGCGGACGCGCTGGTCGGCGACCTCTGGGCGGAGACCAAGGGCGAGGCGCTGCGCGAGCACGGCGCGAGCGTCTACGTCGGCGACCACCTCGGCGACATCCGGGGTGCCCGGCACGCGGACGCCGTCGCGGTGTGCGTGGCCACCGGCCCGTACAGCGCGGACGAACTGCGCGCGGCCGGGGCGGACGTGGTGCTGGCGGACCTCACCGGCTTCCCGGCCTGGCTCGACGCCCACCTGGCCGACTGAGCCCCGGCCCCGGGGCACGCCCGGAGCCACGCCCCGGGGCCGGGTCCTAGGACGCGCCCGCGGACTCCACCCGGCGCCGTTGGGCCCGCGCGTTCAGGAGCAGCCCGGTCAGCGCGGCCAGGAAGCCCGCCGGCATCAGCATGCTCAGCCAGTACGCGGCCGTCGGCAGCGGCGTCAGGTGCAGGAACAGCGGGACGAAGGTGACCAGGGTGGCGAGCGCGCCCAGACCGAAGACGATCGTTCCGGCCTTGACGTACACGTCGCCGGGGTCGGCGCTCTGGCTGCTCACGTCTGCTCGCTCCTCGGGGCTGGTCGGGCGGTCGGTCCAGTCTGGCAGAGCGGCCGCCGGCCCCCGCCACCGGAGCGGTCCGGTCACGTTGCGCAGTTTCTCGGAAGCTGAACGTTTTGATCCCTGCTGGGCGGGGGTATGCAGGGGGTGCCGAGGGGTGCGACAGGTGCGCCCCGTTTCCTCAGACCCGGGGGTGTGAGCCGATGGACCGTGCTGAGCCGCGCCCCGGCCGTGCCAGTACCGGGTCGCCCGTGATCGCGAGACCGCCGCGCCCGTACCGCCCCCAACGGGCCTTGGAACGCGGATCTTTCGCGGAACGCGGATGAGGCAGTGACGGACCGTTAGTCTGCTCCTGACAGCGTGCTGACCATGAGCGCCCGCGGGCGCCGAGCCGAGGTCGGCTGCCTTCCCCACCACCCAGTGATCCCCGGCCAGGGCCGGGATCCCTCACACCCATTCGAGGACTGTCGAGATGCCCACCGGCCAGGTCAAGTGGTTCAACGAGACGAAGGGCTTCGGCTTCCTGTCGCGCGACGACGGCGGCGACGTCTTCGTCCACACCAAGGCGCTGCCCGCCGGTGTCACCGTGCTGAAGCCGGGCCAGCGGGTCGAGTTCGGCGTGGTCGCCGGCCACCGCGGCGACCAGGCGATGGCCGTGCAGCTGCTGGACGCACTGCCGTCGGTGGCCGCCGCCCAGCGCAAGAGCGCCGACGACATGGCGCCGATCGTCCAGGACCTGATCACCACGCTGGACGCGGTGCTGCCGGGCCTCCAGCACGGCCGCTACCCGGCCAAGGCGACCGGCCAGAAGCTGGCCGGCCTGCTGCGCGCGGTGGCCGACCAGTTCGACGTCTGACCGGGGGGATCAGAACGCCAGCGCACCCGGGTCGAGCGGCGGCACCAGCCCCTCCGCGGCGGCCCGGGTGAGCAGCGCGCGGACGGCCGCGTAGCCCTCCTCGCCGAGGTCCGCGGTGAACTCGTTCACGTACAGGGCGATGTGCTGGTCGGCGACGGCCGGGTCCATCTCCTGGGCGTGCGCCAGCACGTACTCCCGGCTGGCGCTCGGGTCCGCCCAGGCCTGCCGGACGGAGGCGCGGACGGCGTCGGCGAGCGCGCGCAGCCGTTCGGCACCGAGCGAGCGCCGGGCGACGATCGCGCCGAGCGGGATCGGCAGGCCGGTCTCCTGCTCCCAGGCCTCGCCCATGTCGGCCAGGCTGTGCAGGCCGTACTGCCGGTACGTGAACCGGGCCTCGTGGATCACCAGGCCGGCGTCCACCCGGCCGTCCCGGACGGCGGGCATGATCTCGTGGAACGGCAGGACGACGATCTCGCCGAAGCCGCCCGGCACCGCCTTCGCGGCCCAGAGCCGGAACAGCAGGTAGGCGGTGGAGCGTTCGGACGGCACCGCCACCGTCTTCCCGGTGAGGTCCGCGGGGGCGTCCGTGCCCGGCCGGGTGAGCACCAGCGGGCCGCAGCCGCGCCCGAGCGCGCCGCCGCAGGGCAGCAGGGTGTACTCGTCCAGGACCCAGGGCAGCGCGCCGTAGCTGATCTTCAGGACGTCCAGTTCGCCGCGCTCGGCCAGGCCGTTGGTGACGTCGATGTCCGCGAAGGTCACCTCGGGGGCATCCGCCCCGGGCACCAGGCCGTGCGCCCAGGCGTGGAAGACGAAGGTGTCGTTCGGGCAGGGCGAGTACGCGATGCTCAGCCGTTCAGCCACGGCCGGCCTCCTCGATCAGTTCGTGGACGGGCAGTGCGGCGAAGGCCCGCTCCAGGGCGGCCAGCGCCTCGCCGATCCGCCAGGCGGCCCGGTCGCGCGGGCCGACCGGGTTGGAGACGGTCCGCAGTTCGAGCACCGGCACGCCGTACCGGGCGGCGGCCTCGGCCACGCCGAAGCCCTCCATCGCCTCGGCCAGGGCGCCCGGGTGGCGGGCGGCCAGCGCGGCGGCCCGCTCGGCGCTGCCGGTGACGGTGGAGACGGTCAGCACCGGGCCGGTGGCGGCGCCCAGGGCCCGGGCGGCCAGTGCGACGGCGGCCGGGGGAGGGGTGTGCCGGACGGTGCCGAAGCCCAGTTCGGTGACGTCGGCGAAGCCCTCGGGGGTCTCGGCGCCGAGGTCGGCGGTGACGATCGCGTCGGCCAGCACGGTGGTGCCGACCGGGGCGTGCGGGGCGAACCCGCCGGCGATCCCGGCCGAGACGACCAGGCCGTAGCGGCCCCCCGAGGCCGCCCGCGCCCCCAGTGCGGCGGCGGCGGCGGCCGCGGCGGCGGCCGGGCCGACCCCGCCCGCCAGGACGTCCACCGGGGCGCCCGCGGCCCGGTGCAGCGCACCGCCGGGCAACGGCAGCACGGCGGCCGGGCCGGGCAGGCCGCGCAGGACGGCCTCGGCCTCGGCGGGCACCGCGACGACGACGAGCAGCCGGGCCCGGTCGGGGCCCGGCTGCTCGTCGCGCTCGTCCGTGACGGCGTGTGCGGTCATCGCGGGAGCGTCAGCTGTCCTGGGTGTTCAGCTGGAAGTACCAGACGGCGACCGGGTTGTCCGAGTTCTTGTCGCCCTCGACCACGGTGACCAGGGTCTTGCCGGAGGCGTTCAGCACCTGGCTCGCCGGCTGGGAGCCGGAGAAGGTCGGGCCCTTGGCGTAGGAGAACAGGCTGTAGCGCCCGCCCTGGCCCTGCGAGCCGCCGTTGCTGAAGGCCCACCAGCCCTTGTCGGCCACGTTCGGGGAGACGCCGACGCCGACCCGGTCGCTCACCACGACGTCGGAGGTCGGGAGGGTGCCCTCCGCGAGGGCCTGGGTGGCCTTCTGCTGGCACTCCTGCTGCAGGTCCTCCGTGATCGGGCTGCCGCCGTTGAAGCACAGCGGGTCCGCGACGATCGAGGAGTTGCCGACCGTGAGGGTCGCGCGGTGGGAGCTGTGCTCGGTCTGGCCGCTCGCGATGGCGACGGACGTGCCGACCGTGGCAGCACCGACCACGACGACGGCGCCGAGGGCGGCGATGGCACGGGTATTGAGGCTCATGCGTCAGAATCTACCGGGCTTCGCCGATCACGCTACGCGGGGGTCGGCCACCGCGTGTTGCCCGTGGCCGGTTCAGGCCACCCTGGGCGCCGTCGGGCGCCGCCGCAGGCCCACCCGGAACAGCGTGCGGACCGTCCACAGCAGCATCAGACCCACCACCCCGGCGGCCACCGACAGACCCAGCACGCCGTTCAGCGGCAGCAGGATGCCGACCGCGCCGCCGGCCACCCAGGACAGCTGGAGCAGCGTCTCCGACCGCGCGAACGCCGAGGTCCGCACCGCCTCCGGGACGTCCCGCTGGATCAGCGCGTCCAGCGCCAGCTTGCCCAGCGAGGCCGCCACCCCGGCCACGCCGGCGACCAGGACCACCGTCACCACGCCGTACCAGAGCGCGGCCGCCGCCGTCGCGCCGGTCGCCAGCAGCAGCATCGCGGTGACCGTCGCCTCCGAGCCCCGGGTGCGCAGCCAGGAGCCCAGCACCGAACCCAGCGCGTTGCCCGTCCCCGCCGCCAGCGCCACCAGGCCCAGCGCCAGCGTCGGCCGCAGGCCCCCGATCGGCTCGTCGCGGAGCAGGAACGCCATGAACATCACCAGGAAGCCGACCAGCCAGCGCAGCGCCGACATCGCCCGCAGCGCCAGGATCACCGACGGGCCGACGGTGCGCAGCGAGGCCTTCGGGGCCCGGGCGTCCTCCGGCGCCCGCGCGCCGTGCACACCGCCGTGCACACCGCCGTGCACCTCGGCGTGCATCTCGGAGTGCAGGAGGGCGCGCTGCTCGCCCTTGGCGGAGTCCACCGCGTGCGGCAGGTGGAAGGCCATCAGAGTGCCGATCACGAAGACCAGGAACGCGCCGCGCAGCGGCCAGCCCGGCCCGATCAGGTGCAGCAGGCCGCCCACCCCGGCCGCCACCCCGGTGGCCAGCAGCCCGGCCAGGGTGACCCGGGAGTTCGCCTTCACCAGCGACAGCCGACTCGGCAGCAGCCGCGGCACCACCACGCTGCGCACCACCCCGTACGCCTTGGACGCCACCAGCACGCCCAGCGCCTCCGGGTACAGCGCCAGGCCGCCGCCGGTGATCACCCCGGCCATCGTCCAGGCCAGCACCGCCCGGGCCAGCATCGACATCGCCATCGCCGCCCGGCGGCCGTGCGGCAGCCGGTCCAGCAGCGGGCCGATCACCGGGGCCAGCAGGGCGAACGGGGCCATCGTGATCAGCAGGTACAGCGACACCCGGCCGCGGGCCTCGCCGGTGGGCACGGAGAAGAAGATGGTCGAGGCCAGCGCGACGGTGATCAGCATGTCGCCGAAGGAGTTCAGCGCGTGCAGTTCGATCAGCTTCGCCAGGCCGGATTCGCCCGCGCCCTCCGCGGAGGTGGCCTTGCGGATCCGGCGGCCGGTGCCGTGCACCACCCGGCCGGTGCGGGCGCCGGCGGCGGAGGCGGTCCGGACCAGGAGGTTGCGGCTAGGCTCGGGATCCTCTTCGCCAGGGTCCCCGTCCAGGGCGGCGAGCCGCCGGGCGTGGACGGCCGGGTCTGGGCCGGTGTCGGTCAGGGTGGCGATCGCGGCGCCGGTCTTGACGAGGCTCACGGGGGCGGCGGGCGACTCGAAATCGCCCCCCGGCTGCGGTTCGCCCGCAGCGGGGGCCGGAGACTGCTGTCGCGGCACGGCGTCCGCCTGGTCGGGGCTGCCGGCCTGCGAGGCGTGCAGTGCGTGCTGCGACGGGTCCTCGTCCGCCACATGCCCATCCTGCCCCAGAATCGCCGCAGTGACGCGGGAATCCACCCCCCTCGGCGCGGCCCCGGAACGGCCGCCACCGCCCCGGACTGTGCCGGGGCGCCGACCGGCGGGTAGCCTGCCCAAGGGCCGCGCGCCGAGCGCCGGGGCGCCGGCAGGCCCGGACGAGCGGCGCGGCCGGTATCCGCGGCGGCCCCTGGTCGCGCAGAATGGACAAGGGACTATCGAGCCGCGACGGAACAGGCAACACGCCGTGGGCGACAGAAGAACTGGGAGAGAATCGACGCCGTGAGTGCTGCGATGCGAAGCCGTACCCCCGATCGGCTCTGTGCCGAGGCCGTCGAACTCGCCCGGAAGGCGGCCGAGGAGGCCGTCGGCCCGGAGACCGTCGGACCACATCTCGGCGCCCAGGCGGACGCCGACCGCGTCGTCACCCACACCTTCGAGTGCCTGGACGCCGCCTACCGTGGCTGGCACTGGGCGGTCACCGTCGCCCGTGCCCCGCGCGCCAAGAACGTCACCCTCGACGAGGTCGTCCTGCTGCCCGGTGCCGACGCCGTCCTCGCCCCCCAGTGGGTGCCGTGGAGCGAGCGGCTGCGCCCCGGCGACATGGGCCCGGGTGATTTGCTGCCCACCGGCGCCGACGACGCGCGCCTGGAACCCGGCTGGAGCGGCGAGGACGAGCCCGCCCCGAACTCCGCGGTCGCCCTCGCGGCCGAGGAGGACGTGGTCGTCACCGACCCGGGCATCCAGCCCGCCCCGGCCCGGGCCCGGATCAACGCCGTCGCCGAGGAGCTCGGCATGGGCCGCAGCCGGGTGCTCTCCCGGCTCGGCCTGCACCTGGCCGCCGACCGCTGGGAGAAGGCGCACGGCGCGCAGACGCCGATGGCGCAGGCCGCGCCCGCCGCGTGCGGCAGCTGCGGCTTCCTGATCCCGATCGGCGGCTCGCTCGGACAGGCCTTCGGCGTGTGCGGCAACGAGTTCGGGCCGGCGGACGGGCAGATCGTCTCCTTCGCGTACGGCTGCGGCGGGCACTCCGAGGCGGCCGTCATCCCGGCCCCGCCGGCGCCGTCCGAGCTGATCCTGGACGAGCTGGTGGTCGAGCCGATGCAGCTGCACCCGGACCGCACCTCCGGCTCGGTCGAGCCGGACGCCCCGGCGGAGGAGCTCGGGCACTCCTGACGATGTGTGCTCCGGCCCGCTCCACCGAACCGGTGGGGCGGGCCGCGGCGTTCGTGCGGGTGGGGGCCCTGCGGGCGCCCGGCGGCGGGGGCGCGGTCCGGAGCAGCGGCCGGGGCGGGGGAGAATGCCCCCCGTACGAAGTACAGGGCGGCGGAAGGCGGCAGGTCCAGTGGAACCTCGGATCATCGGCAGCGGCACGGACGAGCACCTCGCGGACCCCTTCGGGAGCGCCGCGCTGCGCCGGCGGGTGCTGGACGCCTGGGCCGCCTCGCCGGCCCGGTTCCGGGAGGACGCCAACGCCGAGGAGGAACTCGCGCTCGGCGGCTACCGCGACCGCCTGGTCGTCGAGTTGGCGCAGAACGCGGCCGACGCGGCGGTCCGGGCCGGGCACGGGCCCGGCCGGCTGCGGCTCACCCTCGCCGACGGCGTGCTCGCCGCAGCCAACACCGGGGCCCCGCTGGACGCGGCCGCCGTCGAGTCGCTGTCCACCCTGCGCGCCTCCTCCAAGCGCGGTGAGACGCCCGCCGTCGGCCGGTTCGGCGTCGGTTTCGCCGCCGTGCTCGCCGTCACCGACGAGCCCGCCGTGCTCGGCGCCGCCGGTGGGGTGCGCTGGTCGCTCGGCGAGGCCCGCGCGCTGGCCCAGGCGCAGCCCGCGCTGGCCGAGGAACTGCGCCGCCGGGACGGCCACGTGCCGCTGCTGCGGCTGCCGTTCGCCGCCGAGGGCCCGGCCCCCGAGGGCTACGACACGGTGGTGGTGCTGCCGCTGCGGGACGCCGCCGCCGAGGACCTGACCCGCCGTCTGCTCGCCGGCATCGACGACGCGGTGCTGCTCACCCTGCCCGGCCTCGCCGAGGTCGTGGTGGAGACCCCGGAGGGCACCCGGACGCTCACCCGCGCCGCCGCCGAGCCCCGCCCGGACGGCGTCACCGAGGTCACCGTGACCGACGACGCGGACGGCCGGCCGCGGCGGACCCGCTGGCAGACCGCCGGCGCCACCGGCACCCTGGCCGCCGAGCTGCTCGCCGACCGTCCCACCGAGGAGCGCGCCCGCCCGTACTGGACGGTCACCTGGGCCGTTCCGGTCGCCGCCGACGGGACCCCGCAGGCGCCCGGCATCGCGCCGGTGCTGCACGCGCCCACCCCCAGCGACGAGCCGATCGGCCTGCCCGCGCTGCTCATCGCCTCCTACCCGCTGGACTCCACCCGCCGGCACGTCGCCCCCGGCGCGCTCGCCGACTTCCTCACCGAGCGCGCCGCCGACAGCTACGCCGACCTGCTGCGCGCCCGCGGCGCCGACCTCGGCTCGCTCGGTCTCGTCCCCGGGCCGCTCGGCCAGGGCGCGCTCGACAACGCGCTCCGCGGGGCCGTCCTCTCCCGGCTGCCCGGCACGCCGTTCCTGCCGCACCCGGCGCCGGTCGAGGCGGGCACGCCCGCGCTGCGCCCCCGGGACGCCACCCTGCTGGAGGGTGCGGACGGCTCGGTGGTCGAGGCGTTGGCGCCGATCTTCCCCGGGCTGCTGCCGGCCGGGCTGGAGCGCCGCACCGAGCTGCGGGTGCTGAACGTGCGCCGGGTGCCGCTGGCCGACGTGGTCGACCAGCTCGGCGGTCTGGACCGCGAGCCCGCCTGGTGGCGCAACCTGTACGCGGCGCTCGGCGCCGCCGACCCGGAGGCGCTCGGCGCGCTGCCCGTCCCACTCGCCGACGGCCGGACCATCACCGGGCCCCGGCGCGTCCTGCTGCCCTCCGAGGACGCAGACTGGGCGGCCTTCCCCGGCTACCCCGAGTCGCTGGCCGACGCGCTCGCCGCCCTCGACCTGCGGCTCGCCCACCCCGAGGCCGCCCACCCGCTGCTCGCCAAGCTCGGCGCCGGCACCGCCACCCCGGCCGGGGTGCTCGACACCCCCGAGGTGCGGGCCGCCGTCGCCCGCTCCTACCAGGTGGCCGAGGACGACGTCGAGGCCGCGCTCGAACTGGCCGACGCCGTCCTGGCGCTGGTCAAGGTCGCCGGCCCGACCGCCGGCGAGCACCCCTGGCTGGCCCGGCTGGCCCTGCTCGACGACGAGGGCGAGCCCGCCCGCGCCGGTGAACTCGTCCTGCCCGGCAGCCCGTTCGCGGCCCTCGCCCGCGAGGAGGACGCCGGCTGGGTGGACGACGAGCTGCTGGAGCGCTGGGGCCCGGAGGTGCTCACCGCCGTCGGCGTGCTCGCCGACTTCGTCCTCGTCCGCGCCGAGGACGTGGTGCTCGACCCGGACGACCTGGAACGGCTCGACCCCACCGCGCCCGCCGACCGCGCGGCCGGCGGCCACCCCACCGGGCTGCTCGACGAGGCGCCCGACGGCCTCGCCGACTGGGCCGAGGACGCCCTCGAAGCCTTGCAGGCCGACGACGTCGTGGGCGTCCCGCCGGTGGCCGCCGAACTGCTGGCCGTCCGTGACCTCGACCTGGTCGACGACGACGCCTGGCCCGAGGCGCTCGCCGCGCTCTCCCGCCCGCCGTACCGGGACGCCGTGGTCAACCCCGTCCGCACCCTGCTGCCGGACGGCTCCTACACCGACCTGCCGCCGTACACCGCCTGGTGGCTGCGCGACCACCCGGTGCTGGACGGCCGGGAGCCCGCCGGGCTGCGCGCGGCCGGTGCCGACCCGCTGCTGCGCGGCCTCTACGACGAGGCCCGGACGACCCTGGACGAGCAGTTCCTGCACGCGCTCGGGGTACGCACCACGCTGGCCGCGCTGCTCGCCGAACCGCACGGCCCGGACGAGGTGCTGGACCGGCTCACCGATCAGGCCTCCGATGTCGGCCACCGCCAACTGCACGGCCTGCACAGCGCGTTGGCGCGGGTCGAGATCGAGCGGATCGAACCGGTCGACGTGGTGCGGGCGCTGCCGCCGCTCGACCCGGACACCGGCCGCCGGCCGGCCCACACGGTGATCGTCGACGCCTCCAGGGCGGTCGTCGCCGACGCGCCCGACCTCGTCCAGCTCCTGCACCCGTACCCGCTGGTGCCGGTCGCCCCGGCGCTCGCCGCCGACCTCGCCGAGCGGCTGCACGTCTCGCTCGCCAGCGAGGTGGCGGGCGGGCGGGTGCTCTCCGAGGGCGTGCTGCACCGGGTCCCCGCCGTGGTGCGGGAGCTGCTGCCCGGCTGCCCGGTCGCCTACGAGGAGCACGAGGAGCTGCTGGTGGTCGGCCCGGACGGCAACGACGCCGCCGTGGACTGGCGTTGGGACGTCGAGGCGGACGCCCCTGAGGCGCCCTACGACCCGGACGCGGCCGAGGCCGCCGACGAGGACGACGAGTTCGAGCTCCCGCCGGTGCCCGGGCTGCTGCACGCGGCCACCCCGGAGGGCCTGGCGGCCGGGCTCGCCTGGTCGGTCGGGCAGTGGCACCGGCGGTTCGAGGTGCTGGCCGCGCTCACCGATCCGGACCGGGCGTACGAGCTGTCCGCGGCGCGGGACTTCGAGGGCTAGGCACTCTCTTCCGGATCACGCCGGGCGCTGATCCGACGTGATCCGAAAGGGAGGACCTGGGCGCTCAGCGGGCCCGCCCGCGGCGCTTGAACCGCAGGTAGACGGCGGTGGTGGTGGCCAGCCAGACGGCCGCCACCAGGGCCTTCACGGCTGTCGGCACCCACGGCAGCGCCGGGGCGGTCACCTCGCCGGCGTTCGTCAGCCAGCGGCCGCCCATCAGGGCCAGGACCGTCAGTCCGGCGGCCAGCAGGCCGGCCAGGAAGGCGGCGAACGCCTCCACCTGCCCGGTCTCGCGCTCGGTTTCCCCACCTGTGCGGGCCATGTCGGCACCCCCTTCCGTGATCCATCATCCAGGCTGCGGGCTGGGGGTGCCAGGGCCTCACTCCATCCCGCGGCGCTTCATGAAGCGCCAGGCGATCTCCAGGGCCAGGCCGCAGACCACCGCGATGCCGACGCCGACCAGGGGGTCGCGGGTGCCGACCAGCGAGAGCTGGAAGAACTCCGCCAGCCAGGGCACCAGCAGGACCAGGGCGAAGGCGCCGCCCATGGTGCCGATCAGCAGCAGGCGCCACCAGCTGTAGGGGCGGGCGACGATGGCGAGCACCCAGATGGCGATCAGGAAGAGCGTCAGGGTGGCCACGCTGGTGTCGGCCTTGAGGTCGGTCACGTGGTCGGCGCGGGCCAGCGCGTAGGCGACGAAGGTGCCGGTGCCGGCGATGACGCCGCCCGGCACGGCGAGCCGCAGGACGCGCTTCACGAAGCCGGTGCGGGCCCGCTCGTTGTTGGGGGCGAGGGCGAGGAAGAAGGCCGGCACGCCGATGGTGAGGGTGGAGAGCACGGTGGAGTGCCGGGGCAGGAACGGGTACGGCGAGTGGGTGAAGATCACCAGCAGAGCCAGCAGGACCGAGTAGACCGTCTTCACCAGGAACAGGCCCGCGACCCGCTCGATGTTGCCGATCACCCGGCGGCCCTCGGCGACCACCGAGGGCAGGGTGGCGAACGAGTCGTTGAGCAGCACGATCTGGGCGACCGCCTTGGTGGCGTCGCTGCCGGTGCCCATCGCCACGCCGATGTCGGCGTCCTTGAGCGCGAGCACGTCGTTGACGCCGTCGCCGGTCATCGCCACGGTGTGTCCGCGGGACTGCAGTGCGGCGACCAGCTGGCGCTTCTGCTGCGGGGTGACCCGGCCGAAGACCGTGGTCCGTTCGGCCGTGTCGGCGAGGGCGTCCGGTTCGGCGGGCAGCGTCCGGGCGTCCAGCGGGTGGTCGGCGCCGGGCAGGCCGAGGTGGCCGGCGACCGCGCCGACCGAGACCGCGGCGTCGCCGGAGATGACCTTGGCCTGCACCTGCTGGCCCTCGAAGTAGCGCAGGGTCTCGGCGGCGTCGTGGCGCAGCCGCTGCTGGAGCACCACCAGGGCGAGCGGGGCGAGCCCGGCGGCCGGGTCGGGGGAGTCCAGCGGGGTGGGGGTGCGGCCGAGCAGCAGCACCCGCAGGCCCTTGGCGCCCAGCTCGTCGACCTCGGTGAGCGCCGGGTGCCCGGCGGGTAGCAGCACGTCGGGGGCGCCGAGCAGCCAGCTGGCCTCGCCGCCCTGCGGCTCCAGCAGCTGCACGCCGCTCCACTTGCGGGCGGAGGAGAACGGCATCGCCTCGATCACCCGCCAGCCGTCGGCGCCCCGGGCGCCGCCGGCCCCCGGGGCGCCGCCGTCGCCGCGCCCGTAGGCGTCGATGACCGCCTGCATGGAGGGGTTGGGGCGGGCGTCGGCGCCGGCCATCACGCCGAGCGCGTGCTTGATGGTGTCCGGGTCGAGGGCGCCGGGCTCGCCGTCGGAGAGGACCCGCAGGTCGACGACGTCCATGCCGCCCTCGGTGAGGGTGCCGGTCTTGTCCAGGCAGACGGTGTCGACCCGGGCCAGGCCCTCGATGGCCGGGAGCTCCTGGACCAGGCACTGCTTGCGGCCCAGCCGGATCACACCGATCGCGAAGGCGACCGAGGTCAGCAGGACCAGCCCCTCGGGGACCATCGGTACGATCCCGGCCACCATCCGGCGCACGGCCTCGCGCCAGTCGCGGCCCTCGACGGCCAGCTGGCTGATGATCAGGCCGATGGCCGTGGGGATCAGCAGGTAGGTGATGAAGCGAAGGATGCTGTTGATGCCGCTGCGCAGCTCCGACTTCACCAGGGTGAACCGGCTGGCCTCCTCGGCGAGCTGCGCCGCGTACGCCTCGCGGCCGACCCTGGTGGCGGTGAACGCGCCCGCGCCGGCCACCACGAAGCTGCCGGACATGACCTGGTCGCCGGGCTGTTTGAGGACGGGGTCGGGCTCGCCGGTGAGCAGCGACTCGTCGATCTCCAGGCCGTCCGCCTCGGTGACCTCGCCGTCGACGATCACCTTGTCGCCGATGCCGAGCAGCACCGTGTCGTCGAGCACGATCTCGGCGACGGCGATCTGTTCGACGGTGCCGTCCCGGCGGACCTCGGGGCGGGCCTCGCCGATCAGGGCCAGGCTGTCCAGGGTCTTCTTGGCGCGCAGCTCCTGGATGATGCCGATCGCCGTGTTGGCCACGATGACCAGGCCGAACAGGCCGTCCTGGATCGGACCGACGATCAGGATGATCCCGAACATCACGCCGATGATCGCGTTGAAGCGGGTGAAGACGTTGGCCCGGACGATCTCCTTGGCGGAGCGGCTGGACCGTACGGGGACGTCGTTGACCTGTCCGCGCGCGACGCGTTCGGCCACCTCGGCGGAGGTCAGTCCGCCGCGCCGGCCGGGCAGCAGCCCGAGGGGGTGCGCACCGTCGGGGCGGTCGGCGTCGCCGGGCTGCTCTTCCGCGGGGTGGGCAGGCTGCGTCATGGCACCGACTCTACGGGTGCCTTATGTCCGGTGCGTGCTACTAAAGGACTATTCAGTCCGACCGGGTGGCCGGGTCCTGGCCGTCGTTTCCGGCCGCCCGGTTCGCGGCCTCGGCGGCGCGGTCGCGGGCGATGGCGTCCCGTCGGGCGCGGCAGTACCAGAGGCCGATCAGGCCGAGCAGGCCGCCGGAGAGGCAGATCCACGGCCAGGTGCCGTGGCCGTGGTCGGAGAGGGTGCCCTGGAAGGGGAGCAGCGCCAGGAAGGCGACGAACCACAGCACCGTGCCGCCGCCGACGATGGCGACGTCGTTGGCCTCCAGCGGAGGGGGCGAGGGGTGCAGCGGCTTCTTGGGCATGGGGCCTAGCGTACGGTGCGGCGGCCGGCCCTCAGGGGCCCTCGGGCTTCTACGCGCGAAGATAGCGCGTGTGCGATCGGGAAACCATACTGAAAACTCCCCGCCCGGCCACCGTCGCCCCGGGCGTCCCCCCTCCTCAGCTCCCCCACAGAGGACGCACGCATGCCTGTGGTCCAGCCGACCACCGAGTCGCCCGAACCCGCCTCCAGCGCCCCCAAGCCCCCCGCCGGCGCCCTGGACCGCTACTTCCGGATCAGCGAGCGCGGCTCCACCCTGCCGCGCGAGATCCGCGGCGGCGTCGCCACCTTCTTCACCATGGCGTACATCCTGGTGCTCAACCCGATCATCCTGGCCAGCGCCACGGACATGACCGGGGCCCACCTGGACAGCGCCCAACTGGTCACCGCCACCGCCCTCACCGCGGGTCTCACCACCCTGCTGATGGGCGTGATCGGCAACGTCCCGATCGGCCTGGCCGCCGGCCTCGGCGTCAACACCATCGTGGCGCTCCAGCTCGCCCCCAAGATGACCTGGCCGGACGCCATGGGCATGGTCGTGCTGGCCGGCTTCGCGATCATGCTGCTGGTCGCCACCGGCCTGCGCGAGCGGGTCATGAACGCCGTGCCGCTCGGGCTGCGCAAGGCCATCGCGATCGGTATCGGCCTGTTCATCAGCCTCGTCGGCCTGGTCGACTCCGGCTTCGTCAGCCGCATGCCGGACGCCGCGCACACCACCGTCCCGCTGCAACTCGGCGGCAGCGGGCACCTGCTCGGCTGGCCGGTGCTGATCTTCGTGTTCGGCCTGCTGCTCACCCTCGTCCTGCTGATCCGCAAGGTGCCCGGCGCCATCCTGATCAGCATCGTGGTCAGCACCGCGCTCGCCGTGGTGATCGACAAGCTCGTCGACGTCCCGGCGCTCAAGTGGGGCCTGACCGTCCCGGCCTGGCCGGGCAACCCGGTCGCCGCCCCCGACTTCGGCCTGGTCGGCAAGGTCAGCCTGTTCGGAGGCTTCGAGAAGGTCGGCGTGCTGACCGGCGTGCTGTTCGTCTTCACCGTGCTGATGTCCTGCTTCTTCGACGCGATGGGCACCATCCTCGGCGTCGCCGACGAGGCCCACCTGCTCGACGAGAACGGCGACCTGCCGGGCATCAACAAGATCCTGATGGTCGACGGCATCGCCACCGCGGCCGGCGGCGCCACCTCCGCCTCCGCGAACACCTGCTTCGTGGAGTCCACCGCCGGTGTCGGCGAGGGCGCCCGGACCGGCTTCGCCTCGATCGTCACCGGCCTGCTCTTCGTGGTCGCGCTCTTCCTCACGCCGCTCGCCACCATGGTCCCGGCCCAGGCCGCGACCCCGGCCCTGGTCACCGTCGGCTTCCTGATCCTGGCGGGCTCGATCAAGGAGATCGACTGGTCGGACCACACCATCGCGATCCCGGCCTTCCTGACGATCGTGATGATGCCGTTCACCTACAGCATCACCAACGGCATCGGCTTCGGCTTCATCGCCTTCTGCGTCCTGCGCCTGGCCGCCGGGCGCGGACGCAGCGTGCCCGTCCCGCTGTACGCGGTGGCGGCGGTGTTCGCCTTCTACTACCTGATGCCGGCCCTCGGCCTGCTCTGACGCCGTACCGCTCCACCGGCGGCCCCGTCCTCTCCCCCTGGGGGAAGGGTGGGGCCGCTGCCGTTCCCGGGGGCGCCTTCGATCCCGGGGCCGGTGGCCCTGGGGTCGGCCGTCGGTGGACGCAGAGCTGCAACCGGTCGTACCGGTTTCGAGGGGGCGGAGCGATCGCCGCCGGGAAGAATGTCAAAAAGGGGCCTGTGTAGCGAAGTTGACGGAGGGAATACTGCCTGGACGGACACGGGGAGGG
Source organism: Kitasatospora sp. NPDC088264 (assembly GCF_040685715.1). NCBI lineage: Bacteria > Bacillati > Actinomycetota > Actinomycetes > Kitasatosporales > Streptomycetaceae > Kitasatospora > Kitasatospora sp. NPDC088264. The sequence goes on from NZ_JBFBIR010000021.1 coordinate 49,628, forward strand.
GGCTCGACCGATGGTGCAACAGGATCCGCCCGGGGGAGACGAGGCGAAGCTGCTGCCGGAGCTGTTCTGGACGGCGGACAAGGCCTCGCTGGACGGCCAGCGCGAGACGCTGCGCTGGTACCGCGGACTGATCGCCATGCTGGTGATCGCCGCCGTGATCGGCTCGTTCCCCGGGCCGAAGGACCGCGGCTCCTTCGACAGTGTGCCGCTGTACTCGGTGGGCGCCTTCCTGATCGCCGGCTACTTCTGGTCCCGGCTGCGCCGCAGCAACCCGCAGGGCCGCTGGTACGAGGCCCGGGCGGCGGCCGAGTCGGTCAAGACGCTGGCCTGGAAGTACACCGTCCGGGCCCGGCCGTTCGACGGTGAGGCGGAGTCCGCGGACGTGGACCGCGGCTACCTGCTCCAGGTCGAGGACGTGCTGCGGGCCTTCGAGGACCCGGAGATCGTGCCGCCCGGCACCGTCCCCGAGATCACCCCGGAGATGCGGCGGATGCGGGCCGACAGCCTGACCGCCCGCCGCATGCTCTACCTGCGCACCCGGGTCGAGGGCCAGCGCACCTGGTACCGCGCCCGGGCCGAGGCCTGCGAGACGCAGGCGGTGTCCTGGGGGCTCGGCATCGCGGCGCTGATCATCATCGGCGCGGCGGCGGCCGTCGCCCAGGCCACCGGCGCCCTCCAGGTGCACGTCTTCGGCGCCAGCTCGGCCGCGGCCGCCGCCGTCATCGCCTGGACCCAGCTCAAGCAGCTGCGCCCGCTGGCCGCCGCCTACCAGCTGGCCGCGCGCGAACTGGAGAACGTCGGCAACCAGCTCTCCGACCTCGACCTCAAGACGCCGGACGCCGAGGCGCGCTGGGCCCGGATGGCCGCCGAGGCGGAGGACGCGGTGTCCCGCGAGCACACCACCTGGCGGGCCCGCCGGGCGTTTCCGAGGTAGCGGCCGGGGCCGTCGACGCCGGGGATCGGCCGGGTCTGTCGCTGCCGTCAACTCAGGGGAGGGGCTGGGGAGATCCGGCGAAGCGGACGCCACGCCGAGGGCACAGGTGTGCGGAGTGCGTGAGGGTCGGGCGGGAAGGCGTAGAACGTAATCATTACGTGTCCATGCCCTGGTTTCATCGCCTGCGCGCGACCCCAGTCCCTGTCCGGAGGCCCTCTTGCGCATTCTCCTGATCGCCAGCGCGTTCAACAGCCTGACCCAGCGCGTCCACACCGAGCTGCGCGGGCGCGGCCACCAGGTCGCCGTCCAACTCGCCCTCGGCGACGAGGCGATGAGGGCGGCGGTGGACCGTGCCGACCCCGAGCTGATCATCTGTCCGATGCTCACCAAGGCCGTCCCGCAGGACATCTGGTCCACCCGGACCGTCCTGATCGTGCACCCCGGGCCCCAGGGCGACCGCGGCCCCTCCTCGCTCGACTGGGCGATCACCGAGGGGGCGGACCGCTGGGGCGTGACCGTCCTCCAGGCCGTCGAGGAGATGGACGCCGGTGACATCTGGGCGTCCGTCGAGTTCCCCGTCACCGACTGCGGCAAGAGCGAGCTGTACCGGGGCGAGGTCGCCGACGCCGCCGTCGAGGCCGTCCTGCTCGCCGTCCAGCGCTTCGAGGGCGGGCTGTTCACCCCCGAACCGCTCGACTACGACCGGCCGGACGTCCACGGCAGGCTGCGGCCCCTGCTGCGGCAGGACGCGCGCCGGATCGACTGGGCCGCCGACGACACCGCCACCGTGCTGCGCAAGCTCCGCGCCGCCGACTCCCAACCCGGCGTGCTCGACGAGCTGTTCGGACGCGAGTACTTCCTGCACGGCGGCCACCCCGAGGACGAGCTGCGCGGCCCGGTGCCCGGCGCCGTGCTCGCCACCCGCGACGGCGCGATCTGCCGTGCCACCGTGGACGGCGCGGTCTGGATCCCCCAGCTGCGCCCGCGCCGCACCCCGGGCGGGCCCGCCACCTTCAAGCAGCCGGCCGCGACGGTGCTCGCCGGCCGCCTGCACCGGGTCCGCGAAGTCCCGGTGACGCCGACCTCGGCGGCCCACCGGGACACCTGGTCGGAGCTGCGCTACCGCGAGGAGGGCGACGTCGGCTACCTCGAATTCGCCTACGCGGGCGGGGCGATGAGCACCGGGCAGTGCCGCCGGCTGCTCGCCGCCTACCGCGAGGCCGCCGGCCGGCCCACCTCGGTGCTGGTGCTCGGGGCGCCCCGGGACTTCTACTCCAACGGGATCCACCTCAACGTCATCGAGGGTGCGGCGTTCCCGGCACTGGAGTCCTGGGAGAACATCAACGCGATGGACGACCTGGTCCACGCGGTCCTCACCACGACCGACAAGCTCACCGTCGCCGCCCTGGCCGGGAACGCGGCGGCCGGCGGCCTGATGGCGGCCCTCGCCGCCGACGAGGTGTGGTGCCGGGAGTCGGCGGTGCTCAACCCGCACTACCGGCTGATGGGCCTCTACGGCTCCGAGTACTGGACGTACACCCTGCCGCGCCGGGTCGGCGACGAGCAGGCCGCGCGGCTGACCACCGAGGCGCTGCCGGTCGGCGCCGAACACGCCCGCCGGATCGGCCTGGTGGACCGCACCTGCGGCGGGGACGCGGCGGCCTTCCGGCGCTGGGTGGTCCGGGAGGCCGCCGCGCTCGGAGCCTCGCCCGAACTCACCGGGCGGCTGGTCGACAAGAAGCGCCGCCGGTCCGCCGACGAGGAGGCGAAGCCGCTGGCCGAGTACCGGGCGGAGGAACTGCGGCGGATGCACGCCAACTTCTACCGGGCGGGCGAGCCCTACCACGCGCTGCGGCGGGACTTCGTGCACAAGGTCTGCCCGGTGGCCACGCCCGCGCACCTGACCGGGCTGCTGGGGCGGCCGGAGTGAGGCAGGGGTGGTCGCGGGAGCGAGGCGGGGGCGGTCGCCGAAAGTGAGCCGAGGGCGCCCGGCCGGGGTGGGGGACCCGGTCGGACGCCCTCGGGGCTTGGGGGGTGGGGCCCGCCCGGCTCAGCGCCTGACGCCGGCCTCGTCCCGCCGCCGCGGCTGGCGCGGGACCAACGGGGCCGCCGGGCCGAGCAGGAGCGGCTGCGTGGTGCCGCGGCTCGGCGAGACCGCGAAGGCCAGCGAGCCGAAGAAGACGTAGCAGCCGAGCCCGACCCCGAGCGGGAAGATGAACTGCAGCGCCATCACGCCGCCCTGGGTGGAGTGCGAGAAGTCGAGCCGCACCGAGAGCGCCGCCATGCCGGTGTAGTGCATCGCGCACACCGCCACGCCCATGACCGGCGCGGCCGCCAGGACGGCGAGCGTGCCGCGGATGTTCAGGGTGGCCCACAGTGCGGCCGTGGCCGCGAACACGGCGATGGCGACGGACAGTCCGACCGTGAGCCGGTCGTAGCCGAGGTGGCCGGGCAGGACCATCGCGGCCATTCCGAGGTAGTGCATCGCCGCGACCCCGAGGCCGGTGGTCAGCCCGCCGGCCAGCAGGGACAGGACGGGCCGGCGGCTGTACCCGACGGTGAACAGGCCGATGCCGACGACGGCGATGGCGACCAGCAGGCTGAGCACGGTCAGTCCGGGCCGGTAGCTGATGTCGACCCCGGTGACGGAGAAGCCGAGCATCGCGATGAAGTGCATGGACCAGATCCCGGCGCCGAGCGAGGTCGAGGCGAAGAGCAGCCAGAGCACCCGGGTGCGGCCCTGCGAGACGAGTGCCCAGCGGGCGCTGCGCAGGGCGACGAAGGCGCCGAGGCAGGCGACGAAGTACGAGACCGCCGGTGTCACCCAGCCGTGGTCGGCATGATGGATCTCACCCAAGAGAGCTCCCAGGACGGATGCGGGGGAGGAAGGGCGCCAGGCCTCGGGCGGACACGGGTGGTCGGGAGGGAACGCGGCAACGGGCGCGGGAACGGCGCCGCCGAAGGGAGACCTGGCGTGTGGTGCCCCTGACAACGGGGGACAGTAACCACTACCGGACGGTCGCACAAGGTTCGCGCTTTTCGTGAAGTCCCTGGTCAGGATGGACCTTTACGCGGTCTGCATGATCTTGGCACCAACTCCTGACACCGCCTGCGCACGGCCGCCGGGCGGTTCGTCCGTTACTCCGGGTTCGTTACTCCGGGTTGGTCACTCCAGCGGGGCTAGCCCGAACGGGTGGCCGGCCGGGTCGATCAGCACCTTGAGCGTCCGGCCGTGCTGGTACGTCGGCTCGGTCGCGCCGAGCGCGAGCGCCTTCGCGATCGCCTCGTCCAGGTCGTCCACGTAGAAGTCCAGGTGGAAGTGCTTGCCGCCGTCCGGCTCCGTCCACGGCTCCGGCCGGTAGCCCGAGACCCGGCCGAAGCCCAGCGGGCTGCCGCCCTCCGGGTTGTCCAGGATCGCGAACTGCTCGTCCAGGTGGCGGCTCTCCCAGCCCAGCAGCTCGCCGTAGAACCCGGCCAGTGCGATCGGGTCGGCGCAGTCGATGGTGACCATGGCGAGGCGGGCGAAGCCGGTGTCGTCCGGCTCGGCGGCGAGGCCGGAGGCGGGGTCGGCGGCGAGGTCGGACATGTCTGGTCGGCCCTTCCAGTCGAGATCATTCGAGACCCAGCACCAGCATCGCACCGGGCCGATCTTCCGGCGCGCGGTGAACGGACGGGGCCGGCGGGGTGGAATGGGAACGCATTTTCCTTAGCGAGAGTAATGACGTAAGCTAAAGAACATGCCCGAGATGTCCGAGCAGGACCTCGCAGCGATCAATCAGCTGCGATCGTCCACGATGCGCCTCTCCCGTCGACTCAAACACCAGCGGGTCGAGGAGTCGCTGAGCCCCACCGAGATGGGGGTGCTCGGCACCCTCGCCAGATGCGGAAAGGCGACACCGGGTGAGCTCGCCCGGAAGGAGCACGTGCAGCCGCCCTCCATGACCAGGATCGTCGCGATGCTGGAGGAGAAGGGGCTGGTGCGGCGCGAGCCGCACCCCGAGGACCGCCGCCAGGTCGTCGTCAGCAGCACCGAGCAGGCCGAGGCGATCCTCGCCGAGAGCCGCCGTCGCCGCAACGTCTGGCTCGCCGAGCTCGCCGAGGGGCTCGACGAGGAGGAGTGGGCCGTCCTCCGGGAGGCCGCGCCCGTGCTCTACAAGCTCGCACACCTCTAGGCACACCGACCCCGGCCCGCCGGCCGGGAGAAGAAGGAGCACCGCATCACCGCAGGACCGACCACCGAAACCAGGAGCACGACGGCCGCAGTTCGGGCCGCCGCGCCGCGAGGGGAGACCACCGTGACACCGCCGGCCGCAGCCAGCGCCGCCGCCATCCGCACCGACGACCAGACCACCGACCCCGCCGCGGCAGGCGCCGCGGCCGCCGACCTCCAGGCGCCCGCCCCCACGGGGCTGCCCGGCAGCGGCGACGACGACCCCGACGAACGCACCGCGGCGGACGACCCCGCCGCTCCCGGACGCACCCACGCGTCCACGTCTCCCGCAGGTGCCCGCTTCACGAGGCCCGGGGGGATGTTCTCCTCCCTTCGCGTTCGCAACTACCGCTACTACTTCGCCGGCCAGGTGGTGTCCAACACCGGTACCTGGATGCAGCGGATCGCCCAGGACTGGCTGGTCCTCAGCCTCACCGGCAGCCCCCTCGCGGTCGGCATCACCACCGCCATGCAGTTCCTGCCGATGCTGCTGCTCGGCCTGTTCGGCGGCGTGCTCGCCGACCGGATGCCCAAGCGCCGGCTGCTGATCTACACCCAGGGCGCCATGGGCCTGCTGGCCGCCGGCCTGGCCGTCCTGACCATCGGCGGCGTCGTGACGCCGTACTACGTGTACGCCTTCGCGCTGCTGCTCGGCCTGGTCACCGTGGTCGACAACCCGACCCGGCAGGCCTTCGTGTCCGAGATGGTCGGGCCCAAGGACCTCGCCAACGCGGTCAGCCTGAACGCCGCCAACTTCCAGACCGCCCGGCTGGTCGGCCCCGCCGTCGCGGGCCTGCTGATCGCCGTGGTCGGCAGTGGCTGGGCGTTCGCCGTCAACGCGCTGTCCTTCGCCGCCGTGATCGGCGGGTTGCTCGCCATGCGGGAGAGCGAACTGCGCCCGACCGAGCCGATCGCCCGCGAGAAGGGCCAGCTGCGGGAGGGCCTGCGCTACGTCAAGGAGCGGCCCGAACTGCTCTGGCCGATGGTCCTGGCCGGGTTCATCGGCACCTTCGGCTTCAACTTCCCGACGCTGCTCTCCGGCTTCGCCTACGACACCTTCAAGGTCGGCGCCGGCCAGTACGGCCTGCTGAACACCGCGATGGCGGTCGGCTCGCTGGCCGGCGCGCTGCTCGCCGCCCGCCGGGGCGTGCCCAGGCTGCGCCGGCTGGTGGCGGCGGCGCTGGCCTTCGGCTCGCTGGAGGTGGTGGCCGCGTTCGCGCCCGACTACTGGACCTTCGCGGTGCTGCTGACGCTGATCGGGGTGTTCGGACTCAGCTTCAACACCTCCGTCAACTCCACGCTGCAGCTGGCCACCGACCCCGCGATGCGCGGTCGCGTGATGGGCCTGCTGGTGCTGGTCTTCACCGGCGGCACGCCGATCGGCGCCCCGATCGTCGGCTGGGTGACCGCCTCGTACGGGCCCCGGCTCGGCCTGCTGGCCTGCGGACTGGTGTCCGCGCTGGCGGCCGGCGTGGTGGGCCTGGTGCTGGCCCGCAGCGCGGACCTGCGGGTGCGGTTCGACCTGCACCCCGGCCGTGGCGGCCGGGTGGTGGCCTTCGTGCCGCGGACCGTCACCGCCAACAAGTCGGAGCTGGCGCCCGCCTGCTGACGAGGCGTCATGCCCCGGGGCGGTGGTCCGCCCCGGGGCTTCGGTGCAGGGTCGAGGGGCTTCGGTGCAGGGTCGAGGGTCAGAGCCGGATCGCGAGGACCTGACCGGGCCAGACGCCGTCCGGCTGCTCGACCTCGAAGGACTCGGTCTCGGTGAACCCGAGTGCCCGGTACTGGCCGACCAGCCTGCGGTCGGCGCCCGCGTAGCAGTCCACCCGCAGCAGGCCGAGGCCGCGCCGGCGGGTCTCCTCGACCGCGTCGGCGATCAGCGCGGCGCCGATCCCCGAGCCCTTGCGGCTGCGGTCGGTGACCAGGATGCGGACGAACAGCTCGGGCTCGTCCACCGGGGGGATGTACTTCCCCCGCTGCTCGGACAGCACGCAGCAGCCGATGGCGCGGCCCTCGGCGTCCTCGGCGAGGCGGATCAGGAACGGTTCGGCGGCGTACCCGGCGACCTGCTCGACCCGGGCCGGGATGGTGCTGAAGGGCTGGTCCCCCCACTGGCCGGTGCGGCCCTGGCCGGCCAGCCAGCCCACGGCGCCGTCGAGCAGGGCGAGGATGTCGGGAATGTCGTCCGGTCCCCCGGTGCGGATCTTCATACGAAAGGTTCTAGCCCAAACGGCCTCGCGCGGGAAGATGTCCCCATGAGGCTCTTCGTGGCGGTCCTGCCGCCGGTCAACGCGCTCCAGGGGCTGTCGGACGCGGTGGCGCCGGTGCGCGGGCTGCCCGGGGCGGACCGGCTGCGCTGGACCACCGTCGAGGGCTGGCACCTGACCCTGGCCTTCCTCGGCGAGGTGCCGGCCGAGGAACTGCCGGAGCTGGAGGCGGGCCTGGCCGCCGTCGCCGAGGTGCATCCGGTGCACCGGCTGCGGCTGTCCGGCGCCGGGCGGTTCGGCGACCGGGTGCTCTGGGCCGGGGTGGAGGGGCAGACCTGGGCGCTGCGCAGGCTCGCCGAGGCCGTGTCCGAGGCCGCCGCCGGGGTGACCGGGGAGGTCGACGCCTTCACCTTCCACCCGCACCTCACCCTCGCCCGGGCCGGCTCCTCGCGCGGCCACCGGCGGGCCGTCCAGCGGCTCGCGGCGGCCGAGCTGGACACCCTGGCGGCCGCGCTGGCCGACTACCGGGGGCCCGAGTGGGAGGCCGCCGAGCTGCACCTGATGCAGAGCGACCTGGACGGCGGCTTCGCCCACTACTCCTCGCTGCGCGCCTGGCCGCTCGCCGACTGGAGCTGAGCCGGGGCGCGCCCGGGTCCGGGGCGGGGGGGGCCGGGATGGCCGTTGGGCCCGGGGTGGCCGTTGGGCCCGGGGCTCCGATCCGTCGGCGGATGGTCCGGAGGTACGCTCGTTGACCGTGGATCCCAAGACTCGTATGCGTATCGTGACCGGCACCCTGGTGCTGCTGCTGGTCGTCGTGCTGATCAGCTCGATGGTCGGCGGGTAGCCGGGCCGGCGGGCACGCCTACCCGGCCCGGTGGGTCGACCCCGCCGCAACGGCTGAGGGCCACCGCCCGGAGGCGGTGGCCCTCAGCCGTGCACGGGATCGCTCAGAGCTGCTCGACCACGTAGTCGATGCAGTGGGTGAGCGCCTCGACGTCCGCCGGGTCGATCGCCGGGAACATCGCGACGCGCAGCTGGTTGCGGCCCAGCTTGCGGTACGGCTCGGTGTCCACGATGCCGTTGGCACGCAGTGCCTTGGCGACGGCGGCGGCGTCCACCGACTCGTCGAAGTCGATGGTGCCGACCACCTGGGAGCGCTCGGCCGGGTTCGCCACGAACGGGCTGGCGTAGGAGGACTTCTCGGCCCACGCGTACAGCCGGGACGAGGAATCAGCCGTACGGGCGACGGCCCAGTCGAGCCCGCCGTTGCCGTTCAGCCATTCCAGCTGGTCGGCCAGCAGGAACAGGGTGGAGATCGCCGGGGTGTTGTACGTCTGGTCCTTCGACGAGTTGTCGATGGCCGTCGGCAGGTCGAAGAACGGCGGGATGTACCGGCCGGAGCCGGCGATCTCGGTGGCGCGCTCCAGGGCGGCCGGGGAGAACGCGGCCAGCCACAGGCCGCCCTCGGAGGCGAAGGACTTCTGCGGGGCGAAGTAGTAGACGTCGGTCTCGGTGATGTCCACCGGCAGGCCGCCGGCGCCCGAGGTGGCGTCCACCAGGACCAGCGAACCCTCGTCCGCGCCCACCGGGCGCTTGATCGGCATCGCGACGCCGGTCGAGGTCTCGTTGTGGGTGAGCCCGTAGACGTCGACGCCGGCCTCGGCGACCGGCAGCGGGTGGGTGCCCGGGGCGGTCTTGATGACGCTCGGCTCGGCGAGCCACGGCGCGGCCTTGACCGAGGAGGCGAACTTGGAGGAGAACTCGCCGAAGTCCAGGTGCTGGGACTTCTCCCGCACCAGGCCGAACGCGGCGATGTCCCAGAAGGCGGTGGAGCCGCCGTTGCCGAGGACGACCTGGTAGCCCTCGGGGAGCGAGAAGAGGCTGCTCACGCCCTCGCGTACGCGCTTGACCAGGTTCTTGACCGGGGCCTGGCGGTGTGAGGTGCCGAGCAGGGAGGTCTGGGTGGCGGCGAGGGCACTCAGGGCCTCGGGGCGCACCTTGGACGGTCCGCAGCCGAAACGGCCGTCTGCGGGCTTGATGTCAGCGGGGATCTGGATCTGAGCCACGCGCGCAGCCTACCGGCCGGGGAGCCGCCCGGGGTACGGTCGTCCGCCCGCTGAGACTGTGATCTTCACGGCTCCCAGCTGCGGAAACAGCGGGCCCGACGGAGGTCGGACCCGCTGCTCAGGGGTGGTGCGGACGAGGGGCGCCCGGGGCGCTCGGGGGGCGTTCGGCGGGCGCTCGGGGGCGCTCGGCGGGCTCAGTGGCCGATGGCGTCCCAGCCCTCGATCTCCTCGGGGCGGCGCGGGCCGGGGCCGATGTAGCGCGCGGCGGGGCGCACGAGCCGGCCGGTGCGCTTCTGCTCCAGGATGTGCGCCGACCAGCCCGCGGTGCGCGCACAGGTGAACATCGAGGTGAACATGTGCGCCGGCACCTCGGCGAAGTCCAGCATGATCGCGGCCCAGAACTCGACGTTGGTGGCCAGCACGCGGTCGGGGCGGCGGTTGTGCAACTCCTCCAGCGCGGCCTTCTCCAGCGCCTCGGCGACCTCGAAGCGCGGGGCGCCGAGCTCCTTGGCGGTGCGGCGCAGCACGCGGGCGCGCGGGTCCTCGGCGCGGTAGACGCGGTGGCCGAAGCCCATCAGGCGCTCGCCGCGGTCCAGCGCGTTCTTGACCCAGGTGGTGGCGTCGCCGGTGCGCTCGATCTCCTCGATCATGCCGAGCACGCGGGACGGCGCACCGCCGTGCAGCGGGCCGGACATCGCGCCGACCGCGCCGGAGAGCGCGGCCGCCACGTCGGCGCCGGTGGAGGCGATGACGCGGGCGGTGAAGGTGGAGGCGTTCATGCCGTGCTCGGCGGCGGAGGTCCAGTAGGCGTCGATGGCCTTGACGTGCTTCGGGTCCGGCTCGCCGCGCCAGCGGATCATGAACCGCTCGACGACCGTCTCGGCCTTGTCGATCTCGCTCTGCGGGACCATCGGCAGGCCCTGGCCGCGGGCCGACTGGGCCACGTAGGACAGCGCCATCACGGCGGCGCGGGCGAGGTCGTCGCGGGCCTGCTCGGCGGAGATGTCGAGCAGCGGCTTGAGGCCCCAGACCGGGGCGAGCATGGCGAGCGCGGACTGCACGTCGACCCGGATGTCACCGGAGTGCACCGGGATCGGGAACGGCTCGGCGGCCGGCAGGCCGGGGTTGAACTTGCCGTCCACCAGCAGGCCCCAGACGTGGCCGAAGGAGACGTGGCCCACCAGGTCGTCGATGTCGACACCGCGGTACCGCAGCGCGCCGCCTTCACGGTCGGGTTCGGCGATCTCGCTCTCGAACGCGACGACTCCCTCAAGCCCGGGTACGAAGTCGGACATACGACGGCTCCTTCAGTTCTGCGATCGGCGCTGCGCCGTGGTGGGGCGGCGCGCCAGTGACCGAATGGTGGTTGGCACTCGGTGCCAGAGTGACAGGCACCGGGTGCATTGCGCCATACACCACCATGGTGATGTTGCGCTTGGGCCCGCTTGACTTTTCCGCCGAGGGTCGGTCGTGCCCGGGAATCTCCGGAACCAAACGCCTGGTTCGGGACAATTCACCGTACGGGGGGCGGTCGAGCGGTGGCGGGACACCTTATCTCCCACCGGGGTTTGTCCGGAGGTAGCGGTGCCGGTTGCTTGTCGTACGGGATGATGTTGACGTGCAGACCCCGGAACGCGCCCAGTCGACGCCCCTGAGCCCCGCCACCCGGATCCTGGCCGACGATGCCCGGCCCGGACCGGACCTCACCGTGATGCGCAAGCACTACACCCACGAGGGCCTGGTCGAGGAACAGCTCGCGCCCGAGCCGATCGCCCAGTTCACCCGCTGGTTCCACGAGGCGGACGACGCCGGGGTGGTCGAGCCCAACGCGATGGTGCTCTCCACCGCCGACGCCCAGGGGCGGCCCAGCTCGCGCACCGTCCTGCTCAAGGGCTACGACGCGCGCGGCTTCGTCTTCTTCACCAACTACGGCTCCCGCAAGGGCTCCGAGCTCGCCGCCAACCCGTACGCCGCGCTGCTGTTCCCGTGGATCGCGCTGGCCCGCCAGGTGATCGTCCAGGGGCGGGTGGAGAAGGTCGGCCGGGACGAGACCGCCGCCTACTTCCGCACCCGGCCGCACGGTTCGCAGCTCGGCGCCTGGGCCAGCGAGCAGTCCAGTCCGGTCGGCGGGCGCGACGTCCTCGAACAGCGCTACGCCGAACTGGAGCGCCGCTACCCGGAGGGCGAGGGCGTGCCCGTGCCGCCGTTCTGGGGCGGGTACCGGGTGATCCCGGAGAGCGTGGAGTTCTGGCAGGGGCGGGAGAACCGGCTGCACGACCGGCTGCGCTACTTCGCCGATCCGGCCGGAGCGGGCGGGTGGCGGGTGGAGCGGCTCTGCCCGTAGCGGGCGGGTCTGCGAGGCGTTCGAATACCGGCGCGTCCGTCGGTGGGTTCGCCGTCGGGCTCGTCGGGCTCGTCGGGTCCGCCATCGGGCTCGTCGGGCTGGCTGTCGTGCGGTGGCGGGGGAGTGCGGGGCGCTGTCGAATCGCGCCAACTGGCCTTCGCCGACCGGTGGTTCGGATGGGGCGCGAGCGCCGGGGGAGCGGGCTCCGGCCGCGCCGGGGGAGCGGGTCGGGCCGGGGCGGCGGCCGTACGTCGGCGGAGGGGCGCCGCCAGGGTGGGTTCGGCGGCGCGACGCCGGTCCCCTGTGCGCCGGTCAGGTGCCTTCACGCGACCGCCGAGTGGGTGAACTTTTGGCGAGACTTCGCTGCGTGAAGGGGGTAGTGGGCTGTTAGGGGCGCGCAAGAGCACGGCGCAGCCCACGTGCTGGCAGTACCCTGGTCGACTAGGCCGACCTATATACCCGGCCCTGCTTCTCTCTAACCCCCATCGTGGAAGAGAATCGAACATGACACCCGCACTGGACACCATGCCCCGCACTGAACTGACGGAGCCTCAGGGCGAAACCCGGCCTTCACTGGCCGACCTCGCCCAGCTCGGCGCCGAGGAGCTCTCCACCAGGATCCGACGAGCCCTGCCCGACACCGGTGCGGGTGCGGTGCCGGTCGCGGCCTTCAACTCCTCCATCTGATCGGCCGACTGACCATCGGCTCCGGCTGAATCCGATCGACCATGACGCCAACTCCGCTGCCTTTCACCCAGTTCGTCGTGAAAGTGCACAGCCGGTGTGATCTCGCCTGCGATCACTGCTACGTGTACGAGCACGCCGACACCAGTTGGCGTCGACGCCCCAAGGTCATCGGTGACGAAGTCCTGAATAGGATCGCCGAGCGGATCGGCGACCACGCGGCCGCACACCGGCTGCCCGCCGTCCGGGTCGTCCTGCACGGGGGAGAGCCCCTGCTCGCCGGCCCGGACCGGTTACGCCACGCGGCCAAGGCGCTCCGGGCGGCCCTGCCGCCCGGCTGCGCACTCGACCTGCGCATCCACACCAACGGCGTCCAACTCGACGACGCCTACTGCGAACTCTTCGCCGAGGTCGGCATGAGGGTCGGCGTCTCGCTCGACGGCGACCGCGCCGCCAACGACCGCCACCGCCGCTTCGCCGACGGCCGCAGCAGCCACCCGCACGTCCTGCGGGCGGTCGAGCGGCTGCGCCGGCCCGCCTACCGGCACCTCTACGCCGGGCTGCTCTGCACCGTCGACATCGAGAACGACCCGGACGCCGTCTACCGCGCCCTGGCCGAACTCGACCCCCCCGCCGTCGACTTCCTGCTGCCGCACGCCACCTGGGAGGACCGGCCGAAACCGGCCGTCGACGGTGCGCGAACGCCGTACGCGGACTGGCTGTTGGCCGTGTACCGGAGATGGGACGCCGACGGCCGCCCGTTCGCCGTCCGCACCTTCGAATCCGTCCACCGGACGTTGCACGGGCTCTCCAGCCTCACCGAATCGCTCGGCCTGGAACCGTCCGACCTCGTCGTCCTGGAGACGGACGGCAGCTTCGAACAGGCCGACAGCCTCAAGACCGCCTACGACGGCGCGCCGGAGACGGGGTACGACGTCTTCACGCACAGCCTCGACCAGGTCGCGCTGCACCCCGGCATGACCGCCCGCCAGTCGGGGCTGGCCGGGCTGAGCGCCGCCTGCCGGGCCTGCCCGGTCGTCCGCAGCTGCGGCGGCGGCCTGTACGCCCACCGGTACCGGGCCGACACGGGCTTCGACAATCCCTCCGTCTACTGCGGTGACCTCATGAAGCTCATCAACGAACTCGCCGGCGACGCCGCCGGTTCCGCCTCTGGTTCCGCTGTCGGTTCCGCCGCCGCTTCCGCTGTCGCGGCGGGTCCTTCTGTCCCCGCCCAGGCCGGGGAGCCGGTGGTGCCGGCCACCCTCACCGAGCGGCAGCTCGACCAGCTCGCCCGCGGGTACGGGGACCAGGACACCGTACGGGCCCTGTCCCGCGCCCAACTCGCCCTCACCCGGGCCATGCTGGCCGCCGCCTGGGACGCCTCCGGGCAGCCCGGATCGGCGGCCTGGGCCCTGCTGTCCGAACTCGACGCGAGCGCACCCGCCGCCGTCGACACCGTCCTCGCCCACCCGTACGCCCGCGCCTGGGCCGCCCGCCGGCTCGCCGGGGACCTCACCGTCGGGCTCGGCCCGCTGGCCGCCCTGGCCGCCGCCGCCGCCGTCCGTGCCGGGCGGGGGGACGCGGTCGCGGTGCCGGTGCGCGGCGGGTGGCTGCACCTGCCGACCCTCGGGCGGACCGCCGCCCCGGACGGGGAGGCGGTCGTCACCGGCCTGGCCGACGGGTTCAGCGTGCGGGCGTCCGACGGATCGGTGTCCGCCGCCCTGGACGAGCCGCTGCGGCGGGTCCGGCTGGCCGGAGGGTGGACGGTCACCCTGGAGGACGTCGACCCGCTGCGCGACAGCCACGACCACGCCGTGGCCGGCCGGCTCTCCGACGGCGAACTGCTCGACTGGACGGGCGCGTTGCGCGAAGCCTGGGAACTGCTCGGGCACGACCTGCCCGCGTACGCGGAAGGCCTCCGGGCCGGCCTCACCACCATCACCCCGCTACGGCCGGGCCCCGCCGGGCGGGACGTCAGCTCGGCCGCCCGGCAGGCCCACGGCGCGGTCGGCATCGCCCGGCCCGCGACCGCGCCGACGCTCGCACTGCTGCTCGCGCACGAGTTCCAGCACGTCAAACTCGGCGCCGTACTCGACCTGTTCGACCTCCACGACCCGGCCGACGACCAGCTGTACCTCGCGCCCTGGCGGCCCGACCCGCGCCCGCTCGAAGGCCTGCTCCAGGGCACCTACGCGCACCTCGCCGTCACCGAGTATTGGGGCACCCGTGCGTTCGCCTACGACGGGCTGCCGGGCGAGGCCGCCGACCGGGCGCGCACCCAGTTCGCGCTCTGGCGCCGGTACACCGCCGAAGCCGTCGACCGGCTGGCCGGATCCGGCGCCCTCACGGCGCTCGGCTTGCGCTTCGCCGACGGCATGCGTGAGAGCGTCGCTCCGTGGCTCGCCGTGCCGTTGCCCGCCGCCGCCGAACGGGCCGCCGAACGGGCCCGCCACGAGCGCGGCCACGCCCGCCCCGCCGAGGTCTGACCCAGAGGAGCGGCCATGCGCACCGTCACTGCTCTCACCGGCACCGCCCTCACCGATACCGCCCTCACCGCTGGGGGTTTGGCCGCCGGGTTCGCCCAACTCGGCGTCCGCCCGGGCATGGTGGTGCACGTCGAGGCCTCCCTGCGCGCCCTCGGCCCGGTGGACGGCGGCGCCGCCACCGTCGCCGACGCGCTGCTCCACGTCCTCGGCCCCGGCGGCACCCTGGTCGCCTACACCGCCACCCCCGAGAACTCCGCCACCTCGCGCATCCACCAGACCGCCACCGCCGGCCTCACCCCGGCCGAGACCGCCGCCTACCGGGCCCGGATGCCGCGGTTCGACCCGGCGAACACCCCCTGCTCGCCGACCATGGGCGCCCTCTCCGAGGAGATCCGCACCCGCCCCGGCGCCCTGCGCAGCCGCCACCCCCAGACCTCCTGGACGGCCCTCGGCCGGCACGCCCGCGAGATCACCGCCCACCACCCCCTCACCTCCCACCTCGGCCCCGAGTCCCCGCTCGGGCGCCTCTACGACCTCGACGCCAGGGTGCTGATGCTCGGCGTCCCGATGGCCCGGTTCACCGCCTTCCACCTCGCCGACCAGCGCATGCCCGACGTCCCCCTGCGTGAGTACCGCTGCGTCGGCCCCGACGGCTGGCTCACCTTCCGGGCCCCCGAGCTCGACGACCTCCACTTCGCCGACCTCGGCACCCAGGTCCTCGCCGTCGCCACCGGCATCACCACCATCCACCTCGGCACCACCGACTGCCGCCTCGTCCCCGTCCGCGAAGCCGTCGACCTCGCCGAACACCTCCTCCGCCCCTGAGCCCCCGCGCGTCCCCCACCCCTCCTCCAGTTCGGTTGCTCCCGTCGCCGCTTCGGCCCCCCCGGTGGGGCGGCCCCGGCGGCGCCGGCCCCCCCCCCCCCCCCCCGACGGTCCTGTCCAGGTCTCTTGTGCGTAGGAAGTCGGCCTCACCGACTTCCTACGCACAAGGACGCGCCTACCTGTGGAGAGGGCTGGGCCTGCGCTCTCCGCACAGGCCCGGCCCGGTCATGACGTCGGCCCGCGTCCCAGGACACCTGGGACGCGGGCCGACGGATGCGGTGTTGCGCAAGAAGTCGGTGGGGCCGACTTCTTGTGCGACCCTCGCAGCAGGTTCGGTGGCGACGGAGCTGTTCGGCGCGATCACGTGATCACCCGGCCCCTGACGGACTACCTCCGTTTCGAGTTCGCGCACTATGTCCACAACGTCGCGGCCGGCGAGGACATCCGGATTCTCGACCTGACCGGCCGCGAGAATCCGGGCTTACCGGATCAGGATTTCTGGATGTTCGACGAGTCCAGGGTGGTCCCGATGAACTACCGCCCGGACGGGACGCAGATCAGTCGCGAGGTGTTCGACGGCGACCCGATCCGATTCGTCGAGTGGAAGCGCTTGGCCGTATCCGAGTCGGTTCCTTTCTCGGAGTACGTGAGAGCAAGCGGCTGAGTGTCTCTGGATCCGGAACGGCTCGGACAGTCCAAGTCCGAGCTGGGGAAGAAGCTGCGAGAGCTGCGCAAGCGAGCCGGCCTGGTGGTGGGGGAGGAGGGGAGGCCGGACCTGGGCCGGTTCGGCGTGACCGTCGGTGTAGACGGTGCACAGTCCGTCTGACTGGATGATCCTGGTAACACCGTCCCGGCCCGTTGACGACCGCTCCGCGCCGCTCTAGAACGGAGCACAGGCCCCGGACACGGCAGGACGTGTCGCGGCACGGACTGCCGGGGCACCCCCGAGAGATCCTGAGGAGCAATGCCATGGCTCCAGACGACAACGGCTGCCCGGTGCTGGACATGACCGCCCGGGCCCTGCACCAGCAGAACGCGGAGCTCCGCGCCGCCGGGCCCGCCGTGCGGGTCGAACTCCCCGGCGGCATCATCGCCTGGTCCGTGACCCGCAGCTCGGTGATCCGCGCTCTGACCGGCGATCCGCGGGTCTCCCGCGACCCGCGCAAGCACTGGCCCGGCCTGGCCGCGGTGCCCGAGGGGTGGCCGATGGGCCCGATCGCGTTCCAGCAGAACTTCTTCAACCGCTACGGCGACGAACACCGCTCGGCACGACGACGGATGGCGCCCTCGTTCTCGCCCCGCCGGGTGTCCGCGCTGCGGCCCGGGATCGAGGCGACGACCACCGCCCTGGTCGGCGCGTTCCGTGACCTCGCCCCCGGCGAGGCCGTGGACATCCGCCGGGCCCTCTCGCTCCCGCTCACCATGACGGTGATCTGCGACCTCTTCGGCGTACCCGCCGACATGCGGCCGCAGATCGGCCGGTCGATGGACACCCTGCTGACGACGACGGCGACGACCGAGCAGATGACGCTCGCGCGGGCGGAGATCAACGTGGTGCTGGTCGAACTGCTGGAGCTCAAACGGCGCGACCCCGGGCCCGACCTCGCCAGCGACGTGGCCGCCGTCAGCACCGGCGGCGACACGGGCCGCGCCGAGGAGGAGTCCCGCGACGAGCTCTTCCTGATGCTCGGCGCCGGGTACGAGACGGCGGTCAACCTCATCACCAGCGCCGTCCAGGCGCTCCTCACCCACCCCCGCTACCTGGCCCAGGTCCGCGAGGGCGCCCTCGCGTGGGAGGACGTCATCGAGGAGACCCTGCGCCACGAGAGCCCGGTGATGCACATCCCGCTTCGCTACCCGCTGGAGGACATCGACCTCGGCGAGGGCGTGGTCATCCGGCAGGGCGAGCCGATCCTGCTCGGATTCGGCGCGGCCGGCCGGGACCCGGAGGTCCACCCGGACCGGCCGGACGACTTCGACCCGACCCGCCCCGACAAGGAGCACCTGTCCTTCGGCTACGGCCCGCACTTCTGCCTCGGCGCACCCCTGGCCCGGCTGGAGGCCGAAGTGGCCCTGGGCGGCCTCTTCGGCGCCTACCCCGGCAGTGTCCTGGACCCGGCCAGCCCGACGCCGGCCCGCCTGGAGTCCGTCATCATCAGCGGCCCGGCCGAGCTCTGGATCGTCCCGAGGCCCACCGCAGAGTGACGGCGGCACCTGGGGGAAGGGCGGCTCCCGCGAGTTCGCGGGAGCCGCCCTTCCGTCGAAGGCGGCGACGTTCCTGTCGAGCCTCCCTGTGCATAGGAAGTCGGTGGGCCCGACTTCCTATGCAGGGCCGGATGCTTCTACACAGTGGCCTCACAAGCTGTCATCGCGGCGGCCAGCACGCGTTTCCGAGTGATCCATTCCGTATTGCCGGCTTCGACTGAGCACCGTAGGGCCTCGATCATCTCTTCGTCGGCTGCAGCCGGTCTGGCCAGGTGCGCCCGCATGTAGTGCCTGAAGATTGCCGGCAACTGCTCGGGCCGGGTTGCGGCCTTGGCCTGCAGGGAGAAGAGGGGGAGGAACCAGGCTTCGAAGCTCTCCTTGATCGCCGGGGTGGCTCGGTATGCGTCGTGGAGCGGTTGAAGATCTGCCGTGTGGTTGTAGGGCAGGTGTCCGTGGAGGGCATAGCGGAGGCGGATGCCGTCGTGTTCGCGGAAGTGCAGGCCGTGGGCGGCGATGTGGTTGGCGGCATTCTGGGTGGTGGCCATGACGGCCACCTCCGCCCGGTGCCTTCGGGCTGCGGCGAGGACGGTGGCATGGATGCCGGCGCGCGGGTCGAGCACGAGGCGGTCGAGACCGACTGGCGACAGGTCGATGCCGTGGTCGCGGGTACGGGAGAGGATCAGGCGCCCTGGAACCTTGCCGACGGTGCCCTGAAGGTGTCTGGGCTGCTGTCGGTGACTGGCGTGGATGTCCGAGCGGTCGAGGATGGGGCGGTCCTTGGCGAGTTCGGCGACAAGGTGAAGGCTTGTGCGGTCCCGGGTGTCGGTGCTGCCGCAGGCGTTGCAGGGGCGGCCACCGGTACCGGTCATGTGGCCGCAGGCCCGGCAGGTGGGAACGGTCTCACGGCTGATGGTCAGGGTGCCGGCGCGGAGGTTGTTCTCGATCATCTCCAGGGCGAGGCTTGCGACCTCAGTGTCGGTGTCGGTCATGATGCCGCCTGCCGGAGACTGCCCCGGCGCGTACTTGCTCGCGATGAGGTCGGCCTCAAAGCGCTGACGGGGGATCTTCGGCCCCTCAGCCTCGCGGTGGCGGAGGTCTCCGGCGAGGGTGGCGGTGTTCCACAGGTGGGGTGCGGGCGGTGAGCCGAGGATGGCGTTGAGGGCGGCGGCGAGGCGGATGCCGACGGCCTTGCCGGGGCGGGTGCCGAAGATGAAGGTCCCGTTCTGGACAGGGCCGTTGAGGAACAGGTGTCGCACGGACTCCTCCTAGATCGGCGGGGTCGTGGTTCGCGTCTGGGTGAACCGGCCGTCTCGCAGTTCGTAGTGGAGGATCGCGGCGTTGGGCATCTTGCCCTTCCGCTCCTCGGCGAGGATCTCGGGCAGGGTGCAGGCTTCGAGTAGGGAGCGGAGTGCCACTGCGGCGGTCTGGTGGGTGAAGGCGACGATGGTGCTCGATTCCTGGAGTTCGGCCTGGGCGAGGGCGGCGAACTCGGTGGCCCGGTTGAGTACGCCTTCGGCGAGCGACTCGCCGCCACCCGGTGCGGTCCAGAGGTGCTTGCGCAGGCGGCGGTCCTCGGCGAGTTCGGGGTAGCTGTCGTTCAGCTCACGCTTGGTCATGTAGGTGGCGTCGCCGTAGTGCTGCTCGTCGAGGAGCGTGGTCTGCTGGGGCCAGCCGTCGGGGATGTCGGGCAGGGCGATCGCGGCGGTGTCGATCGTCCTGCGGTAGGTCGACGTGTAGACGCGTGGCGTGGGGCCGGCGAGCTTCGGCAGGATGCCGGCGAGCCACTGGGCCTGCCGGAAACCGTGCGGGGTGAGGCCGACGATCGTGCGGGAGATGGTGTGGGCGACGGCTCCGATGCAAGGGCGCGGGTCCTGGTAGAAGCCGTGGTACTTGTCGGCGTTCTCGACGGACTCGGCGTGCCGGATGACGAGCAGGGCCACCGCGCGGCGCCTACGCGGCGAGGTTGGCGACGTAGGAGCCGCTGACGGTCCAGGGGGTGAGCTCGATGCCGAAGCTGCTGCGGTCGCCGTCCTGGGAGTGGACGAGTTTGCCGGACAGGTGCACGGTGTCTCCGGATCGGAACGCGCCGGTGTAGGCGCCGAGGTAGGAACGCATGTGGGTGATCCGGCGGGCGAAGGAGTCGGGCTCGTCGATGGTCGAGCTCAGGATGGTCCTGACCTTGATCCCATAGAGCGCCGGGGTGGTGAGGCCTTCGGCGTGGTCGGTGATTCTCGCGAGGAGGGAGATCTCTCCGATCTCCTTGGAGGAGATGCGGGAGAAGGGTCTGTCGCGGTCGGAGCGGATGGGTTCGCAGTTGATGTGCGCGCCGGAGCTGGAGGTGAGCCCCTGGAGCTTTCGGCGTTCCTGCTTGATGAGGGCCTCGAAGGAGCTGCCCTCCATGTACTTGGCCCGGCGGATGTACAGCCGGGTCAGGTCGTCTCCGTCGTAGGGCTTGATCAGAGCGGTCTGCTGGAACAGGTCCTGGGCGGCCTCGTAGCCCTCCGGCCCGTAGCAGACGAGGTCGATGTCCGAGCGTTCGTTGAAACAGCCGACGAGAAAGGACCCGGTGACACCCAGGAGATCCCGGGCGCCGTTCGTGGCGACCCACTCGGTGATCGCCAGGAGGTCCTTGCCTGCCGGATTGTCGGCGACCGATCCGGGTTCCTCATGGATGGCAGAGAGGGCCTGGCGGCACGAGTAGTGGACGGCGACGTCCTCGCGCGGAATGCCCGTGATGACGCAGCCGAGGGCGTCGGAGTAGACGTAGCACTCCGGTCGGTCGGCAAGGATGCCGAAGGATTTCGACACGACACTGTTCTGCCGGTAGGTCCGGCCGAACACCCGCCGGTCCCCCTTCTCGTCCGGGTGGTACTTGACGTAGCCCAGGTAGTGGCTGCCGGGGTGGCTGTCCCCGATGACCTTGAAGACGACGCCGTGGTGATCCATCAGGTAGTCACGGTCGCGGACGATGGGGACCGGCCTACCGGTGTTCAGCGGCGAACTGCTCCAGAGCGGGGAAGGCTCCGGTGTCGATCGTGGTGGACGACTCATACTGCTCAAGTCCCATCGAGAAGAGGGCGCGGCGGTACTGCCACTTGATGTGCTTGTCATGCCCTGCGGGGTGAGTGGGCCGCATGAGGGCGAGGAAGAAGAAGCACTTGACGAGCAGGAAGTCGCCCAGGTGATCGCTCACCCGCCGGCCGATCAGGGACGTGCTGGTCCGGTCGAGTGCGACGGTGTACGTGGCGCGCTGCTCCGAGGTGATGGTGTAGCCCTTGCCTCCACCTTTGAAGGCCACGATGTCGAGCGCCGGGTACACGTCGTAGCCGAACGGGATCGGTCCGTGGTGCTGCCAGTCGATGATCCCGGCCGTGAGGATGTTGGGCAGACCGTAGTCCAAGTGCCCGTGCACGATGGGGAGTCGGGACAGCCGGTCGAGGGCGTGCTCGACGGCCTGGTGGACCCGCGGCGTGTCGAAGTCCGGGTTCTCCTCGAAGACGGCCGCTGCGAAGGCCGCCTTCTCGAACCACGGGGTCGAGGGCAGAGGGTGCCTCGCCTGGGCCTGTAGGAGCTTCGAGGCGACGGCGGCCGCGGTGCTGATCACGTGGTCGCCGACCTGTCCGGCCCGCTGAGTGTCGGCCAGGGCGTCCTCGTGCAGTGAGCTGTTGCCGACGGTGCGTTCGATGGCGAAGTAACTTCCGCCTTCGAATCCGCTGTCGACAATCGCAGGTACGGGGTATCCAAGTCCGGCGGCCAGCTGCTGGAACTCGACTTCCGCCCGCAAGTCCTCTCCGCCGGTCCGCTTGTAGAGCGAGCCGTCAGCCGATCTCCAGACCGCACCCCGGGTGGCGGTCCGGTCCTTCACGAACTCCCAGGTGTTCATCGGCCCGTCCTTCTGCCGTACCGAGTCGCCGTAGCGCAGGCGTCCAGACTAGGAGGGTTCGAGCAGGCCGGACAACGATATTCCCGTCAGTGAATAAATATCACCCACGGTAAATCATCGACCATTCGCTGAGCCGCCCCCTGGCCTCGTCGCCGAAGAGGGCGGATTCTTCGAATATCGAGAAAATTTCACGATAGCGCTGGATGTCCCGGTGATCGCGAAATGCGAGACGGCCGGTGAACGACTCCACAGTGGCGAGGCGGTCGTCGTACACCGTGAACGTGTTCATTGGTCCGCGAGTAATAAGTGTCCCATATGGAATCACGCCGATTCGAACGGACGGCAGATGGGTGAGCGATGCAAGGCGGTCAATCTGGACGGCCATTGCCTGAGGAGGAAGCAGTGCCCACTTCACCGCCTGCTCCGTGAGCAGGAACGTGAATGACTTTGATTCGTCGTAGAGAGCCACCTGGCGTTCCAGCTTGCGGCCCACGATGATCGCCCTGTCGCCGGGGGAGTGGCTCAAGCTGGCCCGAATGTACTCGGGCGTGGCCAGGAGGCCTGTGATCATTGCCGGCAGGAAATATCGCAGCTCTGTCGCGTCCGACTCCAGCGACGCCAGCTCCGCCTGTCGCTTTTCGATGCCCCGGCGCCATGAGGTTCGCTTGTCCTGCCACTCGGTATTGGCCGTACGAGCCAGCGAGGATACTTCCCGGACGAGGGCGGCCGGAGCCCCAAGAGCCCTGAGGATGCGCTCCACATCGACGAGGGTCGGGGTCAGTTTTCCGGTCTCGATCTTACTGATCTTGCTCTGGGAGATGCCACAACGCACCGAAAGCCGGTCTCCTGTGAGACCGGCTTCCAGGCGGAGCCTTCTGAGCGTTTTGGCCAGATCGGACTTCGACCGGCCGAGCTGATCTGGATCGAGCGTCACCCGAGCTCTTTCAGATATTCGGAAAACGGCACGGAGTGAGCCAGGGCGATTCTTTTCCACTCGCGGTGGCGGCGCATGTCGCCGCTGACCAGCTCCCGGTTGATCTGGGTGCCGTCAGGTCGGAAGTTCAGGTGGACCGCCGAGGTGTCATCGAACAGCCACCAGTCCTGGTCGGGGATACCGAAGTTCCCTTCAGTGGCGTCCAGGATTCGAATGTCTTCCCCGGCGGCGATGTTGCCGGGGATGCCCCAGGCGAACTGGTACCGCTGGTAGTCCGTGAGGGGGCGGCGCACCACCCGGACGCGGCCGATCGTCCGCCCCGAGGAGACGAAGCCGTGCACCCTCCGGTGCCACGCCGCGTTGTGATCGACCGGCGTCGGCTCGCCGCGCAGAAAGCGGGCCAGGCTCTCTGCTTCCCTGGGCATGGTGTAGGCGGGCTGCGCCTCGAACCGGAACGCTTCGTGCTGGTAGCTGTCGAAGTGAGCGCGCCACTGGTCACCATCCAAGAGCACGGATGGCCTCCTCCAGGACGTGTCGGGGAATCTCGACGGCGGACTCCCCGGTGGGCACCTTCAGGGCCGTGAAGTGGTCGCCCTGGACCACGAACGTCCCTCGGTCGGTGGCGTACACGTTCGGGCAGTCGTCATCGTCGCAGTTCGGGCCGTTGAACTTGCCGGTAAGACGCAGCAGTTGCGGGTACTCAGCCATGCTGACCCCTTCCAGGTCGAGTGCCTCCCAACCCATCAACGACGCTAAGGCCGGCTGCGGCGCCTGTCCAAGCCGTATCGGGCATATTCCTGATCTGGAATAAGAATCTTGCCGGGGGTCTCCCGCTCTGACGCTCCGGGGAGCTGTTGACCGGCGGCTCCTTGCGAGGGGCAACCGCTGGTCCGGCTGAAGTCCGTCATCATCAGAGGCCCGGCCGAGCCCTGGAGCTGATGTGCTCCAGAAAGCGCTTGGAGAAGATCGTCTCGGCACTGGTGTCGGCGAGAGAAGGTGACCCGCTTCATCGCGCCGATACGATCTTTCCACCCGTCCTGGCCGCGCTGGAGGAGCAGACGTGACACAGCAGACTGCCGAGGAACGCCCGGGAATCGCCGCCGCGATCGTGGCCCACGAAGGCCGCGTCCTGATGGTCCGGCGGTGGGTCAGCGAGGGCCAGCTCTCGTGGCAGTTCCCGGCTGGTGAGATCGAGTCCGGCGAGTCGCCCGAGCTGGCGGCTGTCCGAGAGACGGCGGAGGAGACCGGGCTCGGTGTGGCCGCGATCAAGCTCCTGGGTGAGCGCGTGCACCCGAAGACCGGCCGACTGATGTCGTACACGGCCTGTGACGTCGTCAGCGGCACCGCCGAGGTGGTCGACACGGAGGAGCTGGACCAGCTCGCGTGGGTGGCTCTCGCCGAGATCCCCGAGTACGTGCCGTACGGGCTGTTCGAGCCGGTGCAGGAGTATCTCGATACCGCGCTCAGCGCCGATCGGTAGGCGGCGGCTCCCGCGAGTTCGCGGGAGCCGCCCTTCTGCGCTGTGTGGGTCAGGCGGTGAAGTGGTCGAACTCGCCGGCCTTGGCGCCGAGGAGCCAGGCGTTGAGCTTGGTGCGGGTGGTGGTGACGATGTGGGCGGGGTCGTCGGACTCGCGGATGTAGACCAGCTCACCCTCGGAAGCGACCTCGATGCAGTTGGTCTGCTCCCCACTGAAGCTCGACTTCTGCCAGTTGAGCTGTTCCATGCTTACCTTCCCTGTACTGCGTACCGAATGTGCTGGAGCAAGCCCCATGAGTCGCGATATGAGGGCGATAGCTCGGATGCGCTGGCCGTCAGAGGCGGGAGTGCCAGGCCTTTGAGTCGTTCGAACTGTCGCCGGAACGAGGCTACTGCTTCGGGCTCGCCAAGGAATGGTGAGCCCTGGGGCTGTTCCATCAAGACGGTGTCGAGCTTGGAGTGTCGGCCGTGAAGCAGCATGAACGGGGTGTCGGCCGAGGCGAACACGGTGCAGTCGAACGGCAGGATCTGGATGGTGACGTGAGGCAGCTTGCCGACCTCGGCCAGGTGGTTCAGCTGGTCACGCATGACGGTAGGTCCGCCGTACATCGTTCGTAGCGCAGCCTCGTGGATCACGGCATGAAATGGCGTCCCGTTCTCGACGCTCAGGATGCGTTGCCGCGACTGTCGGAACTCGACCGTCTTCTGCGCGTATTCGAGGATGACCTCGCTGTAGCCCTTGGTCTGGAGCAGGCCAGGGATCAGTAGTGTCTCGTATGTGTCCAGGCGGGTAGCGCCGTGTTCGAACTCGGCGAGATCGAGGGCTGACGTTGGAACGTAGGGCCGGTAGTCGGTCCACCAGCCCTTGCCGTTGCTCTGGCCCATGGCGAGAAGGCCTGCTCGATACTCGGGATCGTTGGCATGGCAGGCGTCGAGCCAGAGGGCCAATCGCTCAGGATTGATACCAAGCCTGCCCGACTCGGTGTGGCTGACGGCTGGTCCCTTCATGCCGACCAGCTCGCCGAGTTCTGGAAGGGACATGCCTGCGCTGGTGCGGAGACGCCGCAGCTCATCGCCAAGTCGACGCTGTCGTTCGCTGATTGCGGTCCTGAATCCCATGCACGTGCCCTTCTCGTGCAGTAGTTCGGCCAACGAGTAGGCCGCCTACTGAAAGTGTAGATCTAGATGCGGAGAGTGTTGCAGGATTGTGGTGATTGGCCCTACAGTCCACTCACCAATCACTTTGCACCGCTGGGAGATTCCCCATGTGTGACCCCAACCTCAACTCCCCCTCCCTCACCGTCTCTCGCGAGGCGTTGCGCGACACCATGGCGCGCGCCGGGTACCCCAATTCCTCCATCGGGGATGCCGAACTCGCTCTCGTGGAGCTGGTGGTGAACGCCTGGCGGCACGGGTTGACCGCCGCGCCCGTCGTCCTGGTCGCCGTCGTCCACGGGACGCTCCGCGTCACCGTCGCGGACCGCAGTCCCGTGCTGCCCGAGCAGCGGAAGCCCGACCCGTTCGCCCAGTCCGGGCGGGGGTTGATGCTGGTGGAGGGGCTCATGCACCGCTGGGGTGCGGAGCCGCAGAAGCTCGGCAAGCGCGTTTGGTTCGAGCTGGACGGCGCCGCGTGATCGCCCACCACCCGATCCACCCCGCCGACCCGGCCCTGCGGCAGCTTACCGGGCGGCAGATCACCGAACTGATCATCGATCTCCGTACAGAGGGGCGGGAGTTCGGCCTCCTCTGGCCGTCCGCCCAGTCCGGCGAGACCGATCTGAACGGCCGCGCCCTGGTCTCCATCGGCAACATCCCGGCCAGCACCTTGATCAACCTGCTGGCTCTGCTGCGCGAGTTCAAGCGCCGGCGGGGCCGGGCGTGACGGGCATGCTGGTCCTGATCCTGCTGGCCGCCGCCGTCGGCGGTGTGTGCCAGGCCCGGTCCGAGCGGCTTCGGGATCGACGGGATCGGACGTAGGTGCCATGCATGGCACGCGGGCCCGCCTTCTCCAGGCGGGCCCGCGCCATGCCCGGCCGTGGAGGTCAGGCGATGAAGTGGTCGAACTCGCCGGCCTTGGCGCCGAGGAGCCAGGCGTTGAGCTTGGTGCGGGTGGTGGTGACGATGTGGGTGGGGTTGTCGGACTCGCGGAGGTAGACGAGGTCGCCGTCGGACGCGATTTCGAGGCAGTTCGCCTGATCGCTGCTGAAGCTCGGCTGCTGCCAGTTGAGGTGCTCCATGGCTACCTTCCTTGTACTCCGTGGCGGACGTGCTGGAGCCACGATAAGCGGGCGCACAGCCGCGTCGTTTCGGTCATGTCAATTCGTACGACTCGTTGTGCTATTCCCTTGGGTCCTCAGTCGTTCCTACACTGAGACCCCGCCGCACGGGGGCTGCGGGAACCAGGTTGCCGACGGGCCCGGGGGAGGCGCGTGTGAACGACCGTGGCTGGGACGAGGACGATGCCCGGCCGTACTTCTTCCTCTCCTACGCGCACACCCCGAAGGCCGGCACGCGCGGCGCCGGTGATCCGAACCACTGGGTGCGCCAGCTGTACCGGGACCTGTGCGAGGCGGTGCTGCAACTGACCACGGTCCCGGCCGGGGTGCCGGTCGGCTTCATGGACGAGTCCATGCACCAGGGGGAGTTGTGGGCGGAGCGGCTGTCGGAGGAGCTGGCGACCTGCCGGGTGTTCGTACCGCTGTACTCGCCCCGGTACTTCAACAGCGTCCCGTGCGGGCAGGAGTGGCACGCCTTCACCCGCCGCCCGGTGTACCCGGCGACGATCGACGCGGAGCGCACCAGTGGCATCGTGCCGGTGCTGTGGGCGCCGATGAGTCGCTACCGGCTGCCCAAGGTGGCCAGTGAACTCCAGTTCAACCACGCCAGTTTCGGGCCGGACTACGCCACCGAGGGCCTGTACGCGCTGATGAAGCTCACCTACTTCCGCTCCGCCTACGAGCTGGCCGTGCACCGGCTGGCGGCGCGGATCGTGCAGGTGGCGGAGGAGACGGTGATCCCGGTCGGGCGGCGGCTGGACTTCAACGGCCTGCCCAGTGCCTTCGACGTGAGCGCGCCGACCAAGCAGCTGCGGATCTCCGTACTCTCCTACCATCAGGGCGAGTTGCCGCCCGACCGCAATCCCGACTTCTACGGCACCCGGCGCACCGACTGGCACCCCTATCGCCCGGCCGGCTCGCCGATCGCCCAGCACGCGGTGCGGCTGGCCCGGCAGTTGGGGTTCCAGCCGACCGTGCACGAGTTCGACGACGAGGTCGAGTCCATCATCGAGGGGGAGGCGGCAGCCCCCGGCCTGCTCCTGCTCGACCGGTGGGCGCTGCGCGACCCGGACCGCCGGGAGCTCGTCCGCCGCTTCGACCGCTCGGACGCCACCTGGGTGAGCGTCCTGGAGCCGTGGAACACCGAGGACCCCGAGTGCGAGGAACGCGGCGGCGACCTCGGAGAGTTGAGCGACCAGGCGCTGCGCATCACCCGGCGGGCGAGCCGCCCCAGCTTCCTCGGCGTGACCGGCCCGACCGGGCTGAACACCCTGGAGGACTTCGACGACGCGCTGCCCCGGGCCGCCATGAAGGCCAAGTACGCCTTCGAGGGCCGCACCAGGGCCGAGCCGGAGGATCCGCCGCCGCCCCGCCCGAACCTGCGGGACGCCTTCCGGCGCGGCCCGGGCGCGGCCCCGTTCGGCCGCGACGCCCCCTTCGGGCAGGACGGCTCCGGACCCGACGACCACCCAGACCGTGACGACGGCGATGACCCCGATGACGGGATGGCGCCCTTGGGAGGACGACCCAGATGAGCGAGAACCCCACCAGGAACTTCCGCGTCGGGGGCCTCACCGTGGCCGAACTGGCCGCCCAGCGGGAGGCCGAGCGACGGTCCGTGGAGCAGGACCGCAACGGCCGGATCATCACCTTCTACTCCTACAAGGGCGGCACCGGGCGCACCATGGCGCTCGCCAACACGGCCTGGATCCTGGCCGCCAACGGCTACCGGGTGCTCACCGTGGACTGGGACCTGGAGGCGCCGGGCCTGGCCAAGTTCTTCCACCCCTTCCTCGACCCGGCCTCGCTGGCCGGCACGACCGGGATGATGGACCTGATCGCCGAGTACCGCGAGGAGGCCCTGCGCCCGGTCGAGCACGCCGAGGGCTGGCACCTGGACTTCGCCAGGGTGCACCCGCACGCGCTGTCGCTGTCCTGGCCGCTGTTCCCGACCGGGGGCAGCCTGGACTTCCTGTCCGCCGGCCAGTTCAACCGGGACTACTCCGAGGCCGTCACCCACCTGGACTGGGACATCTTCTACGACCGCTTCGACGGCGGGCAGTTCTTCGACGCCCTCAAGGCCGACATGAGCAAGCGGTACGACTACGTGCTCATCGACTCGCGCACCGGACTGTCCGACATCGCCGAGATCTGCACCGTCCAGATGCCCGACGACCTGGTGGTCTGCTTCACCCTGAGCGACCAGTCCATCGACGGTGCCTCCCGGATCGCCCAGCACATCCACGACCGCTACCGCGAGCGCGGCATCCGCATCCTGCCCGTCCCGATGCGCATCGACGAGGGCGAGAAGGAGAAGGCCGACGCCGGCCGCTCCCTCGCCCGGGTCCGCTTCGACGGGCTGCCGGCCGGCCTCAACGGCGAGGAACTCGCCTCCTACTGGGGCTCGGTGGAGATCCCGTACCGGCCGTTCTACGCCTACGAGGAGATCCTCGCCACCTTCGGCGACCAGACCGGCACCCCCACCTCGATGCTCGCCGCCTGCGAGCGGCTCACCGCGATGATCACCCGGCGCAAGGTCACCTCCCTGCCGGTCATGGACGAGGAACTACGGCTGCGCTACGTGGACGCGTTCACCCGCCGCCGCCCGTCCGTCCCCGCCGACCTCTACCTCTCCTACGTCCCCGAGGACCGGATGTGGGCGGACTGGATCGAGTCCGTGCTCACCCGGGCCGGCTTCCGGGTGCTGCCCCGCGACCTCAGCGCCGGCACCGACACGCGCGAGGAGACCGAACGCGGCATCGACGCCGCCTACCGGACCGTCGCCGTGCTCTCGCCCGCCTACCAGCGCTCCCCGCAGGCCCGGGCGCTGTGGGAGTCCGTGGTCAACTCCGACCCCGCCGGCACCCGGCGCCAGCTCGTCCCCGTCCGCGTCGGCGACGTCAGGCTCACCGCACCCTTCAGCAACCGCAACCCCGTCGACCTCGTCGGCCGCGACGAGACGCAGTCCGTCCAGACCCTGCTGCGTGCCCTCGGCCGCGGCGACGTCGTCCTGACCGAGCCCAACGGCGGCGGGCCGCGCTTCCCCGGCAGCAAGCCGACCGTGTGGGACGTCCCGCCGCGCAACCCCTCCTTCACCGGCCGCGCCGCCGTCCTGGAGCAACTGCGCAACCAGCTGCGCGGCGGCATGGCGGCCGTCCTGCCCACCCCCCAGACGCTGTACGGGCTCGGCGGCGTCGGCAAGACCCAGGTCGCGCTGGAGTACGCGCACCGGTTCATGTCCGACTACGACCTGGTCTGGTGGATCGACGCCGAACAGACCGAACTCGTCGCCCCCGCCCTCGCCGACCTCGCCCGCCGGCTCGGCCTGCGCGTCGGCGACTCCGTCACCGAAGCCGCCGAGGCCGCCCGGGAGGCGCTGCGCCGCGGCGTGCCCACCTCGCGCTGGCTGCTGATCTTCGACAACGCCGACGAACCGGCCGAGATCCGCCGCTTCTTCCCCGGCGGCTCCGGCCACATCCTGGTCACCTCCCGGAACCAGGCCTGGACCGGGCACGCCGAGGCGCTGGAGGTGGACGTCTTCACCCGCGGCGAGAGCGTCGAGCACCTGTGCCGGCGAGCCCGCGGCCTGTCCCGCCCGGACGCCGACCGGGTCGCCGAGGCGGTCGGCGACCTGCCGCTCGCCGTCGAGGTCGCGGCCGCCTGGCTGGACACCACCGGCACCCCGGTGGAGACCTACGTCGCCCAACTGCACGCCGAGGCGGCCCGCGCGCTGGCCGTCGCCCGCCCCGCCGACTACCCGACCCCGGTCGGCGCGACCTGGAACGTCTCCATCGGCCGGCTGCGCCAGCAGTCCCCGGCCGCCGTCCGGCTCCTCCAGCTCTGCGCGTTCTTCGCGCCCGAGCCGATCTCGATGAACCTCTTCTACAGCGACCAGATGATCCGGGCGCTGGTGAAGTACGACGCCGACCTCAGCGACAAGTTCATGCTGGGCAAGGTGATCCAGGCGATCGGCCGGTACGCGCTGGCCAAGGTCGACGCCGGCAGCAACAGCTTCCAGGTGCACCGGCTCGTCCAGGCGGTGATCCGGGCCGAGATGACCGACGACGAACAGGAGATCGCCGTCCACGAGGTGCATCGCATCCTGACCGGCGCCCGGCCGGTCCTCGGCGACACCGACGACCCCGCCAACTGGCCCGCCTTCGACGAGATCTGGCCGCACCTGTCGCCCTCCAAGGCGCACAACTGCGACGAGGCGGACACCCGCCAGCTGCTCATCGACCGCGTCCGCTACCTCTGGAAGCGCGGCGAACTCGACCGCGCCCGCGACCTCGGCCACGCCCTGGACACCGAGTGGACCAACAAGCTCGGCGAGAACGACCGGCAGACCCTGCTGCTGCGCTTCCAACTCGCCAACGTGCTGCGCTCCCAGGGCAACTACGCGGAAGCCCTGGCCCTGGACGAGGACACCCTGGAACGCCAGCGGGCCCTGCTCGGCGAGCACCACCCGTACACCCTGATGACGGCCGGCTCCCTCGGCGCCGACCGCCGGGCACTCGGACGGTTCCAGGCCGCACTCGACCTCGACCGCGAAATCCTCGACCAGTTCCGCGAGTTGTTCGGCGACGACAACCCGCGCACGCTCTCGATGGCCAACAACCTGGCCATCGACTACCGGCTCGTCGGCAACAGCGAGGCCGCCCGCGAACTCGACCAGGAGACCCTCGACCGGCGCACGGCCGTCCTCGGCCCCCGGCACCCCTACACCCTCTCCACCAAGTCCAACCTCGCCCGCGACCTGCGCGAACTCGGCGACTACCGCGGCTCGGTGGACCTGCTCCAGGAAGTCACCTCCGACCTCGGCGACGTCCTCGACCCCGACCTGCCGGAGAACCTGCGCAACGCCAAGTCCCTGGCCGTCTCACTGCGCCGCATCGGCGCGCTCGCCGAAGCCCGCCGGATCACCAAGGAGACCTACGAGCGCTACCTGGAGCGCTACGGCGCCGACGCCCCCGACGCGCTCGCCTGCGCGCTCAACCTGGCCGCCGACCACAGCGCCTCCGGCGACAAGGAGGCCGCCCGCGACCTCTGCTCCACCGTCTTCGAAGGCCACCGCCGCCTGTTCGGCGACGAACACCCCTTCACCCTGGCCTGCGCCAACAACCTCGGCATCTACCTGCGCGGCAGCGGTGACGTCCAGGGCGCCATCGAACGCGGCCGGCTCACCGTCGAGGGGCTGACCGACTCCGTCGGAGCGGACCACCCGTACACCCTCAACGCGGTGATCAACCTGGCCAACGCCTACGGCGACGACGGCCAGATCGGCCTCGCCGAGGAACTCGGCCGGGCCGCCTACCAGGGCCTGTGCGAGCGCTACACGCCCCGGCACCCGGACGCCGTCGCCTGCGAGGCCAACCTGTCGATCACCCTGCGCTCGGCCGGTCGGCACACCCAGGCCGCCGAACTGCGGGCCCGCGCGATCGGCGAGCTGATCCGGCAGTTCGGCGAGGAGCACCCCAACACGGTCGCGGCGCGCGGCTGGAAGCGGATCAACCGGGACCTGGAGCCGCAGCCGGTGTAAGCGGCGGTGCAGGCGCCGGTGAGAGCACGGCCTCCGGCCGGGGGCGGCGGGTACGCTGCGGGACCATGAGCAAGCAGACGCCGCCCCCGGTCCTGGTCACCCGGCGCCTCGCGCCCGGGGTGATCGAACGGCTCACCGCGCGCCACACCGTCACCTGCCACGACTCCGACCAGGCGATGGCCCGGGCCGACCTGCTGGCCGCCGTTCGCGATCGCCGTGCCGTGCTCACCACCCTGGACGACCGGGTCGACGGCGAGTTCCTGGACGCGGCCGGGCCGTCCCTGGAGATCGTCGCCAACCACGCCGTGGGGCACCACAACATCGACCTGGCCGCCTGCGCCGAACGCGGCGTGCTGGTCTCCAACACCCCCGGCGTGCTCACCACCGCCACCGCCGACATGGCCTGGGCGCTGCTGCTGGCCGCCACCCGCCGCCTCGGCGAGGGCGAGCGCCTGCTGCGCTCCGGCAGCCCCTGGACCTGGGCGCCGAACTTCCTGCTCGGCATGGAGCTGGCCGGCACCCCGCTGGGCGTGCTCGGCATGGGCCGGATCGGGCAGGCGGTGGCCCGCCGGGCCCGCGCCTTCGACATGCCGGTCAGCTACCACAACCGCCGCGAGCTGCCGCCCGAGCAGGCCGACGGCGCCACCTGGCGGCCGCTGGAGGACCTGCTCGCCCACTCCACGGTGCTGGTCGTCACCGCCCCGCTCAGCGCCGCCACCCGGCACCTGCTGGACGCCCGCCGCCTCGCCCTGCTGCCGCGCGGGGCGGTGGTGGTCAGCATGACCGCCGGAGTGGTGGACGAGGAGGCGCTGGCCGCCGCGCTGGAGTCCGGCGCGCTGTTCGCCGCCGCCGTGGACAACTTCGAGCACGAGCCGGCCGTCCCGTCCGCGCTGCTCGCCCAGGAACGCGCCGTCCTGGCCCCGCACCTGGGCAGTGCCACCGTCGCCACCCGGCAGGCGATGGGCGGCCTGGCCGTGGACAACGTCCTGGCCGTGCTGGGCGGGGGAGCGCCGGTCACCCCGGTGACGGCCTGAGGCCTCAGCCCGCCGCCCAGGCCAGGGCGGTGGTCAGCACCCGGAAAGCGCCGAAGTGCGCGGCGCCGGGCTCCAGGAAGAGCTCGGCGCCGGGGATGTGGTCGCCCAGCCAGCGGGAGTGCTCGACCGGGGAGAACTGGTCGTCGGTGCCGTGCCACAGCCAGCTCGGCACCGCGATGTCCTCGACCTTGAACCCCCAGTCGGCGGTGAACGCCAGCACGTCGTCGATCCAGCCGTCCGCGCCGTGCCGGAACGCCTCCCGGTAGTTGCTCTGCAGCATCCGCCGCAGCCCGCTGTCGGCCACCACCTCCCGGTCGGCGGGCGACAGTTCGGGCCGCAGCCCGTTCAGCAGCCGGACCGGGTCGTCCTTGATCTGCCGGGAGCGGAACTCCATCGCGTCGGCGATCCGGCCGTGCCCGCGCTCCGCCTCCTGGTAGGCGTGCACGTTCGACGGGGTCATCCCGGCGTACCAGTCCAGGCCGGCCGCGTTGCGCGGCGCCAGGCCGACCAGCACCGCCACCCGGCTGACCCGCTCCGGCAGCAGCGCCGCGCAGGCCAGCGCGTGCGGGCCGCCGCCGGAGCGGCCGAGCACCGCGAAGCCGTCCAGCTTGAGGTCGTCCGCGATGGCCCGCACGTCGGCGGCCGCCGCGCTCACCCGGCGGCCGAACTGGCGGGTCGAGTCGCCGTAGCCGGGCCGGTCGTAGGAGATCAGCCGCACCCCCAGCCGGTACAGCACGGTGCTGCGCGGGTGCGGGCCCACCCGGCTGCCGGGCATGCCGTGAAGCAGGAACACCGGGCGGCCGCGCGGGTCGCCCAGGGATTCGACGGCGAGGGCGCGACCGTCCGGGGCCTTGACCATCCGTAACGACACCTGCGGCCTCCTCAGTGGTCCCGGTCGGTGGTGGTGCGGATCTCCCGGCGGGCCTGCCAGGTGGTGTGCTCGCGGGAGACCGCGTCCTCGGCGTCCCGGGCCAGCCGGGCCCAGAGCTCCTCGGCGTCCGCCGACTCCACGTCCAGCCGGGCCAGTTGGCGCCGGATGAGCTCCAGCTCGTCGGCGGCCAGCCCGTACGCGGCGGCCAGCGGGCGGTACTGGCGCAGCTGCGCCCACGCGGTGATCGAGGCGGCCACCGCCGAGACGGTGCCCAACGCGTCGTAGGTGAACGCGCCGAGCGCCCGCAGCACCGCGAGCACCAGCCCGAGCGCCGGGAGCACCACGCCCAGCACCCCCGCCAGGGCTCCGGCCCGGGCGCAGTACCGGGACTTGGCGCGGTACCAGTCGTGCTGCACCTGGATCCGCTCCCGCAGGTACACCTCGCGCCGCACCGCGAGCGGCTGCTCGCGCAGGTCGCGCATCGCCGCCGTGATCCCGGCGAGCTCCGCCCCGGCGCCCGGCGTGACCACCCGGCTGTCCCGGAAGGCGCCCAGCACCCCGCCGAGCTGGACGCGGTACAGGCCCTCCGCGTCCGGCAGGGTGTGCGGCGGCGGCTGGTAGGCGTCCGCCCGGACGGCGAACTTCCAGGCCAGCGTCTTGACCGACTCGGCGGCGGCCCGGCCCTCGTACCAGAGCCCCTGCGGGTTCTGCCGGCTGATCACCACCGCGAGGACGATCGCGCCGAGGTAGGCGGCGGCCGCCGGCCAGGCCCACGGCTCGCCGTCGGCCGAGCCGGTCGCGGCGGCGGCCACCAGCAGGAGCAGCTCCCAGGCGGAGAGCAGCACCGAACGCCGCTGGCCGCGCAGCGAGGCCGCGTCGGCGGCCCAGAAGAACCCGGGCAGCAGTTCCCGCTCGCGCACCCACCCCGTCCGTCCCGCCCCAGACGCCATGTCCGGCCCCCACCCGTCGCTCCGGTCGCACCGCCCTCCTGCCCCGGGCGGCTTCCCGGTACGCCTGGCCCGCCCCCGGGCCGCCCGCAATGGCCGGGATGCCCCGGTGGATTGTCCGGCCCGGGTACGTTCGGTGGGCGGGCGGACACCCTGCGTGGCCCGGCGTGCCCGTGGGCGCGACCGGTGGGCGTCAGTAGGTGTAGAGGATCCGGTCGGCGTTGTCGGCCATCTGCTTGGCGTTCCACTCGGTGCCGCCGGGGACGTTGCCGGAGCGGAACAGCGGCGGGGCCGCGGCGGTGCCCTCGGCCGCCGCGTCGGCCAGCCGGCCGACCGCCGAGGCGACCACGGCCTGCATGAGCGCGCTGGTCACGATGGTGGAGACCGGGCCGAAGGCGGTCTCGGCGGCCGGGTGGGTCAGCTCGCCGTCCCCGACCGCGATCTTGCTGTCCAGCACCACGTCGCAGTTGTCCTTCAGGTACGTGCCGGACGGGTGCGCCGGGGGCACCTCGCCCGGGTACGCCAGCGAGGTCACGCCGATCACCTTCAGGCCGCGGTCCCGGGCGTACCGGGCCAGCTCGACCGGCATCACCTGGCGGCCGGACAGCGAGATCACGAACAGCAGGTCGCCGGAGGCGGCCGGGGTCAGGTCCAGGGTGGTGGTGGCCAGGCCGGACACCCGCTCCAGCGCGCTGGCCAGCGGCGCGGGCATCACCGTCACCCCCGCCATCCCGGGGACGTTCAACAGGTTCATCGGGACCAGCCCGCCGGCCCGGTAGACCACGTCCTGGGCCGGCAGCGCGGAGTGCCCGGCGCCGAAGGTGAACACCCGGCGGCCCTCGGTGATCGCCTCGGCGAGCAGCGCCGCGGCGGCCTCGATGGCGTCGGCCTCCTCCTCCCGGACCCGCTGGAGATGGGCGATCGCGGCGTCGAAGTACCGGCCGACCAGGTCGTTCATCTGTTGCCTTCGCTCTCTGCCGGTGGGGGAGCCGGCCGGGTGGGGCGGGCCGGTCGGGTCCGGGCCGCCAGTGGAGAAAGCTACGGCGAGCACCGTGGCGCCCAGGCGGCACCGCTGTCAACAGGAACGAAAACCGGGACCCGGGGCCCTTGCGCGGGCCCGGTTGTCGGTGCAGTACGTCAGAATTGGCGGTGAGGACACCGAAGAACGGAGCCAGCGGCGATGTCTGGGCTGATCGACACCACTGAGATGTACCTTCGCACCATCCTGGAGCTGGAGGAGGAAGGCATCGTCCCGATGCGCGCCCGGATCGCCGAGCGACTGGAGCAGAGCGGCCCGACGGTCAGCCAGACGGTCGGCCGGATGGAGCGCGACGGGTTGTTGCAGGTGGCGGGGGACCGCCACCTCGAACTGACCGACGACGGGCGCCGGCTCGCCGTGCGCGTCATGCGCAAGCACCGCATCGCCGAGTGCCTGCTCGTCGACGTGATCGGACTGGAGTGGGAGCAGGTCCACGAGGAGGCCTGCCGCTGGGAGCACGTGATGAGCGAGACGGTCGAGCGCAAGGTGCTCGCCATGCTCGGCCACCCGACCCAGTCCCCGTACGGCAACCCGATCCCGGGCCTGGACGAGCTGGGCGACGCCAAGGCCGAGGGCGAGGGCTTCGACGCCGCGCTCGTCCCGCTGGACACCGTCAAGCCGGGTGACGGCGGCGCCAGCGTGGTGGTCCGCCGGATCGGCGAGCCGATCCAGACCGACGGCGAACTGATGCGCACGCTGCGCCGGGCCGGGATCCGGCCGGGCTCCACCGTGCGGGTCAGCGCCGGCGTCGGCGGCGTGCTGGTCGGCACCGGGGAGAACGCGGCGGAGCTGGGCAAGGACATCGCCCAGCACGTCTTCGTCGCCCAGGCCTGAGGAACGCGCCCCCCGGGCCCGGAGGAACGCTTCCGGGCCCGGGGAACGTGCTTCCCGGAACGACGCGAAGGGCCCGCTGCTCCCCGTGCAGCGGGCCCTTTCGCCTCCCCGTTCCCTCCCTGTCCCCTCCGTCCCTCCCATCCCCTCCGTTCCCTCCCGGCCCCTCCACCGCCTCGCCCGGCTTCCCCGTCCGAGCGCTCCCTCCGGCGTCCCCTCGCACCGCAATTCCTCCCCTCGGCCGATCATGGCAATCCTTGAGCGTTGTCACTCGTCCGGGGGGCTTTCGCCCATGGTCAGCGGGTACACGGAGGCCTTATCCGCACATGCGTGTGACGGGCCTCGCCTCCGGTGGGAGACAAGGCCCGTCAGCCGGGCGCGGGGTGTCGCGCGCTGCGCGCCCTCACCCGATAGGCGGAGGGCGGCCGTTCACGGGGTGGTGAATCGGGGCAGTGAATCGGGGCGGTTCACGAGGCCGTTCACGAGACGGTGAACCAGGGTGGTGAACCAGGATGGTGAACCGCGGCGGTGAACCGTTGCCGCGCCCGTTCAGCGCACCGCTGCCGCCGGCTGGGCGGGCTGGGGGTGGGCGGCCGCGGGCGCCTCGCGTCCGCAGGCGTACGCGAGCGGGCTGATCAGCTCGGCGGCGTCGGGCAGCCAGCGGTTGAGCGCCGAGGGGGAGCGGGCCCACTGGGCGTAGCCGGTGCCGCCGATCCGGGAGGGCGGGGCGACCGTCCAGTCCCCTTCGCCGCGGGCCACCAGGTCCAGCCGACCGGGCGGCCAGCCGAGCTTGCGGAGCATCTCCGGCAGCTTGGCCGCGACCCCGGGCAGCACCAGGAAGTGCAGCCGCCGGCCGATCCGGCCGGGCGAGGCGGGCAGCACCGCGACCGGGCCCAGCTGGAGGTCCATCCGCTCCATCCGCGCCAGCGCCAGGCAGCCGGCCGTCTCCGGGACGTCCAGGACGTCGAAGGACCGGCCGGTGGGCAGCAGGATCGAGGCCTGCGGCCGCTCGGTCCACCAGCGCCGCACCGCCCCCGGCCCGGCGCTCGCCTTGCGGGCCCAGTCCGCGTCGAGCGGGTGGGCCCCCGGCAGCAGGCAGCGCCGGTCGCCGCAGGAGCAGCGGGCGGGCCCGTCGCCGTCGATCAGCCAGGCGCCGGGAGCGACCTCCCAGTGGCGGTTCTCGGCGTAGCCGACGGCTTCGATGAGCAGCGGGGGCAGTGCGGCGGTCTTGCCCTGGTCGGGGGAGTCGGGGATGTCTTCCACACGCTGCTCAACTACCGTGTGTGAGGCTGGTTACGGCCCGGCGCAAGCCGGTTGGGCGTATACCGGCAATGTCACCCGAACCGGTTACTCGACCGAGTTGAGGCGGGCGGAGGCAGGCGCAGTGGGGGCGCACAGGAGCATTTCCCAGGGCGCGTGGGGGGTGCGGATCGTCACCGTGGGTATCCCGCTGGCGTTGCTGATCGCTAACCTGGTGTCAGATTCCTTGGACGGTCGGACAGTCGGCAACAGATCAGCAGAATCGTCGCCCGCCGGCCGGGACCGGAGGGTGTGGGGAGGCGAAACCCAATGGCCGCAAGACCACTCGTCGCACGACAGCCCAACGAGCGTCTGCAGCAACTGATCCAGGAGGCCAGCTGCTCCAACGCCGGCCTGGCCCGGAGGGTCAACCTCTGCGGCGCCGAGCACGGTCTGGACCTGCGGTACGACAAGACCTCCGTCGCCCGCTGGCTGCGCGGGCAGCAACCGCGCGGGCAGGCGCCGGCGGTGATCGCCGAGGCCCTCGGCCGCAAGCTCGGCCGCAGCGTGTCGGTCGAGGAGATCGGCATGGCCGACGGCAAGAACCTCAGCTCCGGTATCGGGCTCCAGTTCGCGCCGACCCTGAACGCCGCCCTGGAGCAGGTCTGCGAGCTCTGGCGCAGCGACGTCGGACGGCGGGACTTCCTGACCGGGGCCACGGTCGCGGCCTCCGCGCTGGTGGAGCCCAGCCGGGACTGGCTGATCACCCCGCCCGACCCGGTGGTGGCCCGCACCGGCGGCCCCCGGGTCGGCCCGACCGACGTGGCCGCGATCAAGGCCACCACCACGATGCTGGTCGACCTGGACCACCGCTTCGGCAGCGGTCACGTGCGCCCGGTGGTCGTGCACTACCTCAACTCGGTGGTCTCCAGCCTGCTCGGCGGGGCGTACCGGGACGAGACCGGGCGCCAACTCTTCGCCGCGGTGGCCCGGTTGACCGAACTGGCCGGATACATGGCGGTGGACACCGGCCAGCCCGGCCTGGCCCAGCGCTACTACATCCAGGCGCTCCGGCTCGCCCAGGCGGCCGACGACCGCGGCTACGGCGGCTACGTGCTGGCGGCGTCGATGAGCCACCTGGCGGCGACGCTCGGCAACCCGCGGGAGATCGCCCAGCTCGCCCGCGCCGCGCAGGAGGGCGCCCGGACGGTCGCCACCCCGACGGCGATGGCGATGTTCTACGCCGCCGAGGCCCGCGGCCACGCCCTGCTGGGGGACGCCCGCTCCTGCGAGGCGGTGTCGGCCAAGGCGCTGGAGATGATGGAGAAGCGCCGCCCGGAGGACGACCCGGACTGGATCGTCCACTTCGACGACGCCTACCTGTCGGACGAACTGGCTCACTGCCACCGGGACTTGGAGCAGGCCGGCCAGGCCGAGCACTACGCCCGCCGGGCGCTCGACCTGCACCCGCCGACCCGGGTCCGCCGCCGCGCGGTGGACCTCGTCCTGCTCGCCACCGCCCAGTTGCAGCAGCGGGACCTCGAACGCGCCTGTGAGACGGGCGCGCAGGCGGTCCGGCTGCTGAGCGGGCTGCGGTCCAACCGGGGCGTGGAGTACCTGGACGAGTTCCGGCGCAGGCTGGAGCCCTACCGGGAGCAGCGGGTGGTCCGCGAGTTCCACGCCCGGGCGGATGCGGAGGCCGCCTAGTGTCGCGCCCGGGGCGCCAGGGCGGGTCCAAGGCCCCGGGCCCCGGCGGGGCGGGGTGAGGGGAGCGTGAGGGATGTCCCGCCCGCGTGGTCACCCGGTTCGGCGAACCGGTAGCGTGGGCGCGACGTCCAAGGAACTGTGATGCCCCCAAGAACCGACGAGATGTGGTCCGCCGTCAGCGCGCGGTCGTGCACAGGTGAGGAATCGCGTTGAGCCAGCGCCGCTCGTACCCCAACTCGGGTGACTTCAACCTGGACGACCTGTTCCGCCCCGAGCCCGGCCAGACCCAGGGCGGCGCGCCGGGCCAGCCGCAGGGTCACCCCCAGGGCCACCCGCAGGGGCAGACGGGCGTGCCGCCGGTGGGGCAGCCGTCCGGGCAGCCGGAGTACCTCGGCGAGGGCGGGCACGCGCGGCCGACCCAGGCCATGCCGGCCCAGCCCGCCCCGTGGGCCGGCGCTCCGCAGCCCGGTTACGGCGTCCCGCAGCACGAGCCGGCGCCGGAGACGCAGCACCTCCCGCCGTACCCGGGCGCGGACCCGTACGCGGGCGGGTACCCCACGGGCCAGTCCCAGGCCGGCTACCCGCAGCAGCCCGGCCCGGGCGGCTACCAGGGCTACTCGCAGGCCGGGCAGCCGCCGCCGGCGCCGGCCTACCCCGGTCAGGACTACGGGCAGAACTACGGCCAGGGCTACGGGCAGGACCACGGGCACGGGCAGGGCTACGCCCAGGACCACGGGCAGGGCTTCGACACCACCCAGGCGGGCGCGCAGGCTCCGGCCGCCCGGGGCGGCCGCCCGTCCAACAAGCTGATCATCGGTGGGGTGGTGGCCGGTTTCGCGGTGGCCGGCATCCTGGTCGCCGTCCTGGTGAACGGGGACGACACCACCCCCGCCGCCGACGCCAAGAAGACCCTCCCGGTGGCCGCCACCGGCAGCGCCACCCCCGGCACGGCGAGCGCGAGCAGCTCGGGCACCACCGTCGACCCGGCGGTCAAGGCCCAGGCGCAGCCGCTGTCGGACCTGCTCGGCACCGCGAGCGACAGCCGCTCGGCGGTGGTCGGCGCGGTCGCCGCGGTGCAGAAGTGCGACAAGCTGCCCGAGTCGCAGCAGGCGCTCACCGGCGCGGCCGGCAAGCGGCGCGAACTCCAGACCAAGCTCGGCCAGCTGAAGGCCGACAAGCTGCCCGGCGGCCAGCAGCTGGTCGAGCAGCTCAATGCGGCGTGGACCGCCTCCGCGCAGGCCGACGACGAGTACGCGGCCTGGGCCGGGGACTCACAGGCGCCCGGCGCCTGTGACCCCAAGAAGCTGGACAACCAGCACTACAAGAACGCCGTCCAGGCCAGCGGCACGGCGACCACCGCGAAG
Organism: Kitasatospora sp. NPDC088264; assembly: GCF_040685715.1. Lineage (NCBI taxonomy): Bacteria > Bacillati > Actinomycetota > Actinomycetes > Kitasatosporales > Streptomycetaceae > Kitasatospora > Kitasatospora sp. NPDC088264. The sequence goes on from NZ_JBFBIR010000021.1 coordinate 90,727, forward strand.
AAGCAGGCCTCGACCCTGTGGAACGCGATCGCCACCCAGACCGGCCTGCCCAGCCGCAGCGACGGCGACCTGTAGGACGGACGGGGGAACGGGCCCGCCGGCCCGCCCCTTCGTCGTCCGTCCCCCTGTCGTCCGTGCTGCGTCGGCTGTCCTTCACCGGCCGTCCTGCGCCGCCCGGGCGTCACGCCGGCGGGCGGCCCCCGGTGAGCACCCAGCGGATGTCCACGAAGCCCGGCTGCTGGAGGGTCATCCGGCCGCCCTTGACCACCTGGTAGGTGACCCAGGTGTTCACCAGCCGCGGGGACTCGGTGCTGGGCAGCATGTTGGGGGTGCCCCAGTTCAGTGGCGGGGTGAGGCCGACGTCGATGCCCTCGCCGCTGTCCAGCAGCCCGGTGACGGTCTTCTCGGTGACCTGCCGGCCGGACGCCGCGACCTTCTCGGCGACCAGCCGGAACACCTCGTACGCGACCCAGGTGGTCTGCACGCCGGGATCGGAGACGTCGATGGTGTGGCTGCCGGTGGTGTCGGCGCGCACCACCGCGCGCAGCCCGTCCCAGACCTTCGCCGACTCCGGCGGGTACCAGCTGGTGACGTAGGTGCCGGCCAGTGGGCCGGAGTCGCCGCCGGTGGAGTCGACCACCGACTGCTGCACGCTGCCGATCACCGAGGCGAACCGGGTGTTCCTCGGGTTCAGCCGACGGTAGGAGTCCAGCAGGTTGCCGGTCGGCTCGGCGGCGAGGGCGCTGGTGACGCAGTTCGCCGCTTCGTCCCTGCCGATCGCCTTGCGGGCCACCGCCGTGTAGTCGGTGGACTGCTCGGGCGCCTTGACGTCGAGCAGCTTGATGCCGGCCGGCTTGAGCGCGTTGGCCAGGTAGCCGAGCAGGTTGTCGCCGGACGGGGTGTCCGGGCGGACGAGTGCGACGGCCTTGCAGCCGGCTTCGACCAGCTGACGGCCGCTGCCGCCGATCAGTGCAGGCATGCCGCCGTCCACCGGGTACGAGAGCGGGCTGCTGAACTCGGGCTGGGAGAGCCCGTAGCCGCCGATCAGGGGGATGCCGGCGCGCTCCAGGACGGGCATGAAGTCGAAGCCGTACTGGCTGTAGGAGCCGATCACGGCGACCGCCTTGGCGTCCACCGCCCGCTGGGCGCAGGCCTTGGCGCCTTCGGAGGTGTTGTGCTCGTTGCAGGTGAGCACCTGAAGCCGGCGGCCGTTCAGTCCGCCCTTGAGGTTGACGTCCCGGCCGATCGCCTCGGCGAGCGCGGTCATGCCGGGCCGGTCGGCGGAGCCGGTGCCGGACGGGGACCAGGTCATCACGGTGAGGTCGCCGCCGTTGGTGGAGGCATCGGCCGGTCCGCCGCACGCGGAGGCCGAGAAGAGGGTGGGGAACAGGGCCGCGGCGGTGGCGGCCGCGGCGATCGGGCGGCGGCGGCGCCGCGCGAACTGGTGCCGGGGCTGGAACGGGTCCCTTCGGCTGGTCATCGGTCTTCCCTCTCTGGGGCGCCATCCGGCGCACCGGAGCAAGCCAAGCCCCGGCGCCACACGCCGAGAGGGCCGAAGTACGAACGGCCGGGTAACGGGAGCTGAAATCAGGCGGGGTACGCGTGTAGATCGGGAGTGGAGTACGAACGGACAGGGAACGTACGATCGTTCTCCATGTCCGCCAGCACAGATTCTTCGCATCGGTCTGCCCGAAACACTTCTCGTCCGGGCCACCGCTCCAGCACGATGAACGGCATGCCGCTCAACGACCTGCCCTGGTGGCGCTGGCGAGCCCGACTGCGCTCGGCGCTGCACATGTTGTCCGACCCCGGTTTCCAGCAGGAGACCTGGCTGAACGGCCGGGAGGGGTACGGCGACGTGACCGACGCCGTCTACCGGCTGGTCGAGGACACCTGGCTGGACCACTGGTCGGCCGAGAAGTACGTGGGCACGATCTTCCGCGACTCCGCCGAGGCCGCCCTGGTCGACGTCGCGGTGCTGCGGGTGGTCCAGCTGCTGCACGAGGTCGGCGCGGACGCCCACGCCTCCGCCTACTTCGGCCACCCCGGCTGGCCGGAGGCGGTCCGGGCCGCGCGCGAGGCGCACGTCGCGCTGGCGGTGAACGACGGGGACGACCCGGACGCGGCGCCCAAGTCGCTGGACGTGCTGCGCATCCTCACCCGAGTCTGAGCCCGGGTCTGAGCCCGGGTCTGAGCCCGGGCCGACGGCGGGGCCGCCGGCCGGGTGTCCGGTCGGGCCGCTGAGCAGTGCCGTCCCGCAGTACGGGCAGCGGGGCGGCGGCTGTCCAGGATGTGACACGCTGGACCACCCACGAACGCCACGACCTCAGGACGGGATACCCCCAGTGGACCAGCAGCCGGCCAGCGCCCAGTACGTCCTCACGCTGTCCTGCCCCGACAAGCAGGGCATCGTCCACGCCGTCTCCAGCTACCTCTTCATGACCGGCTGCAACATCATCGACAGCCAGCAGTTCGGCGACGGGGACAGCGGGCTGTTCTTCATGCGGGTGCACTTCTCCGCCGCCGAGCCGGTCACCGCCGACAAGCTGCGGGCCAGCTTCGCGGCGATCGGGGCCTCGTTCGGGATGGACTGGCAGATCCACCCGACCGAGCAGCGGATGCGGATCGTCCTCATGGTCAGCAAGTTCGGGCACTGCCTGAACGACCTGCTCTACCGCACCCGGATCGGTGCCCTGCCGGTGGAGATCGCCGCGGTGGTGTCCAACCACACCGACCTGCGCGACCTGACCGAGAGCTACGGCGTCCCGTTCCACCACATCCCGGTCACCCGGGACACCAAGGCCGACGCCGAGCAGCAGCTGCTGGACCTGGTCGCCAAGGAGGACGTCGAGCTGGTCGTGCTGGCCCGCTACATGCAGGTGCTCTCGGACCAGCTGTGCACCGCGCTGTCCGGCCGGGTGATCAACATCCACCACTCCTTCCTGCCGAGCTTCAAGGGCGCCAAGCCCTACCACCAGGCGCACGCCCGGGGCGTGAAGCTGATCGGCGCCACCGCGCACTACGTCACCGCCGACCTCGACGAGGGCCCGATCATCGAGCAGGAGGTGGCCCGGGTGACCCACGACGTCACCCCGGACCAGCTGGTCGCGCTCGGCCGGGACGTCGAGTGCCAGGCGCTGGCCCGTGCGGTGAAGTGGCACAGCGAGCACCGGGTGCTGCTGAACGGCACCCGCACGGTGGTCTTCGCGTAGCGAGGCCGGGGCGGTCGGCAGTCGGTGTGGTTGCCGCCGTTGCCGCCGTTGCGGCGGCTGTGGCCGCTTACGGCCGCGACAGCAGCGGCAGGGCGTGCAGCACCTCGCGGATCGCGGCCCGGTCGCCGTGCTCGCCGACCGGCAGCCGGTCCGGATCGCGGTGCGCGGCGGCCAAGTGGCAGAGCTCCAGGCCGTCCAGCACCATCGAGGCCACCGGTTCGCCGCCGGACGGCCCCGACTCCGGTCCGTCCAGCGGTATCAGCCACTCGCCGGCCGCCGGGCCGTCGATCACCAGCCGCAGCCGCCGGCCCCGGCCCTGACCCTGGTCCGCCACGGGCGGGAGGGTCGGCGCCCCGGCGGGCTCGGGACGGGTGGCGCGGGCGGCACGCAGGTCGGCCAGTGCCCGCGGGACCATCCGGACCGCCAGGTCCACCATCTGCCGCAGGTGCTGGGGCGCCGGCGGGTCGTACGGGTAGGCGACCGCGCGGGCCACGTCCTCGCCGTGCACGTAGCACTCGAAGGCGCGGTCCACGAAGGCGTCGCGCAGCGGCAGCACGGCGAAGCCGTAGTCGACGGGGGTGTTGCCCTGCGGGGCGAGCGCGGCGGTGCGCACCAGGTCGTGAGTCTGCCGCCGCCACCGCTCCCGCACCGACTGCGGCGGGAGGCCGGCCTGGTCGGCGACCAGCCGGGCGGTGCGTTCGGCGATCCCGGCGTACGGCCCGCCCTGCGGCGGGACCCGGGGCGGGAGCAGGGGCGGGATCCGGAGCGCCGGCGGCCGCGCGGCCGGCTCCTGCGGCGGCACCCGCCGGGCGGCCGGGGCCGGTGCGGCGCCCGGGCCGGCCGGCACCGGGTCGGGCAGGCCGAGGGCGAGCGCCAGATAGCCGTCCACGGCGGCGAGGTGGCACAGCACCTCGGCAGGGCGCAGCCGCCCGGTGCCGCCGTGCCACGGCAGGTCGGCCACCTCCTGCCACTCCTCCGGGCCGAGGTCGCGCAGCAGCGCGTCGAGCTTGGCCGTCTCCGCGGTGTACGGCATGCCCCAGGCGGGGACGGGCAGTTCGGCCGGGCGGCGGGCCAGGCACCAGTCGAGCACCTGCTGGCGCAGCGAGTTGGGCTGGTCGAGCGGCTCGTCCAGGGCGAGCCAGCCCGCCGCCTCGCGCAGCCGGGCGGCCTCCTCGGCGCACTCCGGGCAGGTGCGCAGGTGCCGCTCCAGCTCGGCGGCGTCATGGCTCGGGCAGGCGCCGAGGGCCCAGGCGCCGAGCAGCGAGCGCAGGGCGTCGTGCTGCTCCTCGGTGGTGGGCTCGCTCCGCTCGCTCATGCGCCCCTGTCCCCGTCGTCCCCGTCGCCCGCGTCGTCCGTGTCTTCCTGGTCGTCCTCGCGGCCGTGCCGTTCGTCGTGGCGGGCGCGCTCCTCGGCCAGTTCGGTGGCCAGCAGTTCCAGGCCGAGCCGCATCCGCTGCTTGGCGGCCTGCTCGCTGATGCCGAGCAGCCGGGCCGTCTCCTGGTAGGTGCGGCCGTCGTAGTACGTCACCGCGATGGTCTCACGCAGGGGTTGGGGCAGGGAGTCCACCACGTACTGCATGCGCGCGGCGGTGGCCACGGCGCGGATCTCCGCCTCGGCCGCGCGCTCGCTGCCTCCCGGTCCGTCAAGCCCGCTGCCCGGGCCGCCCGGTACCCGCTCGGCGGCCCGCCGCGCCCGCAGCCGGTCGACCGCGCGGCGGTGGGTGAGCGCGCCGAGCCAGGAGCGCAGCGAGCCCTGGGCGGGGTCGAAGTCCTCGGGGTGCTCCCAGACCTGGGCGAATATCTCCCGGGTGAGCTGGGCGGCGGCGGCCTGGTCGGCGAGTATCCGCCCGGCCAGTCCGTGCACCATCGGCGCGAGCTGGTCGTAGATCTCGCCGAGCGCGGTCTCCTCGCCGCGGGCGAGGCGGTGTTGGAGCTGCACGTCCCAGCGCGGCGCGCGGTCGGGGGTGGCCATCGGGAACCAACCCTCCTGCCCGGGTTTCGCTGGCGTACCCAACGGTATCTTGCGGCCGGTCGGCGGCGGGAGCATTCCCCGAAGAACGGAACCCGGGCCTGCGGATCGTCGCCCGGGTCGCCAGCCGGGTTGTCGCCCGGCCGTCGCCCGGTTGTCGCTCGGATCGGCGGCCCGTGCGCGGGGCGGTCCTTGGAGGCCACTGTTCGAAGGCCGTTGGACATATGTCGCACGGGTGGTTCGCGAGTGGCGGGCCGGGTGCGCGGGGCGTCCGGAGGTAGGTTCGCCACTGCGGGACCGGCGGGTCGGCCCGGGCCGGACGAGTGCCGGTACGAGGCTCGCGAGAGTGAACGGGACAGTATGCACTGCGCTGTCCCCCGATCGCTGGAATATGCCCGAAGCGCTTGCCGAGGTCCGTCCGCCCACTCATCCTGAGGCGTAATCGAGTCGCGGCCAGTGCGCGACGGACGAGTTGGCCCGGACGGGACAGGTCGGGTGAGCGCCGGGCGGGAGCCCGGCCGAGGGCCCGGGTGGCACCGGGCGATGTGCGAGGGTTCGCCGGCTGGACGATCCGGCCCGATCGGGACGATGGCCGAACTGCGAGTGCGGGTGGTGGAGCGGTGCAGGTTCTTCAGGTACAGCTGGCGGTGCGGGCGGACCCCGCCGAGGTCGGCCGGGCCCGTCGGTGGGTGCGCTCGCGGTTGCTGAACCACGGGGTGGACCCGGACGCGCCGGTCGCCGAGACGGTGGTGCTGGTGGTCTCCGAGCTGGTGACCAACGCCGTGGTGCACACCGGGTGTCCGGCGGTGCTGCGGCTCTGTCTGCCGGTGGAGGAGGACCAGGCGGGCGGCGAGCCGGCCGGCCCGCTGCGGGTGGAGGTCGCCGACGCGAGCCGGACGGCCCCCGCCCCGCGGCACGCCGGGGCGGACGAGAACGCCACCAACGGGCGCGGTCTGGAGCTGGTCGAGCTGCTCTGCGAGCGCTGGGGCTGGTTCCCGGACGGCTCGGGCAAGCGGGTGTGGTGCGAGATCGGTGCGGATGCCCGGCCGGCGGACCCGCTGGCGGGCGTGGACTGGGCGGCGCTGGCGCAGTAGCGGCAGCGGCAGCCCCGGGGCCCGCTCGGTTCGCTGCCGATCCCGCCGGTGATCGCCGGCGGAGATCACCGGCCGAAAGTTGACGCAACCATTCCGAATTTCGGACTACCCATTGACGTGACGTATCCGACTGATCACGCTTGGGTGCGGCTCTCCGTCAGTGAGGGGACGCCGAGGGGACGCCCGAACGCCGCCGCGGTGCTGTTGTCCAGGGGGACCACGCCAGCAGGGGGGCCGTGGATCGCCGGTCGCGGGCGCTCCTTGGCGAGTGCGGAGGGCGCGGCGCGGGTTCAGGGCCCGTGCGTCGCGATTGGATGGCGGCCGGCCGCGCCGTGCTCGGGGTGCACGCGGCCGGCTGCCATCCGACCCGCCGTCATCCGGCGGCGCTTTCCGGCCACTCGGCCGAGAGCCGCCCAGGGCACCTGAAGCCGCCCGGGGTCACCCGGGGACGGTGCGGAAGGTACGCCGGTAGGCGCTCGGGGCGACGTCCAGCCGGTCGCGCAGTTGCAGCCGGAGCGAGGCGGCGGTGCCGAAACCGGACTCCCGGGCGACTTGGTCGATCGTCAGGTCGGTGCGCTCCAGCAGCTGCCGGGCCCGCTCGGTGCGCTGCACGGTGAGCCACTTCCCGGGGCTGGCGCCGGTCTCCTCGCGGAAGCGCCGGGTGAAGGTCCGCACGCTCATGCCCGCCCGGTCGGCGAGTCGGCGCAGCGCCAGCGGCTGGTCCAGGTGTTCCAGTGCCCACGCGCGGACGGCGGCGGTGCCGTGGCCGGTGGAGTCCACCGGGCTCGGGGCCTCGACGTACTGCTTCTGGCCGCCCTCGCGCCACGGCGGCACCAGGCAGCTGCGGGCCACCGCGTTGGCCACCGCGCTGCCGTGGTCGCGGCGGACCACGTGCAGGCACAGGTCCACCCCGGCGGCCACCCCGCCGGAGGTGAGGAGGTCGCCGTCGTCGGTGTAGAGCACGTCCGGGTCCAGCCGCACCTTCGGGTACAGCTCGGCGAAGCGCCGGGTGTAGCGCCAGTGGGTGGTGGCCGGGCGGCCGTCCAGCAGTCCGGCGGCGGCCAGCAGGAAGGAGCCGGTGCAGATCGACATCAGCCGGGTGCCGGGCCGGATCCGGCGCAGTGCGGCGGCCAGTTCGGGGGTGAAGGCGGTGTCGACGGTGGCCGCGCTCGCGTCGGCGGAGGCCGGGATCACCACCGTGTCGGCCCGCTCCAGCAGTTCCGGCCCGTGGTCGACGCTGATCCGGAAGTCCGCGCTGGTGGCGACCGGCCGGCCGTCCAGCGTGCAGGTGGCGATCTCGTAGAGCGGCCGTCCGGCCGGGTCCTCGGCGCCGCCGAAGATGCGGGCGGGGATGCCGAGTTCGAAGGCGATCACGCCGTCGAGGGCGAGTACCGCGACCAGGTGGGCCATGCCGTTCCCCTTCGGTGGTGCGGCCGCCCGGGCCGGTCGGGTCGGGGCGGCGGGTTGAGTCGGTTCGGTCGGCCGGTTCGGGCCAGTCCGGCCGGTTCGGGCCAGGGTACGCCGGGACCGTGGCCCGATTCTTGCGAAAGCTGTCATTCAGGCCACTCGTCGCGGCCGCGCCGCTTCGGGACACTCGTCCGCGTGACCGAACGCAACGCCTTCGCCCCCGCCCCCGCCCCCGCGCCCGCCCCCGAAGGACCTGTCCGCCCGGCCCGCCCGGCCCGCTTCCGGGTGCACTACGCCTGGGTGGTGGCCGGTGTCTCGCTGCTGGTCCTGCTCGGCTCGGCCGGCTTCCGGTCCACGCCCAGCCTGATGATGGACGCCCTGCACAACGAGTTCGGCTGGTCGCTCGGGACGATATCCAGCGCCACCTCCGTCAACCTGACCCTCTACGGCCTCACCGCCCCCTTCGCCGCCGCCCTGATGGACCGTTTCGGCGTGCGCCTGGTGGTGGTCTGCGCGCTGCTGACCATCTCGGTCGGTTCCGGGCTCACCATGCTGATGCGCGAGCCCTGGCAACTGGTGCTCTGCTGGGGCGTGCTGGTGGGCCTGGGCAGCGGCTCGATGGCCGGCGCCTTCGCCACCACCATCACCGGCCGCTGGTTCCAGGCGCGCCAGGGCCTGGTCACCGGCGTGCTGACGGCCGCCGGGGCAGCGGGAAACCTGGTCTTCCTGCCGGTCGGCGCCTGGCTGGTCGAGCACCACGGCTGGCGCTCGGCGGTGATCGTGGTCTCGCTCGCGGCCAGCGCGGTCGCCGTCCCCGTCCTGCTGCTGATGCGCGAGCGGCCCGCCGACCTCGGCCTGCTCCCGTACGGAGCGACCGAGGAGCCCCCGGCGCCCGCCGCCGACGGCCGCGCCCTGACCCGCTCGCTGCGGGTGCTGCGGGACGCCGCCCGGAGCCGGGCGTTCTGGCTGCTGTCCGGCTCCTTCGCGATCTGCGGCGCCACCACCGCCGGCCTGGTCGGCACCCACTTCATCCCGGCCGCCCACGACCACGGCATGCCGGTGACCACCGCGGCCGGCCTGCTCGCCCTGATCGGCGTCTTCGACGTGATCGGCACCATCTTCAGCGGCTGGCTCACCGACCGGGTCGACTCCCGGATCCTGCTGGTCACCTACTACGGGCTGCGCGGGATCTCGCTGCTCCTGCTGCCGCAGCTGCTCGCAGGCTCGCTGGAACCGCCGATCCTGGCCTTCGTCATCTTCTACGGCCTGGACTGGGTGGCCACCGTGCCGCCGACCGTCGCGCTGTGCCGCCGGCACTTCGGCGGGGACGCCCCGATCGTCTTCGGCTGGGTGCTGGCCAGCCACCAGATCGGTGCGGCCGTCGTCGCCGGGCTGGCGGGCCTGGCCCGCGACGCGCTCGGGAACTACGACCTCACCTGGTACGGCGCCGGCGCCCTGTGCGTGGTCGCCGTCGGGCTCTGCCTGGCGCTGCGCACCAGCCGGCCGGACCGCCCCGTCGTCCCGGCCCTCCCGTAGGGCGGGCTCCCAAGGCGGGCTCCCAAGGCGGGTCGGGGGCCTGTCGGACCGGAGAGCTAGGCTCCGCAGCCATGGCGCTCATCTTCACCCTGGACCCGAAGCTCGACCCGGACCTGCGCACCGCCGTCGTCCGGCTGTGGGCCGACGTCACCAACGCCGGCGGCGCGGTCGGCTTCGTGGCGCCGGTGACGGAGGACGAGGTCTGGGACACCGCCGACCACCAGTTCGCCGGGGTCGCGCCGGACGGCCCGGACCGGCTGCTGGTCGCCCACGAGAGTGACACCGGCCAGCTCGTCGGTGTCCTCTTCTTCGAGTCGATGCGGTTCGGCCTGATGGAGCACTGGCGGATGCTCAAGCGGGTCATGGTGCACCCCGACTGCCAGGGCCGCGGCTACGGCGTCCGGCTGCTCGCCGAGGCCGAGCGGATAGCCCGGGAGTGGGGCCTGGAGAGCCTGCGGCTGACCGCGCGCGGCGGCCAGGGCCTGGAGCGTTTCTACACCCGCTGCGGCTACCGGGAGGTCGGCCGGGTGCCGGCCGCGGTCCGGGTCGCCCTAGGGGACGACCGCGACGAGATCACCATGTGGCTCGACCTGCGCTGATCCGCAGGACGGCCGGGAGGCGGCGGGCGGGGGGACGGGCGCCCCCTTCCCCGCGCCGCCCGTCAGGCATGCTTCACTGGGAGACCGGCCCCCGCCCAGACCAGTGAAAAGGATGTGTCCCGTGAGCAGCACCGGCCAGGAGAAGTCGCACGCCACGCTCCGCTACACCTCCCTGCGGGTCAGCATCTTCCTCGGCTGCCTGCTGGTCGCCCTGCTGCTCGGGCACTTCAAGATCATCCCGGTCAGCGGCCAGGCCGGAGTGATCTTCCTGTTCCTGCTGGCCGCGATCGCGTCCGCGCCGCTCAGCTACGTGCTGCTGAGCCGTCAGCGCGACGACATGTCCGCCCAGATCACCACCAAGGTCTCCGGCCTGCGCAGCCGTACCGCCGAGCGGATCGCCGCGCAGAACGCCGAGGAGGACGCCGTCGACGAGGCGGCCCGGACGGCCGCCGTCCGGCAGAGCTGACCCCGGCCGGACCCGTAGCCGCAGCCGCCGTGCCCGAATCCGCCGCCTCGGACGCCTCCGCTTCCGACCCCGACCCCGACCCCGCTTCCGCTTCTGCGGCTTCCGAGCCCGGACCGGCCGACCCGCCGTCCGGGCCGTCCGCGTCGCTCGGGCCGTCCGCGTCGCTCGGGCCGTCCGTCGAGGGGGAGGCCGGGACCTGGCCGGCCCCGGTGCGCCGGCCCACCGGCCGGGACGTGGCCAGGCTCGCCGGGGTCTCCCAGGCCACCGTCTCGCTGGTCTTCTCCGGTGCCGAGGCCGGCCGCCGGGTCTCCGACGCCACCCGGGAGCGGGTCAGGGAGGCCGCCCGCAGCCTCGGCTACCGCCCGCAGGCGGCCGGCCGGCAGCTGCGGCTCGGCCGTAGCGGGATGATCCTCCTGGCGGTGCCGAACATCCTCGGCCCGTTCTTCGGCCGGGTGCTGGAGGGCGTCCACGAGGAGGCCGGCCGGCACGGCCTGGCGGTCGTGGTCAGCTCCGGCTGGGGGAGCGCCACCCTCGCGGAGGCCGCCACCACCAGCCGCTTCGACGGCCTGCTGATCTGCTCCCCGGACGACAGCCAGCTCGGCGAGCTGCCCGCCGACACCCCCGTCGTCTTCCTCGACGCCGACCCGGGCACCGACCGGGCCCGGCCGACCGTCGAACTCGACGTGGCGGGCGGGATGCGCGCCGCCGTCGAGCACCTGGCCGGGCTCGGCCACCGCCGGATCGGGCGGCTGCGCTCCACCCACTCCGCGTACACGTTCCGGGTGCGGCAGGCCGCGTTCGAGCAGGTCGCCGCCGAACTCGACCTGGAGGTCGTGGAGTTGGGCGTGAGCCTGAACGAGGGCCAGCCGGCCGCGCGGAGCGTGGCGCACCGCCTGCTGGAGCGCCCGGACCGTCCGCGCGCGGTGATCTGCGACGACGACGTGGTCGCCTCCGGGGTGTACCAGGCCGCCGCCGAGCTGGGGCTGAGGGTGCCGGCCGACCTGTCGGTGGTCGGCATGGACAACGTCGCGGTGGCCGCGCTGCTGGCCCCGCCGCTGACCACCGTCGACCTGCCCGGCGAGGAGCTGGGCCGGGTCGGCGCGGCGGCGCTGGCGGGCCTGCTGCGCGGCGAGCGGGCGGCGCCCGTCCCGCCGCTGGCCACCTCGCTGGTGCTGCGCTCCTCCACCGCGCCGGCGGTCGGCGCGCCGGGGCGGGGCGCGAAGCCGTAGGCAGGAGCAGGGGAGAACGAAAGACCGCGCCCGCCGGCCAGACCCCGGTGGGCGCGGTCGTCTGTGGGGGGCCTCAGCCCACCGGCACCGGCCGCACCGACGGCGCCGGCGGCACCGGGTGGAACCAGCGGCGGGCGCCGAACAGCAGCAGGGCGCCGAGCGCGATCCCGCCCGCCGCGCACAGCGCCACCGGCCGCAGCGAGTCCTCGGCCAGGTTGCCGGACACCGCGTAGCCGAGCGAGTTGCCCGTCGCGAACAGCGTCACCAGCCAGGCGAACGCCTCGGTCACCGTCCCGGTCGGCGCCAGCTCGGCGACCAGCACGAACGCCGCCGCCAGCAGCGGCGCCAGCCCGATCCCGGAGAGGAAGGCCAGCGCGGCCATCGGGTACGGCCCGGGCAGCAGCACCAGCGGCAGGTAGGACGCGGCCATCGCGAGCGCCATGACCCAGGTGCGGGTGGCCGTGCTGCTGCGCCACTTCACCGCGCCGTAGGCGAGCGCGCCGAGCAGGCCGCCGAGCGCCGCCAGCGCCAGCAGGGTGCCCGCGCCGCCGGGCAGGGCGTCGGCGTGGTGCTCGGCGTAGGCGATGAACAGCACGTTCTGCGCGCCGACCGCCCAGCCGGCCCCGGCCAGTCCGACCAGCAGCAGCACCAGGCCGGGGGAGCGCAGCGGGCCGAGCAGTCCGGCGGAGTGCGCGCGGGCCGGGGCGCGCCAGGCCCGGGCCGGGGCGGTGGTGGCCACGATCAGCGCGCCGGCCAGCCCCAGTCCGGCGGCCATCCAGAGCGCGGCGACCGGGCTGAACAGGCCGGCGATCCCGGCGACGGCCAGCGGGCCGGCCACGTAGAGGATCTGCTGGGAGGCGGAGTCGAAGGCGTAGGCGGTGTCGAGTTGCTCCTCCTCCACCACGTCCGGCCAGAGCGAGCGCAGGCAGGGTTCGAGCGGGGGCATGGCGAGCCCGGCGATCGCGGCGCCGAGCGGAGCGGCGATCTCGGAGCCGGGGGCGAGGGCGAGCAGCGCGTACCCGCCGCCAGCGAGCACGGCGGAGGCGAGCAGGACGCGGGGCTGCCCGGTGCGGTCCACGATCCGTCCGAGCACCGGCCCGCCGACGGCGGCGGAGATCGCGTAGGCGGCGGTGGCCAGTCCGATCCGCCCGTACGGCGCGCCGGCCTCGCGCAGGGCGAGGGCGATCACCAGGGCGGTCATGCCGGCGGGCAGGCGGCCGAGCAGGGTGCCGAGGAGCAGGCGGCTGACATGGGGGGCGCGGAGCAGGGCGAGGTAGCCCATCGGGCGTCTTCTCCGGTCTGGGCAGGCGGGGGCGGGGACGCCGTCAAAGTTATACGTATAACCGCTCAGCGGTCAATCGGGCCGGTGGGGATGATCTGATGGTGCGTCAGCTTCGTTCGTGTCCGGATCTCACCCCAACCTCAAACAACTACTTTGAACATCTCAAACCTTTACTGCTAATGTGTCGCCCATGACCACCTCAGACGCATCGCGGAAGCACGGCCGGGGCTCGCTGCCCGGTGCCGCCCGCCCGTGCGCTCTGACCGGTGCTGTGGACAGCCCGCGCCGTTGTCGCGCCATGAGCTGTATCCCGGCGGCACGCCCCTGACCGGGGGCCGGGACCTCCCCGCCCGGCCCGCGCGCCGTGCCGCCTCCTCCGCCACACCCCACCGTCAGCAACGCCCTCCCCCGGAGCCGCACCGTCATGTCCACAGCGCCCGAGGCGACCTCGTCGCCGTCCGTGCTCGCGAGAATCCGCAAGACCCCGTTCTGGGTCCAGATCGTCGGCGGCCTGCTGCTCGGCGTCGGCCTGGGCTACCTGGCCCGCGCCGCCGACATCTCCTGGCTGGCCACCACCCTGGAGACCATCGGCAAGATCTTCGTCCAGCTGCTCAAGCTGGCCGTCCCGCCGCTGGTGTTCACCGCGATCGTGGTGAGCGTCGCCAACCTGCGCAACGTCACCAACGCGGCCCGCCTGGCCACCCGCACGCTGCTCTGGTTCATGATCACCTCGCTGATCGCGGTGGCCGTCGGCCTGGGCCTGGGCCTGCTGACCAACCCCGGCCAGGGCACCAACCTCAAGACCGACGGCCTCAAGGCGCTCGACTCCAAGGGCACCTGGATCGACTTCCTGACCGGGATCTTCCCGACCAACATCGTCGACGCCTTCGCCAAGGTGAACGTGCTGCAGATCGTCTTCATGGCGGTCGTGGTCGGCGCGGCGATCATCAAGCTCGGCAGCAAGGCCGAGCCGGTCCTCAAGCTCAGCGAGTCCGTCCTGGAGCTGACCCAGACCGCCCTGTGGTGGGTCATCCGGCTCTCCCCGCTCGGCACCCTCGGCCTGATCGGCAAGTCCGTCGCCAAGTACGGCTGGGACCTGCTCAAGCCCTTCGCCACGCTGACCCTCGACATCTACGTCGGCTGCGCGCTGGTGCTCTTTGTCGTCTACTCGCTGCTGCTGAAGTTCGCCGCCGGCCTGAACCCGGTCAACTTCTTCAAGGGCGCCTGGCCCGCCATCCAGCTGGCCTTCGTCTCGCGCTCCTCGGTCGGCACCCTGCCGGTCACCCGCCGCGTCACCGAGCGCCTCGGCGTCCCCAGCGAGTACGCGTCCTTCTCCGTGCCGTTCGGCGCCACCACCAAGATGGACGGCTGCGCCTCGATCTACCCGGCGATCGCCGCGATCTTCGTCGCCCAGGTCTACAACATCGACCTCGGCATCCGGGACTACCTGCTGATCGCCTTCGTCTCGGTCGTCGGCTCGGCCGCCACCGCGGGCCTCACCGGTGCGATCATCATGCTGACGCTCACCCTCTCCACCCTGGGCCTGCCCCTGGAGGGCGTCGGCCTGCTGCTCGCCATCGACCCGATCCTCGACATGATGCGCACCGCGACCAACGTCGCGGGCCAGGTGCTGGTGCCGGTCCTGGTGGCCTCGCGGGAGAAGATCCTCGACGTCGCCGCCTACAACCGCCCCTCCGGCGACCTGTACGAGGACGCGCCGTCGGCCGTCGTCCCGGCGCAGACGGACAAGGCGGCCCCGGTGGCTGCCTGATCCCGGCCGGCTCGGCGACAAGGGCCCGCCTCCGCACCGTTCCCCGGTGCGGAGGCGGGCCCTTGTGCGTGCCGCGGGGGCGCGGGTGCGTGCGCTGCTTCCCGGGGCGGTGGCCGGGAGGAGGGGCCGGGGAAAGGCCAGGCGGAAAAGGCAGGGGGCCCGCCGGTCGGGCGGGCCCCCTTGGGTGTTGCTCTTATGCTCATGGTGACGGCTGTCGGGAGCCGCCGACGGACCCGCTGGGGTCCCGAGCGATCAGAACATCAGAAGATGGTCAGATGGGGGTGACGTTCTCCGCCTGCGGGCCCTTCGGGCCCTGGGTGACGTCAAAGTTCACCGCCTGGTTCTCCTCCAGCGAGCGGAAGCCGCTCGCGTTGATGGCGGAGTAGTGGACGAAGACGTCGGGGCCGCCGCCCTCCTGGGCGATGAAGCCGAAGCCCTTCTCAGCGTTGAACCACTTGACGGTTCCCGTGGCCATGCCGTTCTCCTTGCGAGGGACGTGTCGGGGCCACACCGTGTGGCACCCGGTCCGCTGCGCTGATCGCCCTGCCTCCGGACGAGTCCGAAGTTTTTCGATATTGCTGAAAAACTACAAAAAGCCCGCGGTTACATGCTCCGCAGGCTTCAAGTACTGCAAGGGGAATCAAACTGCAACTGAGGGCAACGCTAGCATGCGGTCGCTGTGACGACCAGGGGTGAACTGCGGCCCCCACGGCGCGTGTCGTAGGGCCCCGCAGGGGCGTCCAGCAGGCCTCGCGAGCGCGTGTCGGGTGCCCGGTGCAAGCCTCTGTGAACAGCAGGCATACGCTGCGGGAAAGCGCACGAACAGTACAAGGGAGCGGCGCAGTGGCAGCACCGGACGGACAATCGCGGGAGCCCCAGGAACACACCCCGGTCAGGCCTCGCGTCGGCCACATCCAGTTCCTGAACTGCGTCCCCCTCTACTGGGGCCTCGCCAGGACCGGCAACCTGCTGGACCTCGACCTCACCAAGGACACCCCGGAGAAGCTGAGCGATCAGCTCGTCGACGGCTCGCTGGACATCGGTCCGATCACCTGCGTGGAGTACCTGCGCAACGCCGACGACCTCCTGGTCCTGCCCGACATCGCGGTCGGCAGCGACGGCCCGGTGATGTCCTGCCTCATCGTCAGCAAGGTGCCGCTCGCCGACCTGGACGGCCGCCGCGTCGCCCTCGGCTCCACCAGCCGCACCTCCGTCCGGCTCGCCCGGCTGCTGCTGGAGGAACGCGAGGGCGTCCGCCCCGACTACTTCAGCTGCCCGCCCGACCTCAGCTCGATGCTCGCCGAGGCCGACGCCGCCGTCCTGATCGGCGACCCGGCGCTGCGCGCCTACCTCGGCCAGGCCGCCGACCTCGGACTGACCGTCCACGACCTCGGCGAGATGTGGAAGGAGTGGACCGGCCTGCCGTTCGTCTTCGCCGTCTGGGCCGTGCGCCGCGAGTTCGCCGAGCGCCGTCCGGAACTGACCGCTGCCGTGCACCGGGCCTTCCTGGAGTCCCGCGACCTCTCACTGGTCGAGGCCGCCAAGGTCGCCGAACAGGCCGCCCGCTGGGAGGCCTTCGGCGCGGACGTGCTGGAGCGGTACTTCAGCGAGGCCCTCGACTTCTCGCTCGGCGAGCGGCAGCTGGCCGGCGTCGCCGAGTTCGCCCGCCGGGTCGCGCACGACAGCGGCTTCGCGTCGGACGTCGCGGTGCGGCTGCTGGAGCCGGCGGCGCTGCCGGTCGGTTGAGCACGGTGGTCGGTTGGGCACGGTGGTCGGTTGG
Source organism: Kitasatospora sp. NPDC088264 (assembly GCF_040685715.1). Lineage (NCBI taxonomy): Bacteria > Bacillati > Actinomycetota > Actinomycetes > Kitasatosporales > Streptomycetaceae > Kitasatospora > Kitasatospora sp. NPDC088264. The sequence goes on from NZ_JBFBIR010000021.1 coordinate 107,071, forward strand.
GCACGGTGGTCGGTTGGGCACGGTGGTCGGTTGGGCACGGTGGTCGGTTGAGCGCGGTGGTCGGTTGGGCACGGTGGTCGGTTGAGCGCGGTGGTCGACGGGCAGCGGGCTGACGCGGACGCTCGAAAGGCCTGGCGTAGGCTGGTTCGGCCGTACCCGGACGCCCGCCGTCCGGGGGGCGGCAGCGCCGAGAACTGCAGTATCCGAGAGAGAGAAGGCGGCCAGGTGACCGAGCTCGCAGCGACCACCCTCGATGCGCCCAGCACCGATTTGCAGGCCGTGCTCGACCGGGCCGCCGGCGGTGGCCGGATCACCCCGGAGGAGGCGCTGGAGCTGTACCGCTCGGCGCCGCTGCACGCGCTCGGCTCCGCCGCCGACGCGGTGCGCCGCCGCCGCTACGCCGGTACCGAGCACATCGCGACGTACATCATCGAGCGCAACATCAACTACACCAACGTCTGCGTGACGGCGTGCAAGTTCTGCGCGTTCTACGTGCCGCCGAAGAGCGACAAGGGCTGGTCCCGCGAGCTCGACGAGATCCTGCGCCGCTGCGCCGAGACCGTCGAACTGGGCGGCACCCAGATCATGTTCCAGGGCGGCCACCACCCGGACTACGGCGTGGAGTACTACGAGCGCGCGTTCTCGGCCATCAAGGCCGACTTCCCGCAGCTGGTGATCCACTCCCTGGGCGCCTCCGAGGTCGACCACATGGCCCGGATCTCGGGCGTCTCGATCGAGGAGGCCATCACCCGGATCCACCGGGCCGGTCTGGACTCCTTCGCCGGCGCCGGCGCCGAGCTGCTGCCCGCGCGGCCGCGCAAGGCGATCGCCCCGCTCAAGGAGTCCGGCGAGCGCTGGCTGGAGATCATGGAGGCCGCGCACGGCCTCGGCGTGGAGTCCACCTCCACCATGCTGATGGGCACCGGCGAGACCAACGCCGAGCGGATCGAACACCTGCGGATGATCCGCGACGTGCAGGACCGCACCGGCGGCTTCCGGGCCTTCATCCCCTACACCTACCAGCCGCAGAACAACCACCTGAAGGGCTCGACGCAGGCCACCGTCTTCGAGTACCTGCGGATGATCGCGATCGCCCGCCTGTTCCTCGACAACGTCGCCCACATCCAGGGCTCCTGGCTCACCACCGGCAAGGAGGCCGGCCAGCTGTCGCTGCACTACGGTGCGGACGACCTCGGCTCGGTCATGCTGGAGGAGAACGTCGTCTCGGCGGCCGGTGCCAAGCACCGCTCCAACCTCACCGAGCTGATCCACCTCATCCGGGCCGCCGACCGCGTCCCGGCGCAGCGCGCGACCACGTACGAGCACCTGCGGGTGCTGGACGACCCGGCCAACGACCCGGTGGACCCGCGGGTCGCCTCGCACATCGCCTCCACGGCGATCGAGGGCGGCACCGCGCACCCCGAGCTGAAGATCCTGGACAACTGAGGCCCGGGGCACCGCCGTGCTGACCCTGCACCGGGCGGCCCTGGTGCTGCCCGACCCGGCCGACCCCACCGCCCCGTCCCTCCCGGACGGGGCGGTGCTGGTGCGCGGTGACCGCGTCGAGGCCGTCGGACCGTACCGGGAACTGGCCGCCGCGCACCCGGGGGCGCGACTGCGGGACTGGGGCGCCGCGGTGCTCACGCCGGGGCTGCGCAACCCGTACGGGCACCGGCTGCTGGAACACGCCTACCACCCGGACCCGCGCGAGGAGATCGGCGTCGAGCCGGTCGCGGACGGGCTGACGGGCTCCGTGGACGAGGGGCGCTGCGGCGCGAGCGCCCGGCGCGGGCTGCAACGGATGCTCGGGTTCGGGGTGACGGCGGTGGCCGGGCCGTTCGAGCGGGCCGCGGTGCGCACGGCCGTGGCGCGCTCCGGGCTGGTCGCGCTGCCGGGCGCCCCGGACGCGACGGCCCCGGCGGACGGCCCGCTGGACCCGCTGTCGGTGCTGCCGCTCGCGGCGGCCGTGCACGGCCGGGTGGCGGCGGGCGGCCGGGCCGACTTCGCGGTGTTCCCGGCCGTTGGGGAGGGCTTCGCCCAGCCATCGCCGGGCGGTTGCCTGGCCGCCGTGCTGGGCGGGCGGTTGGTGTACCGGCGGCGCTGAACGGGGCCGGGAACCGGACGACGTACTCGCCGGTAGTCGGACTTCCTTGCGGCGTACGGCACTTCCTTCGTGTGCCGCCGAACTCCACTGTCCACCCTGTGGGGTGATTCCCCCTTCGCCGTGACCTGAGGGCCCGCCAGCGGATACGATCCCGGACAGCTCACTCCGTACCCTCACCACCTACCGCCCGTGCCCGCGGGTGGCGGGGCCGTGTCCCAGGCCCCGAAGGCAAGCCAGGACAGGAACCATGCGATCCGCGACCGTCCCCCCGCCGCGATCCCCGCGGTTGGGCCGTGGTTGGTACCTCGCCGCCGTGCTCAGCGCCGTGCTGGCCGTCGGCATGTGCCTGCTCGGCTGGCGTCAGGCCGACCAGGCCGACCGGATCGGCGCCCACCCCGTGAGAGTCGAAGGCGTCGTCACCCAGCTCCCCACCGGCGGCGGCTCCTACAGTGCCGTCAGCTACCGGGCGTCCGGCCAGTCGCACACCGCGGCCGCGCTGCCGCTCGCCGACGGCGCCAGGATCGGCGACCCGATCTGCCTGGAGCACGCCGCCGACGACCCGGGCGCGGTGCGGATCTGCGGCGACACCTACCCGCAGCCGGTCGGCGTCGGCCTGGCCCGGTTCAGCGTGCCGGTCGCGGTCGGGATGTTCGTGATCTGCGTGCTGCGCATCCGGCGGCACCGGCGGGCGCTCGCGGTCCGCGCCGGGCAGGGCCGGCTGGCCACCACCGTCGCACTGGCGACCGGGGCGCTGGCCGACGGGATGCCCGCGATAACCCACGGCAAGCGCTCCCGGCGCCGGCGGCGCGCGAGCGGGCGGCGCGCGCAGCACTGACGGGGCGCGCGGCACCGGTGGGGCCGGGCGGGGGCGCTGGACGGCGGGGGCGTGCGGCGGGGCCCGTGCGGCGGGTGCGGACGCCCCGCGGCGTGCCCCGTTGGTCGGGGTGTCGGCGCCAGGGTGAACAATGGGGGCGTGACCCGAGCCTCTCTGGACAAGCAGCCGCACGAAGTCGCCGCCATGTTCGACGACGTCGCGGCCAAGTACGACCGCACCAACGACGTGCTGTCCCTCGGCCAGGCCCGCGCCTGGCGCCGGGCGGTGGCCGAGGCGGTGGACGCCGGACCGGGGGACCTCGTGCTCGACCTCGGAGCCGGCACCGGCACCTCCTCGCTGCCCTTCGCCGAGGCCGGCGCGCAGGTCGTCCCGTGCGACTTCTCCGTCGGCATGCTCGTCGAGGGCAAGCGCCGCCACCCCGAGCTGCCGCTCACCGCCGGCGACGCCACCCGGCTGCCGTTCGCGGACGGCACCTTCGACTCGGTGACGATCTCCTTCGCGCTGCGCAACGTCCAGGACACCGACGCGGCGCTGCGCGAGATGCAGCGCGTCACCAAGCCCGGCGGCAAGCTGGTGATCTGCGAGTTCTCCACCCCGACCTGGACGCCGTTCCGGACGGTCTACACCGAGTACCTGATGCGCGCCCTGCCGCCGGTCGCCACCGCGGTCAGCAGCAACCCGGACGCGTACGTGTACCTCGCCGAGTCCATCCGCTCCTGGCCCGACCAGCCCGAGCTGGCGGCCCGGCTGCAGGAGAGCGGCTGGTCCAAGGTCGCCTGGCGCAACCTCACCGGCGGCATCGTCGCGCTGCACCGGGCGTACAAGCTCGGGTAGCCGTTGCACCGGCGGTGTGGGGGCGTGGTCGTTTCCGGCGGCGGGGACGGAACTAGACTGCCGGAGACAGAAGCCGCCGTCCCCACAGCCGCAGCTCCAGGAGAGTGTCCACCGTGTCCGAGACCGCAGCCGATCTGACGAAACCGGACAGCCCGGTCGAGAGCACGGCCGACGTCATCGTGGTCGGCGCGGGTCCGGCCGGGTCCACCACCGCGTACTACCTCGCCCAGGCCGGGCTGGACGTGCTGCTGCTGGAGAAGACCGCGTTCCCGCGCGAGAAGGTCTGCGGCGACGGCCTCACCCCCCGCGCCACCAAGCAGCTGGTGGACATGGGCATCGACGTCTCCACCGAGAACGGCTGGCTGCACAACAAGGGCCTGCGCATCATCGGCGGCGGCGTCCGGCTGGAGCTGGACTGGCCCGAGCTGTCCGCCTTCCCCGACTACGGCCTGGTCCGCAAGCGCGCCGACTTCGACGAGCTGCTGGTCCGTCAGGCCGAGAAGGCCGGCGCCCGGCTCTACGAGCGCTGCAACGTCAGCGGGCCCGTCCTGGACGAGCGCACCGGCCGGATCGTCGGCGTCACCGCCAAGCTCGGCGACGAGAAGCGGCCGGTCACCTTCCGCGCCCCGCTGGTGGTCGCCGCCGACGGCAACTCCACCCGGCTCTCGCTCGCCATGGGCCTGCACCGCCGCGAGGACCGCCCGATGGGCGTCGCCTACCGGACGTACTTCACCTCGCCGCGCCACGACGACGACTACCTGGAGTCCTGGCTGGAGCTGTGGGACACCCGCGGCGGCCAGCGCAAGCAGCTGCCCGGGTACGGCTGGGTCTTCGGCATGGGCGACGGCACCTCCAACGTCGGCCTCGGCATCCTCAACTCCTCGCCCGCGTTCGGCGAACTCGACTGGCGCGAGGTGCTCAAGGCCTGGTGCGCCGGCATGCCGGAGGAGTGGGGCTACACCCCCGAGAACATGACCGACCCGATCCGCGGCGCCGCGCTGCCGATGGCCTTCAACCGGCAGCCGCACTACACCCGCGGCCTGCTGCTCGTCGGCGACGCGGGCGGCATGGTCAACCCGTTCAACGGCGAGGGCATCGCCTACGCGATGGAATCCGGCCAGATCGCCGCCGGCGTCATCGTCCAGGCCCACGCCCGGGTCACCGAGACCGGGCGCGAGCGCGCTCTGCAGGGCTACCCGCGCGTCCTCAAGGACGTCTACGGCGGCTACTACACGATGGGCCGCGCCTTCGTGAAGCTCATCGGCAACCCCAAGGTGATGCAGCTCGCCACCCAGCGCGGCCTCACCCACCCGATGCTGATGCGCTTCACCCTCAAGATGCTCGCCAACCTCACCGACCCGCAGGGCGGCGACGCGATGGACCGCATCATCAACGGCCTCGCGAAGGTCGCGCCCAACGCGTAGCGGGCCCGGGGCCTTCTACCGGCCCCCTCGGTCCCCCCGGCCCCCCGGTCCCTTCCAGGACCTCAGGGCGTCTCCTCCGCCGTCTTCCGCTCCCCGTCCGCCGGGCGGCGGGAGGCGGCGGAGCGCTGTTCGACGTAGGCGAGGCGGTCGGCGAAGACCCGGGCCGCGTCGGGGGTGAGCGTCCGGAGGGCGACGAGGGCGGTGAAGACGACGTCGCAGAGCTCGTGCTGGACGTCCTCCCAGCTGTGGGTGACGCCCTTGCGCGGGTTCTGGCCGGTGGCGCCGATCACCGCGGCGCCGACCTCGCCGACCTCCTCGGAGAGCTTGAGGATCCGCAGCAGGCGCTCCTCCCGGGGCGACTGCGTGCCCTGCTCGTCGAGCCACGCGACGAGGTGGTCCACGCTCTCCCAGATCCGGCTGTCCATGCGCGCTGCTCCCGTGCGGTGTCGTTGGTGCTGCCACCGTACGGGAGGCGCTGCGGACGCACGGGAACGGCGTGGGGGGTGAGGGGCGGGCTCCCGGTCAGCGGGTGCTGATCTTCACGTGGCGGATGTTCACGGGGAGGGTGGGGAAGCCGTCGCCGGGGTTGTTCTGGTCGTCCTCGCCGCCCGCGGCGATCTTCTGCAGGACGTCCAGGCCCGCCGTGATCCGGCCGAACGGGGTGTAGGCGGGGGAGAGCTTGGTGTCCTTCCAGACGAAGAAGAACTGGCTGCCGTTGGTGTTCGGACCGGCGTTGGCCATCGCCACGGTGCCGGCCGGGTAGGTGGCGCCGGTGAGGTTCTCGTCCGGGAAGGAGTAGCCGGGCCCGCCGCTGCCCGTTCCGGTCGGGTCGCCGCACTGCAGGACGTAGAGCCGCTGGGTGGTGAGGCGGTGGCAGTGGCTGCGGTCGAAGTAGTCGTGCTCGGCGAGGAAGCGGAACGAGAAGGTGGTGCAGGGCGCCTTGTCGGTCAGCGCCTGGAAGGTGATCGCGCCCTGGCTGGTGCGCAGGGTGGCGCGGTAGGGCTGGGCGGCCTTCTTGGCGTCGAAGACGGGGATGCCCTTGAAGTTGTCGGCCGGCACCGCGGGCGTGTAGGCGCAGGCGGGCGCGGGCGGCGGGGTGTCCGCGACGGCGGTGCCGGTGCTCGCCGTGAGCGGGAGGACGGTGGCGACGGCGAGCAGGGCCCAGGGTGCGCGCTTCACGTGACGGGCCTTCCGGAGGGTGGTGGACGGCGGGGTTGGCATGGCGCCATCATCCACGCCGGGGCGGCGATCCGGTAGAGGTCGGTAGGGGCCGTTGGGTTTCAGGCCCCGTCGGGCGGGTGGAGGGTCAGGAGGGCTCCGGGGGAACGGGGTTGGCCCGGGGTGCGGAGGTGAACAGCCCGGCGCGGGCGGCCAGCGCGGCGGCGTCGGCGGCCCGCTCGGCGGTGTGGGCGTCCAGCGGCTCGCCGGTGACGAACAGCCGGTAGTAGAGCGGAGCGGTGGCGGCCCGGACCACCTCGGCGCCGTCCGTTCCGGTGGGCAACTCGCCCCGGGCGACGGCTCGTTCGGCGACCTCGGCGGCCTGGCGGTGGCGGGAGGCGAAGAAGGCGCGCAGGGCGGTCGCGCCGGTGTCGGAGCGCTGAGCGGCGAAGATCAGCGCGGTGGGGGTGGCCCCCAGGTCGGGATCGGTGAAGACGGTGAACACCTCCCGGGTGATCAGCCGCAGGTCCTCGCGGAGGTCGCCGGTGTCGGGCAGCGGCCAGGGCCGGTCGGCCGAGGCGGTCAGGGCGTCCGCGACCAGGCCGTCCACTCCGCCCCACCGCCGGTACAGCGTCGCCTTGTGGACGCCGGAGCGGCTCGCGACCGCCTCGACGGTGAGGCCGTCGTACCCCTTCTCGGCGACCTCGGCGAGCGTGGCGGCGACCACCCCCTCCCGGACCCGGGCGCTGCGGCCGCCGGGGCGCGGGGTCGGGGTGCGGCGCTCGGGGTGGGTCGTTTCGAGGTGGGTCGTCGCGGGCTGTGCGGTGGTGGCGGGGGCGGTCGTCGCGGGGTGTGCGGTGGTGGCGGGGTGGGTCGTCGCGGGGTGGGTCGGCTCCGGGGCGTTCTCGTTCAAAGTCGACTCCAGTCGCGTTAAGGCTTGCTGTGGTGTGGCGGCCGTGCCATGCTCATCGTAATGCGACCTTGGTCGCGTTACGAGAGGAGTCTGCGTGACCGCCACCGCCATTCCCGACCCCACTGCCCTGCACCCGCTCGCCGGCCACGACCGGGTCGTCCTGCTGCGCCCGCTCGTCACCGACCCGCGGATCGAGGTCGGCGAGTACACCTACTTCGACGACCCCGAAGGGGCCACCCGCTTCGAGGAGCGCAACGTCCTCTACGCCTACGGACCCGAGCGGCTGGTGATCGGAAAGTACTGCGCGATCGCCACCGGGGCCCGCTTCCTGATGGCCGGCGCCGCCCACCCGACCATCGGCGTGTCCACCTTCCCGTTCACGATGTTCGGCGGCGAGTGGACCGAGCGGACCCTCGACCTCGTCACCGGCCTGCCCAGCCGGGGCGACACCGTGATCGGCAACGACGTCTGGTTCGGCTTCGGCGCCACTGTCCTGCCCGGCGTCCGGATCGGCGACGGCGCGATCATCGCGGCCGGTGCGATGGTCACCGCCGACGTCGAGCCCTACACCATCGTCGGCGGCAACCCCGCCCGCCCGATCCGGCGCCGCTTCGAGGGCGCCGACGTCGAGCGACTGCTCCGTGCGGCCTGGTGGAACTGGCCGGTCGAGCTCGTCACCGAGCACGTCCGCGCCATCATGTCCGGGACCCCGGCCGACATCGAGGAGATCGCCGCGGCGAACGGCCTGCTTGCCCGCTGACCTGCCGGGCCTGGGAAGGACGTCGGCCCCGGGGGCGCTGGAGCCCGCCGGAGATCCAGTGAGCTGCGGCAGGGCGTTGATCACGGGTGGGCCGGTGCGGGAGGATGGCGTCCCCCTGCTCCATGCTCCGCCCCGTCGATAGCTGCGCCCTCCGCCCAGCTCCAGGGTCCGTCCGACGCCGTACGGTACTCGCGCCCCGCCGGTTCCGTTCGCTCGGAGGGATCTGACTCATGCGCGCCTCCCTGTCCGTGTCTTCGTCCTCATCGGCCCTTCGCGACCTGCCGGTTCTCCTGGTGGCGGTGGTGTGGGGGTCGAGCTTCCTCGCCGTCCAGCGGGTGGCGGAGCCCGGGACGGCCGTGGCGATGCTGGTCCTGCGGTTCGGGCTGGTGCTGCCGCTGCTCGGGATGGTCGCCTGGCCGGCGCTACGGAGGCTGAGCCGCGCCGAGTGGCTGGGCGGCGGCGCACTGGGGCTGGTGCTCAGCGGGATCTTCCTGCTGGAGACGTACGGTGCCGTGCACACCTCCGCCACCAATGCCGGGCTGATCATCAGCCTCGCGATGGTGCTCACCCCGCTCGGCGAGAGCGTCCTCAGCCGGACGGCGCCGCCGCGCGCCTTCCTCGCGGCCGCCGCGCTGGCCGTGCTCGGCGTCGCGCTGCTCACCGGGGACGGCGGGCTGCGCCCGCCTTCGCTCGGCGACCTGCTGGTGCTGGGCGCCGCCCTGGTTCGCTCGGCCTTCGTCCTGGCGACGGCCCGCGCCCGCGCCGTCCGCGGAACCGACATGCTGGCCCTGACCTGGGTCCAACTCGCCGTCGCGACAGCCGTGTTCGCGGCCGTCGCGCCGGCCGTAGGGCCGTCGCCGTGGGCCGTCGCCCGCTCGTACGGGCCCGGCCAGTGGGCCTGGTTGCTGTACCTGTCCCTGTTGTGCACGCTGTTCGCCTTCTTCGTTCAGATGTGGGCTGTCCGCGCCACCTCGCCGTCCCGGGTGAGTCTGTTGCTCGGCACCGAACCGCTGTGGGCCGCCGTCTTCGGCATCACCATCGCCGGGAACCGGATGGGTCCGCTCGCCCTGGTCGGCGGAGCCCTGGTCATGGTCGCCACCGAGTGGGGCCGCCGCACCGCTCCCGCCTCCGTCCCCGCTCCCGCTCCCGTCCGGCGCGGGGAGACCGAAGCCGTTGAGTCCGAGGCCGTTGAGTCCGAGGCCGTCGAGTCCGAGGCCGTCGAGTCCGAGGCCGCTGGATCTGTTGTCGCCGAGTCCGCGACCGGGGTCGGGGAGCGGGGCCCGGAGCCGTCCCCGGTGTGATCCGCTGTGGTGGTCACCGGCGACTCAGCGTCCGACGGGCGTAGACCGTGCCCCAGCCCGGCTGGTGCTCGGCGTACCGGGCGGCGGGCGGCGGGCGGCGGGAGGGGGAGGGCCCCGAGGACCGTTTCGCACGCTTGTGAACGAAGGGTCAAGCGAGCGTTCGGTCCCCCGCCACCCCTCAGGGTGAGCCGCTATAACACGTCAACATGACGCCTCGAAATTTGCTCCCGTCGACGCATAGTTGATATAGGAGCGCGGCTCTGACCAGCCGCTTCACAAGTAAATGCGACTGGTTGTGACCATTTGACTTCTTTGTGTTGACAACTCTGGGCATGTTCATATTCGGCACGATTCCCATCGTGGCGTAGATCACAAAGATGACGTTGAACTGCGTGTCGCAGATCACAAGCCGACGGGCATAGGATGCGCTCGTTCCAGGCTTTGTGAACTGCCTCACATGAGGTGGATCCCGGGAACCGGAACGCGGGTTCACCTCAGCGTGACCTGCCGGTTCCGATCTGCAGTCAAGGACGACTGGACGGAGGGAGCGGGGGCTATGAATGCCTACGCGCCGATCCTCGTACTCGGTGCCATCGCGGCGGCGTTCGCGGTCGGCTCCGTCGTGATGGCCTCACTCACCGGCCCCAAGCGCTACAACCGGGCCAAGTTGGAGGCGTACGAGTGCGGCATCGAGCCGACCCCGCAGCCCGTGGGCGGCGGTCGGTTCCCGATCAAGTACTACCTGACGGCGATGCTCTTCATCGTCTTCGACATCGAGATCGTCTTTCTCTATCCCTGGGCGGTGACCTTCGACGCCCTGGGGATCTTCGGGTTGGTCGAGATGCTCCTGTTCATCGCCACGGTCTTCGTCGCCTACGCCTACGTGTGGCGCCGCGGCGGCCTGGAGTGGGACTGAGCGCGGGGTGGCCGCCGCCTTTGTGAACGAGCGGACAAGCCCGAACGGGCCGACGTACCACAGGACTTGAGGGCTTCTTGAGGGCATTGAGAGGGATCTGATGGGAATCGAGGAGAAGCTGCCGAGCGGCTTTCTGCTCACGACCGTGGAGACGGCCGCCGGTTGGGTGCGCAAGGCGTCACTCTTCCCGGCCACCTTCGGTCTGGCCTGCTGCGCGATCGAGATGATGACCACCGGCGCCGGCCGCTACGACCTGGCCCGGTTCGGCATGGAGGTGTTCCGGGGTTCCCCCCGGCAGGCCGATCTGATGATCGTGGCGGGTCGGGTGAGCCAGAAGATGGCCCCGGTGCTGCGCCAGGTGTACGACCAGATGGCCAACCCGAAGTGGGTCATCTCGATGGGCGTCTGCGCCTCCTCGGGCGGGATGTTCAACAACTACGCGATCGTGCAGGGCGTCGACCACATCGTCCCGGTGGACATCTACCTGCCCGGTTGCCCGCCCCGCCCGGAGATGCTGATGGACGCCATCCTGAAGCTGCACGACAAGATCCAGCACGAGCCGCTGGGCGCGAACCGGATCCGGGCCGAGGAACTGGGCGAGGCGCTCGCCCTCAAGGCCACCCCGGTCAGCGAGATGCGGGGGCTGCTGCGATGAACGAGCAGCTACCCGAGACCCGTCGCGAGCACCCGGTCCGCGAGATCCCGGTCGAGGTGGTCGGCCGCCGGCAGGGCATGTTCGGTGCCCAGGACAGCGGCGACACCTCCGGCTTCGGCGGCCTGGCCGCGCCGATCGTGCTGCCCGGCCCGAGCGAACGGCCGTACGGCGGCTGGTTCGACGAGGTCGCCGACGAGCTGGAGGGCGCCCTGGAGGAGCAGGGCCTGGACCCGGTCGAGGTGATCGAGAAGACCGTCGTCGACCGCGGCGAGCTCACCTTCCACATCGACCGCGCCCACCTGCTCCGGACCGCCCGCACCCTGCGCGACGACCCGGCGCTGCGCTTCGAACTGTGCCTGGGCGTGAGCGGCGTGCACTACCCCGACGACAAGGGCCGCGAGCTGCACGCGGTCTACCACCTGCGGTCGATCACCCACGGACGGCTGATCCGGGTGGAGGTCACCGCGCCGGACGCCGACCCGCGCATCCCCTCCGTGGTGAGCGTCTACCCGACCAACGACTGGCACGAGCGCGAGGCCTACGACTTCTTCGGCCTGGTCTTCGAAGGCCACCCGGCGCTCACCCGGATCATGATGCCGGACGACTGGCTGGGCCACCCGCAGCGCAAGGACTACCCGCTCGGCGGCATCCCCGTCGAGTACAAGGGCGCCCAGATCCCGGCTCCCGACCAGCGGAGGTCGTACAGCTGATGAGTACTCGGCACCACGAAGATGCTCGGCACGACGAAGAGACTCGACCCCACGAGGAGACCGAGCAGGCAGAGGCCCGGGAGACCACCGAGGGCCGGGTCTTCACGGTCACCGGCGGCGACTGGGGCGAGGTGGTCGAGGCGGTCGGCCGGGCCGACGACGAGCGCATCATCGTCAACATGGGCCCCCAGCACCCGTCCACCCACGGCGTGCTGCGGCTGATCCTGGAGATCGACGGCGAGACGGTGAAGGAGGCCCGCTGCGGCATCGGCTACCTCCACACCGGCATCGAGAAGAACATGGAGTTCCGCAACTGGGTCCAGGGCACCACCTTCGTGACCCGGATGGACTACCTGACCCCGCTGTTCAACGAGACCGCGTACTGCCTGGCCGTCGAGAAGCTGCTCGGCATCACCGACGACATCCCGGACCGGGTCAGCGTGATCCGGGTGCTGATGATGGAGCTCAACCGGATCGCCTCGCACCTGGTCTGCCTGGCCACCGGTGGCATGGAGATCGGCTCCACCACCCTGATGATCTACGGCTTCCGCGACCGCGAGCTGATCCTGGACGTCTTCGAGCTGGTCACCGGCCTGCGCATGAACCACGCGTACGTGCGCCCCGGCGGCCTCGCCCAGGACCTCCCGCCCGGCGCCGTCGACCAGATCCGCGAATGCGTGAAGACCCTGCGCTCCCGGATGCACGAGTACGACAAACTCGCCACCGGGAACCCGGTGTTCAAGGCGCGCCTGGTCGACGTCGGCTTCCTCGACCTGCCCGGCTGCCTGGCCCTCGGCGCCACCGGCCCGATCCTGCGCGCCACCGGCCTGCCGCACGACCTGCGCAAGACCGACCCGTACTGCGGCTACCAGGACTACGACTTCGAGGTCGCGATCGCGGACAGCGCCGACTCCTACGGCCGCTTCCTGATCCGCCTGGAGGAGATGCGGCAGTCGCTGGGGATCGTCGAGCAGTGCCTGGACCGGCTGCGGCCGGGCCCGGTGATGGTGGCCGACAAGAAGATCGCCTGGCCCGCCCAACTCGCCGTCGGCCCGGACGGGATGGGCAACTCGCTCGACCACATCCGCAAGATCATGGGCACCTCGATGGAGGCCCTGATCCACCACTTCAAGCTGGTCACCGAGGGCTTCAGGGTCCCGGTCGGCCAGGCGTACGCGGCGGTCGAGTCGCCCAAGGGCGAGCTGGGCGTGCACGTGGTCAGCGACGGCGGGACGCGCCCGTACCGGGTCCATTTCCGGGATCCGTCGTTCACCAATCTGCAGACGATGGCGGCGATGTGCGAGGGCGGCCAGGTCGCCGACGTGATCGTCGCGGTGGCCGGGATCGACCCGGTGATGGGAGGCGTGGACCGGTGACAGACGTCCAGTTGGGGATGCCGGCGCTGCCGGCCACACCGTACCCCGAGGAGGTGCACGCCCGGCTTGCCGCCGACGCCGCGGAGCTGATCGGCCGCTACCCGCAGGCCCGGTCGGCGCTGCTGCCGCTGCTGCACCTGGTGCAGGCCGAGGAGGGCTTCGTCAGCCCGACCGGCATCCGGTTCTGCGCCGAGCAGCTGGACCTCACCACCGCCGAGGTCACCGCCGTCGCCACCTTCTACACCATGTACCGGCGGCGCCCGGCCGGGAAGTACCACGTCGGGGTCTGCACCAACACCCTGTGCGCGGTGCTCGGCGGCGACCAGATCTTCGACGAGCTCCAGCAGCACCTCGGCGTGCGCAACAACGAGACCACCGGGGATGGCGAGATCTCGATCGAGCACATCGAGTGCAACGCGGCCTGCGACTACGCGCCCGTGGTGATGGTCAACTGGGAGTTCTTCGACGACCAGACCCCGGAGAGCGCCAAGCGGCTGGTCGACGACCTGCGCGCGGGCCGGGAGGTCCGGCCGACCCGCGGCGCCCGGCTGTGCACCTTCAAGGAGTCCGCCCGGATCCTGGCGGGCTTCCCCGACGAGCGCCCGGGTGCCAACGACGAGTCCGGCGCGGGCGGCGCGCCCTCGCTGGCCGGCCTGCGCCTGGCCAAGGGCGAGGCGCTGCCCGGCACCGGCGGCACCAAGGTCGTCGCGCCCCGCCACGAGGGCACCGGCCACGAAGGGACGGAAGCGTGATGACCGCCGCCGAGCCGGCCGAGAAGCTGCTCACCCCCGTCCTGTCCGCCTCCTGGGACGACGAACGGCCCTGGACGCTGGCCACCTACCGCCGCCACCACGGCTACGACGGCCTCAAGGCGGCCCTGGCGATGCCGCCGGACGACGTGATCGCCCTGGTGAAGGACTCCGGGCTGCGCGGTCGCGGCGGCGCCGGCTTCCCCACCGGGATGAAGTGGCAGTTCATCCCGCAGAACGACGGCAAGCCGCACTACCTGGTGGTCAACGCGGACGAGTCCGAGCCGGGCACCTGCAAGGACATCCCGCTGCTGTTCGCCAACCCGCACGCGCTGATCGAGGGCATGATCATCGCCTCCTACGCGATCCGCTGCGACCACGCGTTCATCTACCTGCGCGGCGAGGTCGTCCCGGTGCTGCGCCGCCTGCACGCGGCCGTCGCCGAGGCGTACCAGGCCGGGCTGCTCGGCCGGGACATCCTCGGCTCGGGCGTCGACCTCGACATCACCGTGCACGCCGGCGCCGGCGCCTACATCTGCGGCGAGGAGACGGCACTGCTGGACTCGCTGGAGGGCCGCCGCGGCCAGCCCCGGCTGCGGCCGCCGTTCCCGGCGATCGCCGGCCTGTACGCCTGCCCGACGGTGGTCAACAACGTCGAGTCGATCGCCTCGGTGCCGCCGATCCTGGCCCGCGGCAAGGAGTGGTTCAAGGGCCTGGGCACCGAGAAGTCCCCCGGCTTCACGCTGTACTCGCTCTCCGGCCACGTCACCAACCCCGGCCAGTACGAGGCGCCGCTGGGCATCACGCTGCGCCAGCTGCTGGACATGAGCGGCGGCGTCCGCCCCGGGCACCGGCTCAAGTTCTGGACCCCGGGCGGCTCGTCCACCCCGATGTTCACCGACGAGCACCTGGACGTCCCGCTGGACTACGAGGGTGTCGGCGCGGCTGGCTCGATGCTCGGCACCAAGGCGCTGCAGGTCTTCGACGAGACCACCTGCGTGGTGCGGGCGGTCACCCGCTGGACCGAGTTCTACGCCCACGAGTCCTGCGGCAAGTGCACCCCCTGCCGCGAGGGCACCTACTGGCTGGTCCAGCTGCTCAAACGGATCGAGGCGGGCGCGGGCGTCGACGGGGACCTGGAGAAGCTCCTCGACATCGCCGACAACATCAACGGCAAGTCCTTCTGCGCACTGGGCGACGGCGCCGCGAGCCCGATCGTCTCCTCCCTCCAGCACTTCCGGGCCGAGTACGAGCAGCACCTGGCCGAGCGCCGCTGCCCGTTCGACCCGGCCGCCTCCACCGTCTGGGCCGACGGCCCCCGCCCCGGCCACCAGTCCGCCACCGAAAGGGAGGTGCACGCGTGACGATCACAGAGCCATCCACCTCCACGGGCGACAAGGCCGCGGTCGAGCTGGTCACGCTCACCATCGACGGCGTCGAAGTGCAGGTCCCCAAGGGGACGTTGGTGATCCGGGCCGCCGAACGGATCGGCACCCAGATCCCGCGCTTCTGCGACCACCCGCTGCTCGACCCGGCCGGCGCCTGCCGGCAGTGCATCGTCGAGATCGAGGGCCAGCGCAAGCCCGTCGCCTCCTGCACCATCCCGGTCGCCGAGGGCATGGTGGTGCGCACCCAGGTGAGTTCACCGGTGGCCGAGAAGGCGCAGCGCGGCGTGATGGAGCTGCTGCTGATCAACCACCCGCTGGACTGCCCGGTCTGCGACAAGGGCGGCGAGTGCCCGCTGCAGAACCAGGCGATGTCCACGGGTGACGCCGACACCCGCTTCGAGGGGATGAAGCGCACCTACGAGAAGCCGATCCCGCTCAGCACCCAGGTGCTGCTGGACCGGGAGCGCTGCGTGCTGTGCGCGCGCTGCACCCGCTTCTCGCAGCAGATCGCCGGGGACCCGTTCATCGACCTGCTGGAACGCGGCGCGCTCCAGCAGGTCGGCACCGGGGACGACGAGCCGCTCGACTCGTACTTCTCCGGGAACACCATCCAGATCTGCCCGGTGGGCGCCCTGACCTCGGCGGCCTACCGCTTCCGCTCCCGCCCGTTCGACCTGGTCTCCTCGCCGAGCGTGTGCGAGCACTGCTCCTCGGGCTGCGCCCAGCGCACCGACCACCGGCGCGGCAAGGTGCTGCGCCGGCTGGCGGGCGAGGACCCGGCGGTCAACGAGGAGTGGAACTGCGACAAGGGCCGGTTCGCGTTCCGCTACGCCCAGCAGCGGGACCGGATCGCCACCCCGCTGGTGCGGGTGGACGGCGAGCTGGTGCCCGCCTCCTGGCCGGAGGCGCTCGCCCGGGCCGCCGAGGGACTGCGCGGCGCCCGCGTCGGGGTGCTGACCGGTGGCCGGGTCACCGTCGAGGACGCCTACGCGTACGGGAAGTTCGCGCGGGTGGTGCTCGGCACCAACGACGTGGACTTCCGGGCCCGCCCGCACAGCGGCGAGGAGGCGGACTTCCTGGCCGCCGCCGTCGCCGGGCGCGGGGTGGACGTGGACGGCGAGGGCCTGACCTACGAGCAGCTGGAGCAGGCGCCGGCGGTGCTGCTGGCGGGTTTCGAGCCGGAGGAGGAGTCGCCGATCGTCTTCCTGCGGCTGCGCAAGGCCAGCCGCGACCGGGGCCTGAAGGTGTACTCGGTGGCGGCGTTCGCCTCCCGGGGCCTGGCCAAGCTGCGCGGCGCGCTGCTGCCGGCCGCCCCGGGCACGGAGGCGGAGTGGTTCGCCGCGCTGGCCGCCGACGAGCCGCTGAACGACGAGGCCGGGCGGGCCGCCGAGCTGCTGCGCGGCCCGGGCGCGGTGATCCTGGTGGGCGAGCGGCTGGCCGCCGCCCCGGGCGCGCTGACGGCGGTGCTGCGCCTGGCGCACGCGACCGGCGCCCGGCTGGCGTGGGTGCCGCGCCGGGCGGGTGAGCGCGGTGCGGTCGAGGCGGGCCTGCTGCCGGGGCTGCTGCCCGGCGGCCGTCCGGTGGCGGCTCCGGCCGCCCGGGCGGAGGCCGCCGGGGTGTGGGGGGTGGCGGAGCTGCCGTCCCGGCCGGGCCGGGACACCGAGCAGATCCTGACGGCCGCGGCGCACGGCGAGCTGGACGCGCTGCTGGTCGGCGGCGTCGACCCGGACGACCTGCCGGATCCGGCGCTGGCCGACGCGGCGCTGGCGGCGGTGCCGTTCGTGGTGTCGCTGGAGCTGCGGCCCTCCGCGGTGACGGCGCGCGCGGACGTGGTGCTGCCGGTGGCGGCGGTGGCGGAGAAGGCCGGCGCCTTCCTGGACTGGGAGGGCCGGCTGCGGATGTTCGAGGCGGCGCTCAAGCCCGATCAGCAGATGGGCCGCCACCTGTACCCGGACCTGCGGGTGCTGACCATGCTGGCGGAGGCGCTGGGCCACCGGCTGGGCCTGCCGGACGTCCGGGCGGCCCGGCTGGAGCTGGACCACTTCACCCCGTGGACGGGTGACCGGTCCGCGGACCCGGCCGCGCATCCCGGCGTGCTGCCCCGCCCGGCCACCGGCCAGGCGGTGCTGGCGGGTTGGCGCCAGCTGCTGGACAACGGCACGTTGCAGCAGGGTGATCCGCACCTGGCGGGCACCCGGCACCGGGCGGTGGCCCGGGTCTCGCCGGCCACCGCGAAGGAGGTCGGTGCGCCGGAGGCCGGCGCCGAGGCGGGTGGGGCGGGCGGGGCGCTGCGGCTGACCGGCCCGGCCGGCTCGCTGACCCTGCCGCTGGAGGTCACCGACTCGATCCCGGACCGCACGGTCTGGATCCCGCTCAACTCCACGCCGGGCGGCGCCCACCGCGCGCTCGGCACCACCGTCGGCCATCTGGTCACGATCGCCGTGGCCGCCCCCGAGCCGGCCGCGAGGGCCGAGGCCGCGGCGGGCGACGCGGGCAGCGAAGGGGAGGAGCGATGACTCCGCAGCCGTACGAGACGCTCCACTTCTTCGGGCAGGACCCGTGGTGGCTGGTGCTGCTGAAGGCGGTGTTCTGCTTCGGCTTCCTGGTCCTGACGGTGCTGATCGCGATCGTCTGGGAGCGCAAGGTGGTGGCCTGGATGCAGCTGCGCATCGGGCCGAACCGGCACGGGCCGTGGGGGATACTGCAGTCCCTGGCGGACGGCGTGAAGCTCGCGCTCAAGGAAGACCTGGTGGTCAAGGGCGCGGACAAGGTGGTCTACATCCTGGCCCCGATCGTCTGCGCCGTCCCGGCGTTCATGGCCTTCGCGGTGATCCCGTTCGGGCCGGCCGGCAACGAGGTGTCGATCTTCGGCACCCGGACGGCGATGCAGCTGACCGACTTCCCGGTGGCGCTGCTGTACATCCTGGCGACGGCCTCGATCGGCATCTACGGCATCGTGCTGGCCGGCTGGTCGTCCGGTTCGACGTACCCGCTGCTGGGCGGGCTGCGCTCGGCCGCGCAGATGGTCAGCTACGAGATCGCGATGGGCCTGTCCTTCGCGGCGGTGTTCATCTACTCGGGGTCGATGTCGACCTCGGAGATCGTGGCGCACCAGCAGCCGACCTGGTTCGCGGCGCTGCTGCCGGTGTCGTTCATCGTGTACATCATCGCGATGGTGGGTGAGACCAACCGGGCGCCGTTCGACCTCCCGGAGGCCGAGGGCGAGCTGGTCGGCGGTTTCAACACCGAGTACTCCTCGCTGAAGTTCGCGATGTTCATGCTGGCCGAGTACGTCAACATGGTGACCGTCTCGGCGGTGGCCTCCACCCTGTTCCTGGGCGGCTGGCGGGCCCCGTGGCCGGTGTCGACCTTCTGGGAGGGCGCCAACCACGGCTGGTGGCCGATGCTGTGGATCACGCTGAAGATCCAGCTGCTGCTGTTCTTCTTCATCTGGCTGCGCGGCACGCTGCCCCGGTTCCGCTACGACCAGTTCATGAAGCTGGGCTGGAAGGTGCTGATCCCGGTCTCGCTGGTGTGGCTGGTGCTGATCGCGAGCGTGCGGGCGCTGCGCAACGAGGGCTATGGCTTCGGCGAGGTGGTGCTGTACGTCGGCGCGCCGGTCGGGGCGATCCTGCTGCTCGCCCTGCTGCGGGACTTCCTGAAGAAGGAGCCCGAGCCCGAACCCGCCCTACCGAAGGGGGAGTTCGACCCGATGGCGGGCGGATACCCGGTGCCCCCGCTGCCCGGACAGGAGCTCCCGCCGGTGCCGCGCCGGCGCAGCCGGGCCCCGAAGCAACTCCAGGACGCCCTCAACGGGGCCGACCATACCGAAGGGAGCTGAACCGAGATGTCGTCCGACCAGACGGAGCGGGCCGAGCGGCCCGACAAGCCGTCGATCCTCGGCCCGGCCGCCGGCTTCGGCGTGACCTTCAAGGCCATGTTCAAGAAGCGGCTCACCGAGCAGTACCCGGAGCAGAAGAAGCCCACCGCTCCGCGCTTCCACGGCCGCCACCAGCTGAACCGGCACCCGGACGGCCTGGAGAAGTGCGTCGGCTGCGAGCTGTGCGCGTGGGCCTGTCCGGCCGACGCCATCTACGTGGAGGGCGCGGACAACCGGGAGGAGGAGCGCTACTCGCCGGGCGAGCGCTACGGCGCGGTCTACCAGATCAACTACGCCCGCTGCATCCTGTGCGGGCTGTGCATCGAGGCCTGCCCGACCCGCGCGCTCACCATGACCAACGAGTACGAGCTGGCCGACTCCTCGCGCCGGGACCTGATCTTCACCAAGGAGCAGCTGCTGGTCGGCCTGTCCGAGGGCATGGTGGACGCCCCGCACGCGATCTTCCCGGGCGCCGACGAGGGCGCGTACTACCGGGGCGAGATCACCGCGGCGGCGCCCGGGACGGTCCAGCAGGAGCGCACCGACCGGGAGCGGGAGGTCCAGCAGTGACCTCCCTCAACCTGGCCGCGACCGGGACGACCTCCGTCGGGGAGGCCGTCCAGTTCTGGGTGCTCGCGGTGATCGCGGTCGGCGGCGCGCTCGGCATGGTGCTGATGCGCAAGGCCGTGCACAGCGCGCTGTGCCTGGCGGCCACGATGATGGCGCTGGCGGTCTGTTACATGGCGCAGGGCGCGGTGTTCCTGGGCGTGGTGCAGATCGTCGTCTACACCGGCGCGATCATGATGCTGTTCCTGTTCGTGGTGATGCTGGTCGGCGTCACCAGCGAGGACTCCCTGAAGGAGCAGCTGAAGGGCCAGCGGTTCGCCGCGGTGCTGTGCGGGCTGGGCTTCGGCGTGCTGCTGATCGCCGGGATCGCCAACGCGCGGCTGGACCACTTCACCGGCCTGTCCGAGGCGAACGCCGAGGGCAACGTGCCGGGCCTGGCCCGGCTGATCTTCACCCGGTACGTGTGGGCGTTCGAGGTCACCGGCGCGCTGCTGATCACCGCGGCGATCGGTGCGATGGTGCTGACCCACCGCGAGCACGTGAAGGCGCCGAAGACGCAGCGCGAGCTGGCCGCCCAGCGGGTCGTGGACAACCTCCAGCTGCCGCCGCTGCCGGCGCCGGGCGTGTACGCGCGGCACAACGCGGTGGACGTTCCGGCGCTGCTGCCGGACGGCACGATCGCCGAGGACTCGGTGATGGCGACGCTGCGCGAGCGCGGCCAGGTCCGGGACGTCAGCCAGGAGATGCTGCGGCGGATGGCCGAGCTGGAGAACACCACGGCGGACTGGCTGGGCCGGCCGTCGTCCGAGCGGCCGGCGGTCGCCGGACCGCGCAAGTCCCTGGAGCCGGTGCCGGCGTCGGTGCCGGCGTCGGTGAACGGCAAGGACGGCAACGGCGGTCCGAACGGTCTGAACGGCAACGGCGGTCTGAACGGCAACGGCGGTCTGAACGGCAACGGCGGTTCGAACGGCAAGGACGGCCTGAACGGCAAGGACGGCCTGAACGGCCGCGCCGACGAGGAGGGAGCGGAGTGAACCCGGCCAACTACCTGTACCTCGCGGCCCTGTTGTTCACCATCGGCGCGGCCGGAGTGCTGATCCGGCGCAACGCGATCGTGCTGTTCATGTGCGTGGAGCTGATGCTGAACGCCTCGAACCTCGCCCTGGTGACCTTCTCCCGGCTGCACGGCACCCTGGACGGCCAGATCATCGCGTTCTTCACGATGGTGGTCGCGGCGGCCGAGGTCGTGGTCGGCCTCGCCATCATCGTCTCCATCTTCCGGACCAGGCACTCCGCTTCGGTCGACGACAGCAATCTGATGAAGCTGTAGGCGGAGGGCCTCGGTGAACTCTCTCATTCCGCTGCTGGTGGCGGCCCCGCTGGCCGGCGCCGCCCTGCTCCTGCTCGGCGGCCGCGCGCTGGACCGCTTCGGCCACTGGCTGGCCACCGCCCTCGCGGCGCTCTCGTTCGGCTTCGGCCTGGCGCTGTTCTGGGACATGCTGGGCCGCGAGGCCGAGCACCGGGCCGTCACCGAGCACCTGTTCAGCTGGATCCCGGTGAACGGGTTCCAGGCCGACATGTCGTTCCGGCTCGACCAGTTGTCGATGACCTTCGTCCTGCTGATCACCGGCGTCGGCACGCTGATCCACCTGTACTCGGTGGGCTACATGGCGCACGACGAGCGCCGGCGCCGCTTCTTCGCGTACCTGAACCTGTTCCTGGCCGCCATGCTGCTGCTGGTGGTCGCCGACAACTACCTGCTGCTGTACTTCGGTTGGGAGGGCGTGGGCCTCGCCTCGTACCTGCTGATCGGCTTCTGGCAGCACAAGCCGAGCGCGGCGACGGCGGCGAAGAAGGCGTTCATCGTCAACCGGGTCGGCGACCTGGGCCTGTCGATCGCGATCATGCTGATGTTCACCGAGTTCGGCTCCTTCGCCTTCGAGCCGGTCTTCGGAGGGGCGGCGCAGGCGAGCGAGGGCAAGCTGACGGCGATCGGCCTGATGCTGCTGCTGGCGGCCTGCGGCAAGTCGGCGCAGGTGCCGCTGCAGTCCTGGCTGGGCGACGCGATGGAGGGCCCGACCCCGGTGTCGGCGCTGATCCACGCGGCCACCATGGTGACCGCCGGCGTCTACCTGATCACCCGCTCGTCGGCGATCTTCGACCTGGCGCCGGACGCGCAGACCGCCGTGGTGGTGGTCGGCGCGGTCACGCTGCTGTTCGGTGCGATCGTCGGTTGCGCGAAGGACGACATCAAGAAGGCGCTGGCCGGGTCGACGATGTCGCAGATCGGCTACATGGTGCTGGCGGCCGGGCTCGGCCCGATCGGCTACGCCTTCGCGATCATGCACCTGGTGACGCACGGCTTCTTCAAGGCCGGGCTGTTCCTCGGCGCCGGGTCGGTCATGCACGGCATGAACGACGAGGTGAACATGCGTCACTACGGCGGCCTGCGCAAGTACATGCCGGTCACCTTCGTCACCTTCGGCCTCGGCTACCTGGCGATCATCGGCTTCCCCGGCCTGTCCGGCTTCTTCTCCAAGGACAAGATCATCGAGGCGGCCTTCGCCAAGGGCGGCACCGAGGGCTGGATCCTCGGCCTGTGCGCGCTGACCGGTGCCGCCGTCACCGCGTTCTACATGACCCGGGTGATGCTGCTGACCTTCTTCGGCGAGAAGCGCTGGCAGCCGGACGCGGAGGGCAACGCCCCGCACCCGCACGAGTCGCCGAAGACCATGACCATCCCGATGGTCCTGCTGGCCTTCGGCTCGGTCTTCGCGGGCGGGCTGTTCGCCTTCAACGACTCGTTCCTGACCTGGCTGGAGCCGGTCACCGGACACTCCGAGGGCAACTCGCCGCTCGCCCCGCTGGTGGTCACCGTGCTCACCACGGCCTGCATGCTGGCCGGCGTCCTCGTCTCGTACCTGATGTACGGGCGCTCCGCCGTCCCCGTGGTGCCGCCGGTCGGCTCCCCGCTCACCCGGGCCGCCCGCCGCGACCTGCTCCAGGACGACTTCAACCACGCCGTCCTGGTCCGCCCGGGCTCGGCGCTCACCGCGACGCTGGTCTACTTCGACAGCCGCGGTCTGGACGGCTTCGTCAACGGCCTGGCCGCCACCATCGGCGGCGTGTCCAGTCGGCTGCGGCGGGTCCAGAACGGCTTCGTCCGCTCGTACGCGCTCTCCATGTTCGGCGGCACGCTGGTGCTGGTCGCCACGACTCTCCTGATGAGGTCCGTCTGATGACTCGCGCAGATTCCACGTGGGGGGTGCGGCCATGAGCGCGTTGCTGACCGCCACCTGTGCCGTCCCGGCGGCCGGCGCGGTGCTGACCGCCGCCCTGCCCGCCGGGTCGACCGAGCGCCGCCGCTCGACCACCAAGGCCGTCGCCCTGGGCGTCTCGGTCGTCACCCTGGTGCTGGCCGCCGTGGTGGCGACCCGCTTCGACCCGCACGGCGATCGCTACCAGCTGACCGAGTCGTACAGCTGGATCCGCTCCTTCGGCATCACCTTCTCGCTCGGCGTGGACGGCATCGGCGCCGTCCTCGCCCTGCTCACCGCCGTCCTGGTGCCGGTGGTGATGCTGGCCTCCTGGCACGACGCCGACCCGGGGCCTGCCTCTCCCGACGGCACCTTTGAGGGCAGGCGCCGTACCCAGGGCTTCTTCGCCCTGATCCTGGCGGTGGAGGCGATGGTGGTCGTCTCCTTCTACGCCACCGACGTCTTCCTCTTCTACGTGTTCTTCGAAGCCATGCTGATCCCGATGTACTTCCTGATCGGCGGCTTCGGCGACCGGGCCGGCGGCCCCGACGCGGCGCGCCAGCGCTCGTACGCGGCCGTGAAGTTCCTGCTCTACAACCTGCTCGGCGGCCTGGTGATGCTGGCCGCCGTGATCGGCCTGTACGTGATCGCGCAGGACCAGGGCTTCGGCACCTTCGACCTCCGGACCCTCACCTCGGCGATCGCCGACGGCAAGCTCCAGCTGTCCGGCACCGCCGAGAAGGCGCTGTTCCTGGGCTTCTTCTTCGCCTTCGCGGTGAAGGCCCCGCTGTGGCCGCTGCACACCTGGCTGCCGAACGCGATGGGCGAGGCCACCGCCGGCACCGCCGTGCTGATCACCGCCGTGGTGGACAAGGTCGGCACCTTCGCGATGCTGCGCTTCTGCCTCGGGCTGTTCCCGCACGCCTCGAAGACCTTCGCCCCGGTGATCCTGGTCCTGTCGGTGATCGGGATCATCTACGGCGCGCTGCTGGCGGTCGGCCAGAAGGACATCAAGCGGCTGGTCGCCTACGCGTCGATCTCGCACTTCGGCTTCATCATCATGGGCATCTTCGCGCTGACCAGCCAGGGCCAGAGCGGCGCCACCCTCTACATGGTCAACCACGGCATCTCCACCGCCGCGTGGATGCTGGTGGCGGGCTTCCTGATCTCCCGCCGCGGCTCGCGGCTGATCGCCGACTACGGCGGGGTGCAGAAGGTCGCCCCGGTGCTCGCCGGGACGTTCCTGATCGGCGGTCTGGCCACCCTGTCGCTGCCCGGGCTGGCCCCGTTCGTCAGCGAGTTCCTGGTGCTGGTGGGCACGTTCACCCGCTACCCGGCGATCGGCATCGTGGCGACCTTCGGCATCGTGCTGGCCGCGCTGTACGCCCTGCTGCTGTACCAGCGCACCATGACCGGCCCGGTGAAGGCCGGCGTCGGCGGGATGCCCGACCTCAAGGTCCGCGAACTGGCCGTGGTCGCCCCGCTGGTGGCGCTGACCATCCTGCTCGGCGTCTACCCCAAGCCGCTCACCGACCTGGTCAACCCCTCGGTGAACGCGACGCTCTCGCAGGTCCACGAGACCGACCCGGCGCCGGCCCACCCGGTCGCCGCCACCTCAGGAGGTGAGCAGAAGTGAGCACCACCGGCATGCTCGCCGCCGCCGGCGGCAACACCGCCAGCATCCCGGCGCCGCACCTGGAGTACGGCCAGCTCTCCCCGATGCTGGTGGTGTTCGGCGCCGCCGTGGCCGGCATCCTGGTGGAGGCCTTCGTGCCCCGCCGGTACCGGCACTGGACGCAGGTGTCGCTCGCCCTGGCCGGGCTGATCGGCTCCTTCGTCGCCGTGGTGGTGCTGGCCTCCCAGGGCTTCGGCTCCACCCGGGTCGACCTGCTGGCCATGGAGTCCGTCGCGCTGGACGGCCCGGCGCTGTTCCTGCAGGGCGTGATCCTGCTGGCCGCCGTCGTCGCGGTGCTCACCTACGCCGAACGGAAGCTGGAGCCCAAGGCGGGCGGCCTGCCCGCCGACGCCTTCGCGGCCCAGGCCGCCGCCACCCCCGGCGGCGAGCAGGAGCGGGCCGCGGTCCGGGCCGGCTTCGCCACCAGCGAGGTCTTCCCGCTCACCATGTTCGCGGTCGGCGGGATGCTGCTGTTCCCCGCGGCCAACGACCTGCTGACGATGTTCGTGGCGCTGGAGGTCTTCTCCCTCCCGCTGTACCTGCTCTGCGCGCTGGCCCGGCGCCGCCGGCTGCTCTCCCAGGAGGCGGCCGTCAAGTACTTCCTGCTGGGCGCCTTCGCCTCGGCGTTCTTCCTGTTCGGCACCGCGCTGCTGTACGGCTACGCGGGCAGCGTGAAGCTCGGCGACATCTCGGACGTGATCTCCGGCAAGGCGATGACCACCCCGGCGCAGCTGAGCAGCACCCAGAGTGACGCGCTGCTGCTGATCGGCCTGGCGATGCTCGCGGTCGGCCTGCTGTTCAAGGTCGGCGCGGTGCCGTTCCACTCCTGGACCCCGGACGTGTACCAGGGCGCGCCGACCCCGGTGACCGGCTTCATGGCGGCGGCGACGAAGGTCGCGGCCTTCGGGGCGTTCCTGCGGCTGTTCTACGTGGCCTTCCCGGGCCTGCGGCTGGACTGGCGGCCGGTGCTGTGGGGGGTGGCGATCCTCACCATGGTGGTGGGCGCGGTGCTGGCGGTCACCCAGCAGGACGTCAAGCGGCTGCTGGCGTACTCCTCGATCGCGCACGCCGGGTTCATCCTCACGGGCGTGATCGCCACCAACAAGCAGGGCCTGTCCTCGGTGCTGTTCTACCTGCTGTCGTACTCCTTCGTGACGCTCGGCGCGTTCGCCGTGGTCACCCTGGTGCGCGACTCCAAGGGCGAGGCGACCCACCTGTCCAGCTGGGCCGGGCTGGGCCGGCGCTCGCCGCTGGTGGCGGCGGTGTTCGCGCTGTTCCTGCTGGCCTTCGCCGGGATCCCGCTGACCTCCGGGTTCACCGGGAAGTTCGCGGTGTTCCAGGCGGCGGCGGCCGGCGGGGCGACGCCGCTGGTGATCGTCGGTGTGCTGAGTTCGGCGGTGGCCGCGTTCTTCTACATCCGGGTCATCGTGCTGATGTTCTTCTCCGACCCGAAGCCGGGCGGCCCGACGGTGGCGATCCCGAGCGCCTTCACGGCGACCGCGATCGGGGTGGGGGTGCTGGTCACGCTGGGTCTCGGCCTGCTGCCGCAGTACTTCCTGGACCTGGCGTCTAAGGCCGCGCTGTTCGTCCGCTGACCGCCACCGGGGCGGCGCCGCCGCCCCGGGCCCGTCCGGGCCGCGCCCTCGGCGCGCGGTCCGGACGCGCGTTTGCCGCCGGCCCGCCGGCGGAGGGGCTCCGGCCCGTGTTTTCCAGCTGAATTCGCCCCCACCGCAGTACTGCCCCCACAGCCGCCCTGACCAGGGCATCCGGCCCGATCATGACAGGATCCGCACGCCCGTGCAGTGATCCACTCGTGACCGGATACCCTGCCTGTATGGCCAGCGGCGGCACTCAGGGACCAGGCCGCTAGATCGACCAGGGACAGAGGAGTGGTCTTCGTGACCGTCGTGGGACCCTTCGGGCTCAGCGTGCAGGACCGCGACCTGACCCGGGACGTTCAGGCCGGACTGGACGCGGTGGAGACGGCGCTCGCCGAGGCCGTCAAGAGCGACGTCCCGTTCATCACCATCACCGCCAGTCACCTCATCGAGGCCGGCGGCAAGCGCTTCCGTCCGCTGCTGCTGCTGCTGGCGGCGCAGTTCGGCGACCCGGGGGCGCCCGGCGTGGTGCCGGCGGCCGTCGTCGTCGAGCTCACCCACCTGGCGACCCTGTACCACGACGACGTCATGGACGAGGCCCCGGTGCGCCGCGGCGCCCCCAGCGCCAACTCCCGCTGGGACAACTCGGTGGCCATCCTCACCGGCGACTTCCTGTTCTCCCGCGCCTCCCAGGTGCTCGCCGACCTCGGCCCCGAGGCGGTGCGGATGCAGGCCGACGCCTTCGAGCGGCTGGTCACCGGCCAGATCCTGGAGACCCGCGGCCCCGGCCCGGACGGCGACCCGCTGCTGCACTACCTCGACGTGCTGGCCGGCAAGACCGGTTCGCTGATCGCGGTCTCCTGCCGGATAGGAGCGCTGATGGCCGGCGCCGAGCCGTGGATGGTGGACACCCTCAGCGAGTTCGGCGAGCGGATCGGCATCGCCTTCCAGCTGGCCGACGACGTGCTGGACATCGCCAGCGACGGCCAGGAGTCCGGCAAGACCCCCGGCACCGACCTGCGCGAGGGCGTGCCGACCCTGCCGACCCTGCTGCTGGAGCAGATGCCGGCTGACCCCGCCGACCCGGCCGACACCCGGCTGCGCGAACTGCTCACCCTGGACCTCGCCGACGACGAGCTGCACGCCGAGGCGCTGCGGCTGCTGCGCCGCCACCCCGCGCTGGAGCGCGCCCGCCGGGAGACGCTGCGCCAGGCCGAGGACGCCCGGGCGCTGCTCGCCCCGCTGCCGGACTGCGCGGCGAAGGCGGCCCTGGAGGGGCTCTGCGACGCGGTGGCGATCCGGACCATGTGACCGGGGCGCGGCGGGCGGCAGCCCCTGACCGGCGGATCCGCGGACGGCGGGCCGGGTGTTCACCCGGATGGGGGAGACTGGCCCCTGTCAGCTCTGCCCTGCCGGGAAGGTCACCATGCGCCGCGTCGTCATAGCCGAGGACTCCGTACTGCTGCGGGAGGGCCTGACCCGGCTGCTCACCGACCGGGGCCTGGAGGTCGTGGCGGGTGTCGGGGACGGCGCCGCGCTGGTGAAGACCATCCACGACCTGGCCGCGGCCGGGCAACTGCCGGACGTCGTGGTCTCCGACGTGCGGATGCCGCCGAGCCACACCGACGAGGGCCTGCGCGCCTGCGTCGAGCTGCGCGGGCGCTACCCGGAGCTGAACGTGCTGGTGCTGTCGCAGTTCGTGGAGGAGCGGTACGCCTCCGAGCTGCTGGCCGGTTCGACCCGGGGCGTCGGCTACCTGCTGAAGGACCGGGTCGCGGAGGTGCGCGAGTTCGCGGACGCGGTGGTCCGGGTCGCCGAGGGCGGCACCGCGCTGGACCCGGAGGTGGTGCAGCAACTCCTCAGCCGCAGCCGCAAGGGCGACGTGCTGGCCAACCTCACCCCGCGCGAGCGGGAGGTGCTCGGGCTGATGGCGGAGGGCCGCACCAACAGCGCGGTGGCCAAGCAGCTGGTGGTCTCGGACGGCGCGGTGGAGAAGCACGTCAGCAACATCTTCCTGAAGCTGGGCCTGGCGCAGAGCCCGGAGGACCACCGCCGGGTGCTGGCGGTGCTCACCTACCTCAACTCGTAGCCGTCCCGGCGGCCGGGCAGCTCGGGGGTAGGGGGCGGGGGAGCGGCCGTCGGACGCGGAATGATCTCCGGCGGCCGGACGTTGTACCCCGTGTGCGGTTTGCGGTTCGGGCGCGGGCCGGTGTTTTCCCGCCGCACGTGGGAGTTCCGTCCGGGATCAAGTGCCCGCGCATAGGATGCGGGAGGTGCACCAAGCGGACGGGGCACGGGGCCGCGCCCGCGGTGGTGTGCCCTCGAGGAGGTCCGCGGCAGTGACCAGTCAGGTCGATCAGTCAGAGGCAGTGGACGGCTCGGACGGCGACGGTGGTCGTTCCGGGAACGGTGACGGACGCCCCGGTGCGGCCGTGCCCGCCGATCCAACGGCCCCGGGAGGTTCGCCGCCGAGGCACGGCAAGCCGATCCGCCGACTGGACCGGGTGATCATCCGTTTCGCCGGTGACTCGGGTGACGGCATGCAGCTCACCGGTGACCGGTTCACCTCGGAGACGGCGTCGTT
>NZ_JBFBIR010000022.1:0-120017 GCF_040685715.1 Kitasatospora sp. NPDC088264
GGGGGGGGGGGGGGGGGGCGCGCGGGGGGGGGGGGGGGGGGGGGGGCCGCGGGGGGGGGGGGGGGGGGGGGGGGGGGCGGCCCCATGCCGTCAGGCCGCCGCGAGGGCCGCCCTGACCGCGGCGCCGACCTGCTCGGTGGTGAGGGAGCCGCCGAGGTCCGGCGTGCAGGCGCCCTCGGCCACGGCCGTGCCGACGGCCAGCTGGATCGCCTTCGCCTCGGCGGCCCAGCCCAGGCGCTCCAGCATCAGCGCGGAGCTGAGGATGGCGCCGAAGGGGTTGCCGATGCCCTGGCCGGCGATGTCGGGCGCGCTGCCGTGCACCGGCTCGTAGAGGCCGAACCCGGTGTCCGGGTTGATGTTGGCCGAGGCCGCGTTGCCCAGGCCGCCGGCCAGCATGGCCGCCAGGTCGCTGAGGATGTCGCCGTACGAGTTGTTGGTGACGATCACGTCGAACTGTGACGGGTCGGAGATCAGCTTCATCGCGGCGGCGTCGACGTAGAGGTGGGTGGAGCTGATGGCGGGGTGCTTCGCGGCGGCCTCGCGGAACACCCGCTGCCACACCTGGCCGCCGTGCCGGACGGCGTTGGACTTGTCGACCATGCAGACGCCGCGCTCGGCGATCGAGTACGCGTACTCCATCACCCGCGAGACGCCCATGTAGGTGCTGACGTCCGCGTCGACGGCCATCTCGTGCACGGTGTTCCCGCGCAGCACACCGCCGATGTCGGTGTAGAGGCCCTCGGTGTTCTCCCGGACGATCACGGCGTCGATGGCGCGGGTCCGGGCGTCGCGCAGCGGGCTCAGCCGCTCCTGGAGCAGGGTGGCCGGGCGGTGGTTGACGTACAGGTCGAGGTCGAAGCGCAGGCGCAGCAGGACGCCGCGGCCGTAGTCCGAGGTCTTCACGCGGGGGTCGCCGATGGCGCCGAAGAGCACCGAGTCGCTCGCCTTGATCCGCTCGAAGTCCTCGTCGGACAGGGAGACCCCGGTCCGCAGGTAGGTGTCGGCGTTGACGTGGTCGAGCACGTCGACCGCGAGGTCCAGGCCCAGCGACTCGATGGTCTCCAGGGCCTCCTTGGTCACCTCGGGGCCGATGCCGTCACCGGGGATGACGGTCACTGTCTTGGTCATGGGTCTCTCACCGTTTCTGGGGTGGGGCCGGCCGGTTGTGGGTCGGGTCGGCCGGGCCGGGGGCGTCGGGCAGGGTCACCGCCGCGCGGCCCTGGGAGCTGCGCCGGGGGGTGCGGTCGTCAGGAGGCCCGGCGCTGCTTCGCGGTGTCCGGGGAGGAGAAGGCGCCGCGGGTGATGCTGGTCATCCAGGCCGGGCGGCCCTGCTCGAAGGCGGCGATCGCGTCGGCCTTGCGCAGGGTGACGTCGATGTCGTCGAGGCCGTTGAGCAGCAGCCAGCGGGCGCGGTGGTCGGCCTCGAACTCCCAGGTCCCGAGGTCGGTGCCGACGGTCAGCTGCTCCAGGTCGACGGTGATCTCGAACTTCGGGTCGGCCTGGGCGCGTTCGGCGAGGTCGGCGACGACGGGCACCGGCAGGGCGACGGCCAGCAGGCCGTTCTTCAGCGCGTTGCGCAGGAAGATGTCGCCGAAGCTGGTGGCGATGACGGCCCGGAAACCCCAGTCGCGCAGGGCCCACACGGCGTGCTCGCGGGAGCTGCCGGTGCCGAAGTTGTGGCCCGCCACCAGGACGCTCGCGTCCTGGTGCTGCGGCTGGTTCAGGACGAACCCGGGCTCCTTGCGCCAGTGCCCGAACAGGGTGTCGGCGTAGCCGGTCTTGGTCAGCCGCTTGCAGAACTCGGCCGGGATGATCTGGTCGGTGTCGACGTCGTCCCGGGACAGGGCCACGGCCTGTCCGGTGTGCGCCGTGAGCGGCTCCCTCATGCCTCTGCCCCCTGCTGGTCGGTCTGGCTGCGGTCGGTCGAACGGGTCGAACAGGCCGGTCGGGTGGAACGGGTCGGGCGGGTCGGGCGGGTGTGCCCGGCGGGCGCGGTCACAGCTCGGTCGGCGCGGCCAGGCGGCCGACCACGGCGGTGGCGGCGGCGACGACGGGCGAGACCAGGTGGGTGCGGGCGTGGGTGCCCTGCCGGCCCTCGTAGTTGCGGTTGGAGGTGGACGCGACCCGCTGGATGCCCTGGAGGCGGTCGGCGTTGATGCCCATGCACATCGAGCAGCCGGAGAGCCGCCACTGCGCGCCCGCGTCGAGGAAGACCTGGTCCAGGCCCTCCTCCTCGGCCTGGGCCCGGACGGCCATCGAGCCGGGGACGACGAGCATGGTGATCCGGTCGGAGACCTTGCGGCCGCGCAGCACGTCGGCCGCGGCCCGCAGGTCCTCGATCCGGCCGTTGGTGCAGGAGCCGAGGAAGACCGTGTTGATCTCGACGTCCCGCAGGGCGACGTCCGGTTCGAGGCCCATGTACTCCAGGGCGCGGCGCGCGGCCTGCTGCTCGGCGGGGGTCGCGAAGGTCTCGGGCGCCGGCACCGCGGCGTCCAGCGGGACGGCCTGGCCGGGGTTGGTGCCCCAGGTGACGAAGGGCTTGAGCCCGGTGACGTCCAGTTCGACCACGCGGTCGAAGGCGGCGCCCTCGTCGGTGCGCAGGGACTGCCAGTAGCGGACGGCCTCGTCCCAGTCGGCCTCAGCGGCCGGGTCCCAGCGCTCGCGCAGGTAGGCGAGCGTGGTGTCGTCGGGGGCGATCAGGCCGGCGCGGGCGCCCGCCTCGATGCTCATGTTGCAGACCGTCATCCGCCCCTCCATGGAGAGGTTCTCGACGGCCTTGCCGCGGTACTCGATCGCGTAGCCGTTGGCGCCGTTGGCGCCGATGTGCGCGATCAGCGCGAGGATCAGGTCCTTCGGCGTGACGTCGGCCGGCGGCTCGCCGACGAACTCGACGGACATCGTCCGGGGGCGCTGGAGCGCCAGCGTCTGGGTGGCGAGCACGTGCTCGACGTCGCTGGTGCCGACGCCGAAGGCGAGCGCCCCGAAGGCGCCGTGCGTGGAGGTGTGGCTGTCACCGCACACCACGGTCATGCCGGGGCGCACGAAGCCCAGTTCGGGCGCCACCACGTGCACGATGCCCTGCCGGTCGTCGCCGAGCGAGAACAGCTCGATCCCCTGCTCCTCGCAGTTCTCGCGCAGGCGCTCCAGCTGGGCGCTGCCCATCGCGTCCTTGACCAGCAGCGTGTTGGTGGGCACGTTGTGGTCCTCGAGGGCGAGCGCGAGGTCGGGCCGGCGGACCCGGCGGCCGGCCAGCTGGAGGCCGTCGAAGGCCTGCGGGGAACTCGCCTCGTGGAGCAGGTGCAGGTCGATGTAGAGCAGGTCGGGCTCGCCCGGTGCCTGGTCGACGACGTGGCTCTGCCAGACCTTCTCGATCAGGTTGCGCTCGGTGCCGCCCATCAGCTGGCCACCGCCATCTCGCTGGTGCGCTCCAGGCGCTCGGCGATGATCTCGCGCAGCTCGCCCAGTTCGATGCAGGTGCCGTCGGCGCGGCCCGCGATGTAGGTCTCGTAGATCTCGTCGAGCAGGTCGCGCTCGGCGCCGATTCCCATCTGGTCGAACAGGTTGCGGACCACATTGCGCCCGGAGTGCCGGCCGATGAGAATTCCGCGCTCCCGGCCGAAGCTGTGCGGCTCGACGTATTCGTAGGTCACCGGATTGCGCAGCATTCCGGCCTGGTGGATTCCGGCCTGGGTGGCGAAGGCGTTCTCCCCGAATATCGCCTTGTTGCGCGGCGTCGACATTCCGATGATCCGGGCCAGCAGCTGGTAGGCCTCGTAGAACTTCTCGGTGCGCAGCCGGCTGGTCAGGCCGAGCTGCTCGCCCTTGTAGAGCAGTACCGCCGCCAGTTCCTCCAGCGGGGTGTTGCCCGCGCGCTCGCCGATGCCGGCGATGGTGGCCTGCACCTCGTCCGCGCCCGCCTCGACGCCGGCCAGGGCGTTGGCGAGGGAGAGCCCGAGGTCCTGGTGGCAGTGGGTGGACAGGATGATGTGGTCCGGGATCCAGGAGCGGACCCGCGCCACCTGGGCGCCGAACTCGGCCGGGATCAGGCAGCCGGTGGTGTCGGCGAGCGCCACCGTGCCTGCGCCCTCCTCGATGCCGGCCTCGATCATCGGGCGCAGCAGGTCGTCGCTGCCCCGGCTCGCGTCCTCGATGCCGAGCGTGATGTCGGTGAAGCCCAGCTCGCGGGCGAACCGGATGCTGTCGATGATCTCGTGCAGGCCCTCGGCCCGGGTGAGGCCGCGCTTGTGCTCCAGGTGGACGTCGCTGCCGGTGGCCATGATCTGGACCTGGTGGCGCTCGACGCCGCCGGCCTCGGCGGCCAGCTCGATGTCCGCGCGGACGGCCCGGTTGAGAGTCGCCACCTTGGCGGTGGTGAGCGCGCCCGCGATCAGTCTGGTCGCCTCGAAGTCACGCGGTGAGGAGCTGGGGAAGCCGGCCTCGATGGTGTCCACGCCGGTCGCCTCGATGGCGAGGGCCAGCTCCAGTTTCTGGTCGGGGTTCATCGCGTTGCCCGGGGCCTGTTCGCCGTCGCGCAGTGTCGAGTCGAATACCCGGAGCCGCCGTGCGGTGGGGACGGATTTCGGAGACATGGATTTTCCGCCTCTTTCGGGAACGCCGCCGGACGGGCGACCGGACGGGAGGTCGCGGTGTGCGGCGGCGGAGGATTGTGGCTGGCAGCGGTGACTTTACTGGTCCGGAATCACTGCCCGTCAAGACTTTTCGAACAAATAATCATTCGATGGCGGGCCGATAGCGGGACCCCTGACAATAGGCTTGACGCGCCCTTTTCCCAATGCATCGTGTACTGAGGCAAGGAGTGGTTTTCATGCGAGATATCCCGTCCGAGGAACGTCCGCCGGCCCGGTTACCGCGCCCGGGGCGGGTGGGCTGATGGCGAGGGTCATCGTCGAAGCGCTGGACAGCGTCCACGGGCGCACCGCCGTCGGCCTCGACGCGAGACTGGAGTCGCTGGTCGACAACGAGTGGGTGCCGGTGGTCGAGCGCAGAACGGACGCGAGCGGCCGGATCGAGGAGTGGGGCGGGACGGACGGCGGGCGCGGCCTCTACCGGCTGGTGTTCGACGTCGACCGGTACTTCAGCGGGCTCGGCCTGTTCACCGTGCACCCCGAGGTGGCGGCCACCTTCCGGGTCTCCGACGGCGAGTCGGGGCACCGGGTGAGCCTCACCCTCTCGCTGAACCACTACGCGGTGGCCTTCATCGCCGACTAGGAAGGTGGACCCGGGCCTGCGGGGGGCTCCGGGTCGCCGGCGGCCAGCCGGGCGGAGCGCAGCAGGTCGAGCGTGCGGGCCTCCTCGGCGGGGGTCCGCATGAGGCGGAACACCAGCCGGGCCCGCCGCAGGTGCTGGACCGCCAGGTCGGCCTCCCCGGTGCCGAGCGCCAACTCACCGAGGGTGACGAGGATCCGGCCCATGATCAGCCGCTCGTTGGAGCCCTCCGCGAGGAGCAGGGCGCGGTGCAGGGCGTGGGCGGCCTCGCCGCTCTCGCCGAGCCGGTGGCGGGCCGCCCCGATGCCGTGCAGGGCGTAGATCTCGCCGGTGTGGTCGCCGATCAGCCGGACGACGTCGAGGGCGCGGGAGAAGGCCTCCAGGGCCCGGTCGTAGCCGCCGCGTTCCAGGTGGCTCTGGCCCATCCGGTGCAGCACCTGGGCCTCGACCCGCCGGCCGCGGCCCTCCCGGCTCAGCCGCAACGCCTCGTCGAGGAGCTCTCCGGCGCCCTCCTCGTCGCCCTCGCCCAGTTTGAGCTGGGCCAGGTTGTGCAGCACGTAGGCGACGGCGACGGAGCCGCCGCTCGCCCGCAGGACGGTGAGGGCGGCCTGGTAGTGGGCGGTCGCCTCGTCGATCCGGCCGTCCACCCGGGCGAGGTAGCCGAGGCCGCGGGCGGTGAGGGCGGAGCCGAGGTCGTCGCCGAGGTCGGTGAAGATCCCGGCGGCCTGGCGGAAGCGCTCCTCGGCGGCGGCGAAGTTCTGCCGGGTCAGCGCGAGCGAGCCGAGGGAGTGCAGTGCGGCGGCCTGGCCGAGCCGGTCGCCACCCTTGCGGGCGGCCGCGAGGGCGAGTTCGTGGGTGTCGCGCCAGTCGTCGAGCCGGCCGTGGGTCTCCAGGAACGTCACGGCGGTGACGGCGAGTTCCCAGCAGTGCGCGGTGAGGCCCATCATGGCCGCCTGTCTGACCCGGGGCACGAGCATGGGCCGCTCCCGGGCGAACCACCGCAGCGGCTCGGCCAGCAGCCGGTCCACCGTCCGGGCGGGCAGCGGGTGCAGGGCGGTGCCGCGGCCGCGGATCAGCACGTCGCGGCCGTACTCGCGCTGCCTCGCCTCGATCAGCAGGTAGAGGAAGCAGCCGATCACCCGGGCCAGTGCGGACTCCCGCTCCTCGACGCTCTCCTCGTCGACGAGGCGTTCGCGCGCGAAGACCCGGACCAGGTTGTGCAGCCGGTACTGGGTGTGGCGTCCGGGCGCGGTGCCGACGGCGTCCAGCAGCTGGGCGTCGGAGAGTTCGTCGATCAGGTCCTGGACCTGGTACTCGGGCAGGTCGAGCAGCGCCATGCCGACCCAGGTGGAGAACGGCCCCTCGTCGATCAGGGCGATCCGCCGCAGCAGCCGGCGGGCGTCCTCGCTGACGCTCTCGTAGGTGAGCGAGAGGCCGGCCCTGATGCCGACGTCGGCGTACTTGAGCTCGTCGAGCCGGCGGGTCCCGTCCTCCAGCCGCTCCACCAGTTCGGTGATCTCCCAGTGCGGCCGGGCGGCGAGCCGGGCGCCGGCGATGCGCAGCGCCAGCGGCAGGTGGTCGCAGAGTTCGGCCAGCGCCTTCGCCGCCTCCGGTTCGGCCGCCACCCGCGCGGGGCCGGCGATCCGGCCGAGCAGTTCCGCGGACTGGTCGGGGTCGAAGGTGTCGACGTCCACCCGGACGGCTCCGGCGAGGCTGCCGATGTGCCGCCGGCTGGTGACGATCACGGCCGAGGTGGGCTTGCCCGGCAGCAGCGGGGTGATCTGGCTCTCGGTGGCGACGTTGTCGAGGACGATCAGCACCCGGCGCTCGGCGAGCAGGGCCCGGTACATCTCGGCCCGCTCCTCCAGCCCGTCGGGGATGGCGGTGCCGTTGACGCCGAGGGCGCGCAGGAAGCGCTCCAGCACCTGGGCCGGGCCGACGGTGTCGGGGGCCCCGGCGTGCAGGTCGGCGAAGAGCTGCCCGCCGGGGAACTCGGCGGCGATCTGGTGGGCCGCGTGGACAGCCACGGCGGTCTTGCCGACCCCGGCCTTGCCGACGACGGAGACGATCGGGACGGCGAGCCGGGACTGGTCGTGGGAGGAGAGCAGCAGCCGTTCGCGCAGGCCGGCGAGCAGGTGCTCGCGGCCGGTGAAGTCGGCGAGGTCGGCGGGGAGCATCTCCGGGACGGTGACGGGGGCGGCGGTGGCCACGGGCGGCGCGGCGGCGGACTCGGCGGCCGGGGTGGCGTGGGCGGCGGCCGGACGGCCGTCGGGCAGGTCGAGCCGGGGGTCGCCGGCGAGGATGGAGAGTTCGAGCCGCTGAAGCCGGGGGTCGGGTTCGACACCGAGTTCGTCGATCATCCACTGACGGGTGTCGCGGTAGACCTGGAGCGCCTCGGTCTGGCGCCCGGAGCGGTAGAGCGCCAGCATCAGCTGGCCGCGCAGCCGCTCCCGTAACGGGAACTCGTCGACCAGGCCGATGAGTTCGCCGACGGCCGCGCCGTGCCGGCCGAGTGCGAGTTCGAGCTGGACGCACTCCTCGGTGGCGCCGACCCACTGCTCGGTGAGCTGGCCGGCGGCGGACCGGAGCGCCTCGCTGGGCAGGCCGCCGAGGGGGTCGCCGCGCCACAGTCCGAGCGCCTGCCGGAAGAGGGCGGCGGCCTCCGCCTTGCGGTCGCGGTCCTCCGCCGTCCGGTCGCGGTCCGCCGCCTTCCGGTCGCGCAGCGCCCGCGCCTTCCCGACCAGGTCGCGGGCCTGGAGCAGGTCGAGCTGGGCGTCCGCCGCCTTCACCATGTAGCCCTGCGGGTGGGTGGTGATGACGTCGGAGAGGCCGTGCACGGCGAACAGCCGGCGCAGGGCGGAGACGCTGATCTGCAACTGCGCGCGGGCGGTGGCCGGCGGGGCCTCCTCGTAGAGGGCGCGGACCAGGCGGTCCACGCTGACCACCCGGTTGACGTCGAGGAGCAGCGCGGCGAGCACCGTCTGCTGCCGGATCCCGCCGAGGTTCAGCGGCCTGGCGTCGACGAGCGCTTCGAGCGGGCCGAGAATGCGGTACTCGACCCGGGGCACGGGTGAGGAACTGCCGTCGTGGCGTATGCCGGAACCAGGTCGGTACCCCACCGTTTCCACTCCCCCCAGAGGAATAGGCGCAGGATCGCAAGGCACTCTAAGGACGGCCCGGTCAATGGGTCAACGATATTCAGTTCTCCCCAAAAGACGCCGCCTGACGGACTGCGATCGGCGTCCGCGCCCCCGGGTGACCGACGGGGAATCGGCGCGGAAAAGCCGGTTGGCCGGATCGGCGCGCACCGATCCGGCCAACCGCGGCCCGGGGCGGTTCTCAGGCCTTCATCAGCTCCGCCACCCGGAAGGCGAGGTCGAGGGACTGGCGGTGGTTCAGCCGTGGGTCGCAGGCCGTCTCGTAGCGCTGGTGCAGGTCCTCGGCGCGGACCTGGTCGCCGCCGCCGAGGCACTCCGTGACGTCGTCGCCGGTGAGTTCGACGTGGATGCCGCCGGCGTGCGTGCCCAGCTCCCGGTGCACCTCGAAGAAGCCGGCGACCTCGCCCAGGATGTCGTCGAAGCGGCGGGTCTTGCGGCCGTCGTCGGTCTGGACGGTGTTGCCGTGCATCGGGTCGCAGATCCAGGCGACCCGGGCGCCCTCCGCCGTGACCTTCTCCACCAGCGGCGGCAGCAGTTCGCGCACCCGGCCCGCGCCCATCCGCACCACGAAGGTCAGCCGGCCGGGCCGGCGGTCGGGGTCGAGGCGGTCGACGTAGCCGAGGACCTCGTCCGCGGTGGTCGTGGGGCCGAGCTTGACGGCGATCGGGTTGTGGATCCCGGCGAAGTACGCAATGTGCGCGTCGTCCAGGCCCCTGGTCCGCTCGCCGACCCAGAGCAGGTGCCCGCTGGTGGCGTAGTGCGCCCCGGTGCGCGGGTCGGTGCGGGTGAGGGGCTGCTCGTAGTCCAGCAGCAGTCCCTCGTGGCTGGCGAAGAACTCGGCCTCCAGCAGCCCGGCCGGGTCGCAGCCGCAGGCTTGCAGGAAGCGCAGTGCGCGGTCCACGCCGTCGGCCAGTTCCTCGTAGCGGCGGGCCTCGGCGGAGTCCTCCAGGAAGCCGCGGTTCCACTGGTGGGCCTGGTAGAGGGAGGCGCTGCCGCCGGCCGCGAAGCCGCGGACCAGGTTGAGGGTGACCGCCGACGCCTCGTACATCCGCCGCAGCCGCGCCGGGTCCGGGCGGCGGGCCGCCTCGGTGAACTCCGGGCCGTTGACCGCGTCGCCCCGGTAGGAGGGCAGGCTGAGGCCGTCGCGGGTCTCGTCCGGCTGGGAGCGGGGCTTGGCGTACTGCCCGGCCAGCCGGCCGATCTTCACGACCGGGACGCCGCTCGCGTAGGTCAGGACCACCGCCATCTGCAACAGGGTGCGCAGCTTGGCGGTGACCGCGTCCGCGGTGAGCCCGCCGAAGGTCTCGGCGCAGTCGCCGCCCTGGAGGACGAAGGCCTCGCCGGCGGCGACGGCGGCCATCCGGTCGGTCAGCCGGTCGCACTCCTCGGCGAGGACCAGGGGCGGGGCGGCCGACAGGTCGGCGACCACCTCGCGCAGCGCCGCCTGGTCCGGCCACTGCGGTTGCTGGGCCGCCGGCAGGGAACGCCAGGCGGCAGGTGCTCCGGTCTGCGGAATTCGATTCATCACGGCCCTCGGATGGGAACGGAAATCGCTGGCCCGCTCATTGCAGCCCGGCCGCGGAAAGAAGGTCAAGCGTCCGCGAATTGGCCTGCTCCCGCACCGGAGAACTGGTCTGACCGCCTTCCGGGACGAACGGATTGACTGGAGGCCATTGGTTCACCGGCCGTACCCAGCCGGCCATTCATGATGAGGATTCCGATGCCAGACGCGCCATCGCACCCTCCGTTCGCCGTCCGGCTCGGCACCGAGCCGCTGCCGCCGCACGACCCGCTGGAGCTGTACACGCGGCTGGGCGACCGGCTCGGCGCGGAGCAGGTGTACCTGCTGGAGAGCCTGACCGAGTCCGGCCGGCAGGGCGGGCCCGCGGTGCTCGGCTGCGGCCCGCTCGCCGAGATCCGGCTGTACGGCTCGTACCTGGAGATCGACGGGATCGCGGAGCTCG
The DNA here is from genome assembly GCF_040685715.1 of Kitasatospora sp. NPDC088264. Lineage (NCBI taxonomy): Bacteria > Bacillati > Actinomycetota > Actinomycetes > Kitasatosporales > Streptomycetaceae > Kitasatospora > Kitasatospora sp. NPDC088264. The sequence goes on from NZ_JBFBIR010000022.1 coordinate 10,349, forward strand.
CCCCGGTGCTGCGGGCGACCGCCGAGGCGGCGGGCCTCACCCCCGCCGCGGACGCCCCCGCGCGGCTGGAGGCCCCCGAGCCGGCCCGCGTCTGGGAGTTCCTGCGGCGCGCGCAGGGCCTGTTCGGCCTGGAGCCGGGCCTGCCCGGCGACCGCTTCCACTTCGGCTTCCTGGCCCGGTTCGGCTACGACGCGGCCTGGCACATGGAGGACCTGCCCGCCCGGGCGCTGCCGCCGGCCCGCCCGGACGCCGTGCTGACGCTGTTCCGCGACAGCGTGCACTACGGCACCGACGGCGCGCCGGTCCTGCGGACCGCCGACAGCCCGGCCTTCGGCGAGCACGGCCGCCACGACCTCGCGGGCGCGGCCCGGGAAGCGGCCGGGCAGGAGCCGCAGGCCGCGTGCCCGCCGGCCGTCCGCCCGCAGTCCGTGCACGACAGCGTGGACCGCGACACCTTCCACGGCTGGGTCCGGCGCTGCCTGGAGCACATCGGGGTCGGCGACATCTACCAGATCCAGGTCGGCCACCGGATCGACGTCCGCACCGCGCTGACGCCGGTCGAGGTCTACCGGCGGCTGCGCTCGCGCAACCCCTCCCCGCACATGTACCTGCTCCCGAACGGCGAGGGCACGCTGATCGGCGCCAGCCCCGAGCTGCTGTTCCGGATCGAGGACGGCCGGATCGTGATGCGCCCGATCGCCGGCACCACCCGTCGCGACCAGGACGAGGAGGAGAACGAGCGGCGGATCAAGGCCCTGCTGGCGAGCACCAAGGAGCAGGCCGAGCACGTCATGCTGGTCGACCTCTCCCGCAACGACATCAGCCGGGTCTGCAAGCCGCACACCCTGACGGCCGACGACCTGATGGTGGTGGAGACCTTCTCGCACGTCTTCCACCTGGTGTCCACGGTCAGCGCCGAGTTGGAGGAGGACGCCGACGTGTGGCGGTCGCTGTGCGCGACCTTCCCGGCCGGCACCATGACCGGCGCGCCGAAGCTGCGCGCCATGGAGATCATCCACGAGATCGAGCGGGAGCCGCGCGGAGCCTACGCCGGTGCCGTCGGCCTGATCGACGTCGGCGGCTGGAGCGAACTGGCGCTGTGCATCCGCACGATCGCGCACGACGGCGCGGTGTACTCCGTGCAGAGTTCCGCGGGGATCGTCGCCGACTCGACCCCCGAGGGCGAGTGGAACGAGACGTTGGCGAAGCTGGGCGCCGCCTACTGGGCGCTGACGGGTGAGGAGTTGACGGCGTGAAGGTTCTGCTGGTGGACGCGCGGGACAGCTTCGTCCACATCATCGACCAGTACCTGCGGGCGCTCGGCGCGGACACCGAGGTGGTCCGCTCGCACACCCGCACCCCCGAGCAGCTGGCCGCGACCGCGCCCGACGCGGTCGTGCTCGGCCCCGGCCCCGGGCACCCGGCGGCCTCCGGCCACGTCGAGCTCGTCCACCACTTCGCCGGGAAGGTCCCGCTGCTCGGCGTGTGCCTGGGCCACCAGGCGATCGGCCTGGCGTTCGGCGGGCGGGTCCAGGTCGCCGACCGGCTGATGCACGGGCGCACCAGCACCGTGACGCACGACGGGCGCGGCCTGTTCGCCGGCCTCGGCAACAGCCTCACCGCGACCAGGTACCACTCCCTGATCGTCACCCAGCCGCTGCCCGAGGACCTCGAACTCACCGCGACCGCCGACGACGACGGCTACGTCATGGGCATGCGGCACCGCAGCCTGCCCATCGAGTCGGTGCAGTTCCACCCCGAGAGCATCACCACCACCGGCGGCATGCAGCTGCTGGAGAACTTCCTCGCGGTCGGCGCCGGGCGCTGACCGCACGCACATCGGAACCGACGAGCGGAAATGGGTGACCAGTGACAGGGAATGGTGAATCGCGCAGCTGGCCGCAGCTGCTCACGGCGCTGATCGGCGGGACGGACCTGAGCACCGCCGACACCGCCTGGGCGATGGACCGGGTGATGCGCGGCGAGGCGGCACCGGCGCAGCTGGCCGGGTTCCTGGTGGCGCTGCGGGCCAAGGGCGAGACCGCCGAGGAGGTCGACGGGCTGGTCCGGGCCGCGCGCGAGCACACGGTGCGGGTCGACGTGCCGGGGCCGACACTGGACATCGTCGGCACCGGCGGGGACGGCGCGAAGACCGTGAACGTGTCCACCATGGCCGCGATCGTGGCGGCGGCCGCCGGGGCCCGGGTGGTCAAGCACGGCAACCGTTCGGCCTCCTCCGCCTCCGGCTCGGCGGACGTGCTGGAGCGGCTCGGCATCGCGCTGGAGCTCTCGGCCGAGGAGGTGGCCCGCTCGGTGCGCGAGGTCGGGATCGGCTTCTGCTTCGCCCCGGCCTTCCACCCGGCGTTCCGCCACGCGGCCGTCGCCCGCAAGGAGTTGGGCGTGCCGACGGCGTTCAACGCGCTGGGCCCGCTGACCAACCCGGCCTCGCCCACGGCCATGGCGGTCGGCGTCGCCGATCCCCGGCTGGGCCCGCTGATCGCCGCCGTGTTCGCCCGCCAGGGCGTGGACGCGCTGGTCTTCCGGGGCGACGACGGCCTCGACGAACTGTCCGTCTCCACCACCTCGACGGTCTGGACGGCGACCACCGGCCGGTTCGTGCAGGAGCGGCTCGACCCGCGCGAGCTCGGGATCGCGACGGCGGCCCCGGACGCGCTGCGCGGCGGCGACGCGGCCCACAACGCGGGCGTGGTCCACGCCGTCCTGGACGGCGAGCAGGGCCCCGTCCGTGACGCCGTCCTGCTGTCCGCGGCGGCCGGCCTGGCGGCGCTGACGCCCTCCGAGCGGCCGGTCGTCGAGCGGCTGGCGGCCGTGCTGCCCCGGGCCGCCGAGGCGGTCGACTCGGGCGCGGCGGCCGCCCTGCTGAAGCGCTGGGCCGAGAGCGGGCCGCCGCGCGCGGGGCGGCCGGACTGAGCCGCCACCGGGCCGCCGTCGTCGGGCGGCGGCACCGGGGCGCGACGCCGACGGGCCGCGCGGACCTCCTCGGGGGGAGGCCCGCGCGGCCCGTCGCGTTGGTACGGGGTGGTCGCACGGCCCGCGTCCGCCCCGTTCGTCCGCCCCCGGCGTCACGGAGGCGGGCGAAGGGGCGGACGGGCGGACGGGCAGCGGTCAGGCGCGGTGGCGCAGCTCCAGCGTGCAGCACTTGACGCTGCCGCCGCCCTTGAGCAGCTCGGACAGGTCGACGCCGATCGGCTCGAAGCCGCGCTCCCGCAGCTTGTCGGCGAGGCCGGTGGCCGCCTCCGGCAGGAACACGTGCAGGCCGTCGCTGACCGCGTTGAGGCCGAACACGGCGGCGTCGCCGGCGTCGGCCAGCACCGCGTCCGGGAACAGCCGGCGCAGCACCTCGCGGCTGCCCGCGGAGAAGGCCTCCGGGTTGTACATGATCTCGTCGCCGTCCAGGACGGCCAGCGCGGTGTCCAGGTGGTAGTAGCGCGGGTCGATCAGCTCCAGGCCGATCACCGGGCGCCCGAAGAACTCCTGGGCCTCGGCGTGGCCGGCCGGCGTGCTGCGGAAGCCCCGCCCGGCGAGCACGTACTCGGCGGTGACCAGGAAGTCGCCCTCGCCCTCGTTGACGTGCTCCGGGTCGTGCAGCTCGGGGTAGCCGTTGGCGCGGAACCACTCCAGGTAGGCGGGGCCCTCGGCGGCGCGTTCGGCGTTGCGGAAGCGGGCGCCGAGCACCTTGCCGTCCACCACGGTGGCGCCGTTGGCGGCGTAGACCATGTCGGGCAGGCCCGGGATCGGGTCGATCAGGTCGACCCGGTGGCCGAGCTCCTGGTAGAGCGCGTACAGCCGCTCCCACTGCGCCACGGCGAGCCCGGTGTCGACCGGCTTCGCCGGGTCCATCCACGGGTTGATCGCGTAGGTGACCTCGAAGTGGCTGGGGCGGCACATCAGGTAGTGCCGGGGCCGGGCCGTGCGCTCGGCGGGGCGCGGGGTGACAGCGTTCATCGGTGACTCCTCGTGAGGGCTTCGGACAACGGGCGGTGCCGCTGCGGTCCGGACGGGCGGCAATCGGGTGCCTGCGGGGCTCCGGGGCCGGCTCGCCGGCGGCGCGGCCGGGCGTGGGGGAAACCCAGGCGCGCCGCACTCGTTCCTGCGGGCCGGCCCCGCGCCCGTCTCTGACATGCTGTCAGTTCACTTGCGGGGGACGGAAGATCCTTAAGCCAGGGCGGAACAGCCCTGATGGACCGGCCGATCGCGCTCAGTCGACGCGGGCGTCCATCGCCTCGGCCAGGCTGCGCGGACGCAGGTCGGTCCAGTTCTTCTCGACGTAGTCCAGGCAGGCCTGCCGGGATTCCTCGCCGAACACGCTGCGCCAACCGGCGGGCACGTCGACGAAGGCGGGCCAGAGCGCGTGCTGGTTCTCCTCGTTCGCCAGGACCAGGAACGCGCCCTGCTCGTCGTCGAAGGGGTTGGTGCTGCTCATCGAGCCCTCACTTCATGGTTGTGGTCGTGCACGTGGGCAAGGTCGTTCAACTCGTCGGCCGGCTCGTCGTCGAGCTCGCCGTTGAGCTCGACGTTGAGCTCGACGTTGACCTCGACGTTGACCTCGTCGTTCGACTCGTTGTTCAACTCGTCACAGAACTCGGTGACCCGCCGTCGGAAGGCGGCCACCACCCGCCGGGCGGTCGGCTCGTCGCAGCCGTCCAGCGCGTGTACCAGGGCGCACTCCAGCCCGCCGGGTGCGCCGTCCGCGGTCCGCCGCTCCACCAGTTGGAGCAGCAGGTCGACGGCGGTGCGGGCCACCGGGACGGGCCGCTCGGCGACCGTCACGGCGTCGGCCCACCGCCCGCCGTCGGCCGGTTCGGCCCGCACCAGATGGGAGAGCGCCACCCCGAACAGCGGCTGGCGGCCCGCCTGCCGGGCCGGGTTGACCAGTTCCACCACCCGGTCGAACGGCAGGTCCTGATGGGTGTGGGCGGCCAGCAGCCGCTCCCGGACCCGCCCGACCAGGGTGCGGGCCGTCGGGGCGCCGGAGGTGTCGACCCGCAGCACCACGGTGTTGACCAGGCAGCCGACCACGCCGTCCAGCACCTCGTCGTCCCGGCCGGCCAGCGGCACCCCGATCGGGAGGTCGTGCCCCGCGCCGAGGTCGCCCAGCGCGGCGGCGAACGCCGCCTGCACTACCATCCCGGTGCCGGCCGAACAGGCCCGGGCGGCGGCGGCCAGCCGGCGGTGCTCCCGCAGGTCCAGGGCGAAGCGGACGGTGCCGGCCGCGCCCGGCCCGGCGCCCGGGGCGCCGGTGGCGTCCGGCAGGCCCCGCCACGGCGGCAGGGCGGCCAACGCGCCCTTCCAGTAGGCGGCCTGCCGGGCGGCCGGGCTCTCCGGGCGGTCCTCGTCGCCGAGCCGCCGCCGCAGCCACAGGGCGTGGTCGGCGTACTGGACGGCGGGCGACGGCCAGCGCGGCGCCCCGCCGGCCGCCCGGGCCCGGTAGGCGGACCGCAGGTCGGCCAGCAGCGGTTCGAGCGCGTGCCCGTCCACCGTCGCGTGGTGCAGCACCAGCAGCAGGGTGTGCCGGTCGGGGCCGCTGCGCAGCAGGGCGGTGCGCAGCGGCGGTTCGGTCAACAGGTCGAAGCCGCGGTCGAGTTCGGCGGCGATCCAGGCGTCCAGCCGCTCCGGCGGGACGTCGAGGAAGCGGGGCGCGGCGGACGGGACGGCGGCGAGGAAGGCCTCGGCGAGGTCGGCGTCGGCGGGCGGGGCATCGGCGGGCGCGAGGATGCGCTGCTCGGGGCCGTCCGGGCCGTACGGCAGGACGGTCCGCAGGGCCTCGTGCCGAGCCACCAGGTCGCCGAGGGCGGCCCGCAGCGCGGCGGGGTCGAGCCCGCCGGTGAGGTCGAGGGCCAGGGTGGTGAGGTAGTCCGGGCGGTGCTCGCCCAGGTAGTTGGCCGTCCACAGGCGCAGTTGGGCGGGGGCGAGCGGCAGCCGGTCGGGCCGGGCCGTCCGGTCGCCGAGCGCCGGGGCGCTGCCGCCGGTGCCGTCGGTACGGGCGGTGCGGTCGAGCCGGTGGTCCAGCCCGGCCACCGTGGGCGCGTCGAACAGCTCGCCGAGCGGCACGTCGACCCCCAGGGTGGACCGGATCCGCCCGGCCAGCCGCATCGCGGCGATCGAGTTGCCGCCGAGCGCGAAGAAGTCGTCCTCCGGCGCGACCGCCGGCACCCGCAGCACCTCCGCGAACAGCGCCGCCAGGACCTCCCGGCGGGGCGAGCGGGTCGGCCCCGGGGCCGACCGCTGCGGCGGGCCCAGGGCGGTCGTGTCGACCTTGCCGTTGGCGTCCAGCGGCAGCGCGTCGACCGGGACGAGCACGGCGGGCACCAGGTGGCGCGGCAGCCGCCCGGCGAGCCGGCGGCGCAGTTCGCCGGCGGCCACCGGCCGGTCGGCGACCACGTACCCGACCAGCGAGCGGCCCGCCGGGCCCGCCCCGTGCGGCACCACCCGGGCGGCGGTGACCTCCGGCTCGGCGCACAGCGCGGCCTCGATCTCGCCCGGCTCGATCCGGAACCCGTTGATCTTCACCTGCCGGTCCGCGCGCCCCAGGAAGTGCAGCCGGCCCTCGGTGTCCCACCGGCCCAGGTCCCCGGTGCGGTACAGCCGGCCGCCCGGCGGGCCGTACGGGTCGGCGACGAAGCGCTCGGCCGTCCGGGCCGGGGCGCCGTGGTAGCCCGCGGCCAGGCCCTCGCCGCCCAGGTGGATCTCGCCGGGGACGCCCGGCGGCACCGGGCGCAGCGCGGCGTCCAGCAGCAGCACCCTCGTCCCCGCGAGCGGGCGGCCGATCGGGACGGCCTCGCCCTCGCGGACCGGGCCCGCCGGGACTTCGTGGCCCAGGGCGAAGGTCGTGCTCTCCACCGGCCCGTACAGGTCCAGCAGCCGCTGCCCGGGCGCGGCACGCCGGGCCCGGGCGAGCGCCGCCGGGGGGACGACGTCGCCGCCGGTGCAGATCAGGCGCAACCGGGCCAGGGCCGCCGGGATCTGCTCGGTCAGCAGGTCGAACAGGCCCGCCGTCAGCCAGGCCGCGGTGGCACCGCCGCGCTCGACGGCCCGGGCGTAGTCCGCCGGGGTCAGCTCTCCCGGCGGGGCCACCACCACCTGACGGCCGGTCAGCAGCGGCATGAGCAGCTCGTACACCATGGCGTCCCAGGCGTGCGGCGAGTGGAACAGCACCCGGTCGTGGTCGGGGCCGTGCCACAGCGGGTCGTCGGCCAGGGCGAGGATGTTGCGGTGGGTGACCGCCACGCCCTTGGGGCGGCCGGTCGAGCCCGAGGTGTACAGCAACTGGGCGACCTGCCCGGGCGGCACCTCCACGCCGGGGTTGCCCGCGCTCCCGCCCGCCCGCCGGACCGCCGCCAACACCTCGGCGTCCAGCAGCAGTTCGGCGCCCGCCTCGGCGGCGAGCGCGCGCAGCCGCTCGGCCGGGAACCCCGGGTGCAGCGGGACGCAGACGGCGCCGAGCTTGGCCAGCGCCAGCATCGCCACCGGCACCTCCGGGCAACGCGGCAGCCGCACGGCGACCCGGGTGCCGGGCCGCACCCCGAGGCCGGCCAGGTGGTGGGCCAGCCGGTTGGCGTCGGCGTTGAGCGCGCCGTACGTGGTGGTGGCGGTACCCGTGGCGTTCGCGGTGGCGCCGTCGACGTGTCGCAGGGCGATCCGGTCCGGGTGGTCGGCCGCCAGCCGCTCGAACCGCGCGCCCACCGACACCGGTTCGGCGTCGGCCGCCGGGCCGGTGCCCCAGGCCCGCAGCCCTGCCCGCTGGACGGGCGGCAGCAGGTCGACCCGGCCGGTGGTCAGCGCGTCCGCGCCAGAGCCGGCCAGGGCGGCGCAGGCGGCCGTCAGCAAGGTGCGCAGCCGGTCCGCGTCGAGGTACCGGTCCAGTTCGGCGGGCCGCAGCTGGAGCCGCACGTCCAGGCCGCCCCGGCGCGGCAGCACCACCAGCGAGAGCGGGTAGTGGGTGCCGTCGAACGGTTCGACGGCACCGATCCGCAGGCCCGGCGCGGGCTCGACGAACCCGGCCTCGTCCAGCGGGTAGTTCTCGAACACCAGTGAGCTGTCGAAGAGCCGCCCGGCACCGGCGGCCTCCTCCACCTCGGTGAGGCCCAGGTGCTCGTGGTCCAGCAACGCGGTGCGCTCCCGCTGGAGCCGGGCGGCGAGCTCGCGCAGCGGCTCGCCCGGGTGCAGCCGGGCCCGGACCGGCACGGTGTTGATCAGCAGGCCCACGAGCCGGTCCGCCTCCGGCAGTTCGGCCGGGCGCTGGGCGACGGTGGTGCCGAACAGGACGTCGTCGCGGCCGGTGAGGTGGGAGAGCACCAGCGCCCACGCCGTCGTCACCAGGGAGCCGAGGGTCACCTCCCACTGCGCGGCGCGCGCCCGCAGCCCGGCGGTGAGCCCGGCGGGCAGGGTGAAGACGCTCGTCGACGGGCCGTCGTCGGCGCCCTCGCCGCCGGCCGGCGCGGGCCGGCCGACCCGGGTGGGCTCGGCCCCGGCGAGGGCGACGCGCCAGGCGCCGCGCGCGGCCGCGTCGTCGCGCCCGGCCAGCCAGTCGAGGTAGCGGCGGTAGGACGGCGCCGGGGGCAGGTCGACGCCCTGGTGCAGCGCGAGCAGCTCGCGCAGCACGATCGGCACCGACCAGCCGTCCAGCAGCAGGTGGTGGTGGGTGAAGACGAGCCGCCACCGGTCGGCGGCCAGCCGCAGCAGGGTGAACCGGATCAGCGGCGGGGTGTCGACCGAGAACGGCCGGCGGTCCTCCGCCACGAGCCGCCGGGCGTCGGCGGACTGCTCCCCCTCCGCCCGCCCGGTGAGGTCCACGGTGCGCCAGGGCAGCGTCACCTCGACCGGCACGACCTGCCGCGGCGGGCCGGACTCGCCGCTGGTGAAGGCCCCGGCGAGCTGCGGATGGCGCGCGAGCAGCCGCCGGGCGGCGTCCTGGAGCCGCTCCGGGTCGATCGCGCCGGTGAGGTCGAGGACGAGCTGCACGAGGTACGGGTCGCGGCGGCCGTCGTGGGCGGCGTAGCGGGAGTGGAACAGCAGTCCGGCCTGGAGCGGCGTGGCGGGCAGCAGGACGGCGGCCTCGGCGGGCGCTTCGACGGGCGCCTCGGCGGGCGCTTCGGGCTGGGCGGCGGCTGCGGGCCCCCCGGCCCGGGGCGGGCCGACGGACGACAGGGTAGTGAGGGCCTGCTCCCAGCGGGCGGCGAGTTCGGCCACCGCGTCGGCGGCCAGCACGCCGGCCGGCCAGGCCCATTCGACCCGCAGCCGCGGGCCGTCCGGGCCGGTCTCCACGAAGGCGTCGACCGAGAGGGTGTGGGCGAGCGGCAGGGTGGGGTCGGCCTCGCCCCGCAGGGTGCCGGGGACGGGCTGCCAGGGGCCGCGTCGGGTGGTGTCGAAGCGGCCCAGGTAGTTGAAGGCGATCGGGGCCGGGCGGTGGGGCAGCGTGCCGGACCGCTGGAGCAGCCCGTACGTCAGGCCCCGGTGGGGGGTGGCGCGCAGGCGCCGCCGCGCGGCCGCGACGGCGCGGGCCAGTTCGTCGGCGGGGGCGAGGTCGTCGACGCGGGCTGGGTCGTCAGCGCGGGCCGCTCCCCCGGTGTCGGGTCCGGCCGGGCCGGTGTCCAGCAGGACGGGGTGGATGACCGTGAACCAGCCCAGCGTCCGGGAGAGGTCGAGGCCGTCGAGGGCCGCGAGTTCCGGGTCGCGGCCGTGGCCCTCGACGTCCACCAGGAGCGGGCCGTCGGCGCCGCGGGCGCGCCAGCCGCGCAGGGCGGCGGCGAGCGCACCGAGGAGGATCTCCGGTACGGCGGCGCCGAGTCGGTCGGGCAGGTCGGTCAGCAGGGCGGCGGTCGGGCCGCCGCCCAGGGTGGTGCGCAGGGTCGCGGCCCCGGCCACGGTGTCCCGGGTGCGGTCCAGCGGCCGGGTACCGATGGTCCCGGTGCCGGCGGTCAGCAGGCCGTGCCAGTGGTCGCGGTCGGCGGCGACCGCCGGGTCGGCCTCGGCGGCCCGCAGCGCGCGGGCCCAGTCGGCGGCCGTGACGGGGACGGCGGCGAGGTCGGCCGGGTGGCCGTCGGCGGCGGCCCGGTGGGCCCGGGCGAGGTCGTCGAGCAGGATCCGCCAGGAGACGCCGTCGACGGCGAGGTGGTGGATCACCATCAGCAGCAGGCCGCCCTGGTCGCCGTCGAACCAGACCGCCCGCAGCAGTTCGCCCCGGTAGGGGTCGAGGCGGCGGCGGGCGTCGTGCCGCTGTTCCGCGACGAGTTCCAGCAGAGCGGGCGCCGGGTCGCGGCCGGGGGCGGTGGCCAGGCCCTCGCGGGCGAGGTCGATCCGGTGCAGCAGCGGGGCCGCCGGGACGGTCCCGGCGGACCGGATCTCGAAGGCGAGCGGCTCGCCCGGGGCCCCGGTCAGGCGGGTCCGCAGCGCGTCGTGGTGGTCGACGAGCTGCTGGAGGGCGGCGCTCAGGGTGTGTTCGGTGGCGCCGGGCGGCACCTCGCACAGCAGGGACTGGGCGTAGCCGTGGATCGGTCCGCCGCGGGCCGCCAGCCAGTCCGCGATCGGGGTGGGCGGCAGCACCCCGCCCGGGGGCGCGGGCACCGCCGGGCGGGCGGCCGGGGCACGGACACCGTCCGGGACGACGGCCGCGGCGGCCGCGAGGGCGCGCGGGGTCTGGTGGGTGAACACGTCCTTCGGCGTGATCAGCACGCCCGCCGACCGGGCCCGGGTGGCCAGTTGGATCGCCAGGATGCTGTCCCCGCCGAGCCGGAAGAACCCCTCCGACGGCCCGGGCCGCGACCGGCCGAGGACGCTGCCGAACAGGGTCCGCAACTGCTCCTCGGCGGGCGAGCCGCCCTCCGGGCGGGTGACAGGCTGCGGGCGGGCGGCGACGGACGCCGGGAGCGGGCGGCCGGCCGGGCCCGGGGTGTCGGACAGGTCGAGGGTGCCGGGCAGGTCGAGGCTGCCGGGCAGGTCGAGGGGGCCAAGGGTGTCGACGGGTGCCGCCGGGTCGGCCAGGGCGGCCGCCAGCAGGCGGCCGAGGCCCTGCGCCAGGCGGTCGGCGGTCTCGGGACGGAAGTGGCCGGTGCTGTACTCCAGGACGCCGCGCACCGTGCCGTCCGGCTGTTCGGCGAACTCGAAGAGCAGCGGGAACTTGGCCATCACCCGCTCGAATCGGTGCGGTGCGCCGGACAGTCCGGGCAGGGTGAGCGCGGGTCGGCGTCCGCCGTGCAGGGTGATCATCACCTGGAACAGCGGGTGGCGGCCGAGTTCCCGGTCGGGTGCGAGGGCGTCCACCACCCGGTCGAAGGGCGCCTGGTCGTGGGCGAAGGCGGTGAGGTCGGCGTGCCGGACGCGGTCGACGAGCTCCGCGAAGCCCGGGCGGCCCGAGAGGTCGGTGCGCAGGGCGAGCGGCTGGGCGAAGTAGCCGACCAGGTCGTCCAGGGCCGGGTCGGCGCGGCCGGCGGTGACCGTGCCGAGGACGAGGTCGGTGCCCGCTCCGGAGCGGGCCAGCAGGCAGGCGACGGCCGCGTGCAGCACCATGAACAGGGTGGCTCCCCGGCCGGCCGCCAATTCGGCCGCTGCGGCGACCAGTTCGGCGTCCCACTGGAACTCGGCGGCGGCCCCGCGCAGGGCCGCGCCGGGCGGCGGCTCATGGTCCACCGGCAGCGCGGTGCGCTCCGGCGCGCCGTGCAAGGTCTGACGCCAGTGCGCCAGTTCGGTGGCCAGCGGGCTGTCGGGCTCGTCGGCCGGGCCGAGTTCCCGACCCTGCCAGAGAGTGAAGTCGGCGTACTGGAGCGGCAGTCGGGGCCACTCGGGGGCCCGGCCGCGGGCCCGGGCGGCGTAGCCGACGGCGAGGTCGCGGGTCAGCGGGCCCAGCGACTGCTCGTCGGCGGTGATGTGGTGCAGGACGATCAGCAGCAGGTGGGTGCCGGGCCCGGCGGTGAACACCACCAGCCGCCAGGGCAGGCCCTGTTCGAGGTCGAAGGGCCGGTGGACCTCCTCGTGCACCGCCGCGTCCAGGCCGGCGGGGTCCAGGTGCCGGACGGTCAGCGGGAGGGGCGGGTCGTCGAGGATCCGCTGGTACGGCTGCCCGTCGGTGGCCGGGAACACGGTGCGCAGGCTCTCGTGCCGCTGCTGGACGTCGCCGGCGGCGGCCCGTAGCGCGGCCAGGTCGAGCGGCCCGGTCAGCCGGGCGGCGAGCGGGATGTGGTAGGTCGACGCCTGCTCGCCGAGCCGGTGCAGGAACCACAGGCCGCGCTGGGCGTGGGAGAGCGGGATGCGCTCCGGCCGGGGACCGGCCTGCGGGCGCTGCGGGAGTTCCCGGCCGGCCGCCGCCTCCCCCCTGCGGGCGGCGCCACGGGCGCCGATCCGGGCGGCCAGGCCGGCCACGGTGGGGGCCGCGAAGACGTCCCGGATGGTCAGTCCGGCGGACAGCTCGGCGGGCAGCTCGGCCCGGGCACGGACCACCAGCCGGTTCGCCGAGAGGGAGTCGCCGCCGAGGGCGAAGAAGCTCTCGTCCGCGCCGAAGCCCTCGGCCCCGAGGAGTTCGCCGAACAGCCGGTGCAGCCGGGTCTCGTGCTCGCCGCTGGGCGCCCGGCCCCGGCCGTCCGCCGCCCTGGCCTCCAGGGCCCGCAGCCGGTGCTCGTCGAGCTTGCCGTTGGCGGTCAGCGGGAAGGCCTCGACGGCGACGAAGGCCGCGGGCACCAGGTGGTCCGGGAGCGACGCGCGGGCGTGGTCGGCGGCCGCGCGGACGGCCTCCTCGGTGCCGAGCAGGTAGGCGGTCAGCGCCTTGTGCCCGGGCTCCCGTTCGGTGGCGAGGACGGCGGCGCCGGAGATGCCGGGCAGCGCGGCGAGCACGGCCTCGATCTCCCCCGGCTCGATGCGGTAGCCGCGGATCTTCACCTGCCGGTCGGTGCGGCCGAGGTGTTCGAGTTCGCCGTCGGGGCGGCGGCGGGCGCGGTCCCCGCTGCGGTACATCCGGCTGCCGGGCGGGCCGTACGGGTCGGCGGTGAAGCGGGCGGCGGTCAGCGCGGGGCGGCCGAGGTAGCCGCGGGCGAGGCCGGGGCCGGCCACGTACAGCTCGCCGGGCAGGCCGTCGGGCACCGGCCGCAGGGCGGCGTCCAGCAGGTACGCCCGCAGGTCGGGCAGCGGGCGGCCGATGGTGGCGGCGCCCGAGGCCACGGCGGCGGCGTCGAGGTCGCCGGCCGTGACGTGCACGGTGGTCTCGGTGATGCCGTACATGTTGACGAGCCGGGGCGCGTCCTGCGGGTGCCGCAGGTACCAGTCCGCGAGCCGCCAGGGTTCGAGCTGCTCACCGCCGAAGATGACGTACCGCAGGGCGAGCCGGGCGCTCGGGCCGGGGTGGGCGGCGTCGGCGGCGGCCAGCTGGGTGAACGCCGAGGGGGTCTGGTTGAGCACCGTGACGCGCTCGTCGGCGAGCAGGCGCAGGAACTCCTCGGGCGAGCGGGCGGTGTCCCGGGGGACGACGACCAGGCGGCCGCCGTGCAGCAGGGCTCCCCACAGCTCCCAGACCGAGAAGTCGAAGGCGTAGGAGTGGAACAGGGTCCAGGTGTCGTCCGGTCCGAAGCCGAACCGGTCGGCGGTGGTGGCGAGCAGCCGGGTGACGTTGCGGTGGGTGACCAGGACGCCCTTGGGGCGGCCGGTGGAACCGGAGGTGTGGATGACGTAGGCGACACCGTCCGGGCCGGGGCGCTGCGGCCGCGTCCGGTCGGCGGGCTCGTCCGCGCCGTCGACGGGCAGGGTCTCGACGCCGTCGGGCAGCGCCGCCCGGGCGGAGTCGTCCGTCACCACGAGCCGGGGCGCGGCGTCCTCGATGGTCGCGCGCAGCCGCTCGACCGGGTAGTCCGGATCCAGCGGCAGGTAGCCGGCGCCGGCCTTCTGGACGCCGAGCAGCGCGACCACCAGGTCCGGCGAGCGGGGCAGGGCGACGCCCACCAGGTCGCCGCGGCGCACGCCCCGGGCGGCGAGCCGGCGGGCCAACCGGTCGGCGCGCAGGTCGAGTTCGCGGTAGGTGAGGACGGTTTCCCCCAGCACCACGGCCGGTGCCCGCGGGCGGGTGGCGGCCTGCTGCTCGAACAGCGAGACCAGGGTGTCGCCGTCCTGGCCGGTCCGGTCCGGTGCCGGCGCGGGGGCGGGCCGCGGCGCGGGCAGGGCGACGGCGCTGCCGGTGCGCAGCCGGCCGACCGGGAGCCCCTCGGGGGCTTCGGCCAGCGCCGTCACGAGGTCGAGCACCCGGTCCAGGTGGGCCCGGACGGTGTCCTCGGGGTAGTCGCCGACCGCGTCGGCGAACACCGGCAGGGTGGCGCGGCCGTTGTCGTAGACGCCGAGCGCGAAGTCCTCGGGCAGGCCCGGCGAGACCTCGTGCACGGTGGCCGGGATCCCGCCGAACCGCAGGCCCAGGTCGAGCGGCAGCAGGTTCAGGGTGGGGCCGATCAGCGGCCGGTCGCCCCGGGCGGCGGCGGTGTCGCGGAGCAGGTCCTCGAAGCGGTACCGCTGGCGGCGCAGCGCGGCCCGGACCCGGTCCGCCGTGGCCGCCACCAGGCCGCCGACGGTGGCGGCCGGGTCGACGGCGAGCCGCAGCGGGACGACGTTCGCCGTCATGCCGAGGGCCCGCCGGGCCAGCGCGGCGTCCCGGCCGCGGACGCCGAGGCCGATCACCGCCGTGCCCTCGCCGGTGTCGGCGTGCAGCGCGACGGCGAGCGCCGCCGGGAACAGCGCCGTCCAGCCCGCGCCGACGCGCTCGCGGACAGCGGCCCAGCGTTCGGCGGACAGCTCCGCCCGGACGGCGACCGGCGGGCGCGGGCCCGAGCCGGTCGGGGCGCTGCGCCCGCCCGCGAGGCGGGGCGGGTCGCCGAGGCCGGCCGACTCCTCGGCCCAGAACGCGGCGTCGGTGCGGAACCGGGCGGAGGCGCGGTAGGCGGCGTCGTCGTCCAGCAGGGCCTGGAGCGGGTCGTGCACGCCGGTGGAGGGCGGCTCGCCCGCGTGCAGCGCCGTGTACTCGGCCGCCACCCGGCGCATCAGCCCGGCCCCGCCCACGCCGTCGCACAGGATGTGGTGGATCCGGAGGTACCAGAGGTACTCGGCCTCGCCGGTCCGCAGCAGGAAGTGGTCGAAGGGCGGGCGGGCGGTCAGGTCGTAGGGGTGGGCGAGTTCGGCGGCGAGGAAGGCGCGGGCGGCGGCGGCCGGGTCTTCGTGGTGGCGCAGGTCCTGCCGGTGCAGCGGCCAGTCGGCGGCGTCCTCGATGATCTGGACGGCGCCGTCGGCGGTCGGCTCGAAGCGCGCCCGCAGGCTCTCGCTGCCGGCCACCACGCCCCGCAGCGCGCGTTCGAACAGCTCCTCGTCGATCGCGCCGTGGAACTGGACGTACTGGCCGGCGGTGAACCGCCGCCGGGTGGGGTCGGCCTCGTGGCCGAACCAGATTCCCGACTGCGGGGCCGTGAGCGGCCGTCGTCGGGCGGGCGTGGCGGGCGTGGCGGACATCCGGTCAGCTCCTCTCCGGCTCGTGCGGCTGGTGCGGCCCCTGCGGACCCTGTGGCCCGGTCGGGTCGCCGAGCCGGTCGAGCAGCGCCGGGGCGAGGTCGACGAGGGCGGCCGGGCCGCCGAGTTCCTGGTGGCCGTGGTCGGTCCGGTGCCGCAGCAGCCGGCCGCCGTCGAGGTGGGGCAGCCAGCTCTCCGGGTCCTGGACGGGCCCGCTGGTCTCGGGGACGGCCTCGATGAGGAGCAGGTCGCCGCGGTACCCGCCGGGGCGGAAGGCCCGGCCGAGCCGGACGTTGTTGTCGTAGACCTCGGCGAGCGCGGTCAGGTGGTGTTCGGAGAAGACGGAGAGCGGCGAGTCGGAGTCCTTGGCGAGGGCGAGGAACTCCTCGGCGGTCGGCGCGGGCGCGTCGGCGGGGCGGTCGACGCCGGTCAGCCGCAGCAGGGCGTTGCGGACGTGGCCCTGCTCGGCGAGCACCTCGGCCTCCGAGCGGGCGGGCAGGTCGGCGAGCACGTAGCTGTCGAGCATCGCGAGCAGGCCCACCTCGGCGCCCTGCTCCTGCAACCGGGCGGCCACGGCGTAGGCGACCAGGCCGCCGAACGACCAGCCGAGCAGGTGGTAGGGCCCGTCGGGCTGGACGGCGCGGATCTCCCGCACGCAGTCCTCGGCCACCTCCTCCAGGCTGACCGGCAGCGGCCCCCGGCCGTCGAGGCCGCGGGACTGCAGGACGTAGAGCGGCCGGTCGCCGAGCGGCCCCAGCAGCGCCGCGTACGTCCAGCCGATCCCGGCGGCCGGGTGCACGCAGAACAGCGGCGCGCCGGTGCCGGTCGAGCGCAGCGGCAGCAGGGTGGCCAGCATGGGCTCCAGGCCGTCCGCGGGCGGGGCGGGCTCGGCGGCGTCGGCGGTGGCGTCGGCGGGGAGCGGGGTGCGGGCGGGCCCGGCGGTCGCGGGCCAGGAGTCGAGCAGGCCGAGGGCGCCGACGGTGGTGTCCGGCTCGGCGACGAGGGTGTCGAGCAGCCCCAGCAGCCGGGCGAGCAGGGCGTCAGCGGCCTCGGCGTCGACGGCGTCCTCCCGGTGCAGGATGTCGAGTTCCAGCCCGCCCTCCCTCGGGATGGCCATCAGCGACAGCGGGTAGTGCGCGGCCGTCTCGCTGCCCGAGCCGGTGATCCGCACCCCCGGGAGCGCGTCGCCCTGGTCGCCGGACTGCGGGAAGTTCTCGTACACCATGACGGTGTCGAAGAGTTCGCCGAGGCCGGTCGCCCGCTGGATCGCGGGGATTCCCAGGTGCTGGTGGGCGATCATCCGGACCTGCTCGCGCTGGACCCGGGTCAGCAGCCCGGCCAGCGGCTCCTCCGGCCGCAGGGTGATCCGCAGCGGCAGGGTGTTGATCAGGAAGCCCATGACGGACTCGGAGCCCGGCAGCTCCGGCGAGCGGCCGTTGACGATGATCCCGAACACGGTGTCGGGGCGGCCGGTCCGCTCGGCCAGCAGCAGCGCCCAGGTGGCCTGGAGCACGGTGTTGAGCGTGATGCCCAGCCCGGCGGCGAGGGCGCCGAGCCGTTCGGTGCGCTCCTCGCCCAGGGGCCGGTAGCGGCGGCCCGGCCACCCGTCGGCGGGCGGCAGCCCGGGCGGCGTCACCAGGGTGGGTTCGATCGGCGCGGCCAGTGCCTCGCGCCACGCCCGGCGGGCGGCCTCGTGGTCCCGGCCGGCCAGCCAGGCCAAGTGGGCGCGCAGCGGCACCGGCTCGGGCAGTCCGGCCGGGTCGCGGTACAGGGCGAACAGCTCCGGCAGGAGGAGCTGGTTGGACCAGCCGTCGATCAGGGTGTGGTGGGCGACCACCTCCAGCCGGTACCGCTGCGCTCCCACGCCCTCTCCGGGGCCCAGCCGGAGCAGGGTGAAGCGGATCAGCGGCGGGTCGGCCGGGTCGAACCGGGTGGTCCTGGCCTCGGCGGCCAACCGCTCGGTCTCCGCCTCCTGTTCGGCCGCCGTGAGGCCGCTGAGGTCCAGCTCCGTGAACGGCGGCAGGCGGTCCGGGACGACCTGGACGGGTCGGCCGTCGGGGAGGCGGACGAACCCGGCCGCCAGGTTCGGGTGGCGGCGGCAGAGCGCCTCGACGGCGCGGCGCAGCGCCACCGGGTCGAGCCGCCCGTCGAAGAGCATCCACAGCCGCATCACGTAGGCCCCGCCGCCGCCCTGGCTGTGCTGGGTGGGGAAGAGCAGCCGCTCCTGGAGCGGTGTCAGCGGCAGCACGTCCCGGTGGCCCGGGAACCGGGCCCGCAACCAGGCGCGTTCGGCGGCGTCCAGCGGGAGCAGTTCGCCGTCGGCGGGCCGGCCGGCGCCTTGGTCGGCGGGGTCGAGCACGGTGGCGACGGCCGCGAGTCCGGCCGGGGTCGGGTGCGCGAACACGTCCTCCGGGGCGAGCGCCAGCCCGGCCCGCCGGGCCCGGCGGAGCAGCTTGATGGAGCGGATGCTGTCGCCGCCGAGGGCGAAGAAGCTGTCGTCCGGGCCGACTTCGGGCAGGCCGAGAACGCCGGCGAAGAGCTCGCGCAGCACCTCGACGGGGCCGGCGGCCGGGACGGCGGGGGGCTCGGGCGTGGTCCCCGGCGCGGCTCCGGCGGCCAGGGCGGCGAGCGCGCCGCGGTCGGTCTTGCCGTTGGCGTTGGTCGGGAGGTCGTCGAGGAAGACCAGGGCGGCCGGGACGACCGGTGCGGGCAGCACCTCGCGCAGCGCCGCCCGGACGGCCTCCGGATCGGCCGGGCGGCCCTCGGCGGCGACCAGGAAGGCCGTCGTGCGGCGGTCGCCCTCGCCGTCGTCGGTGGCGACCACCACTGCCCGCCGGACGCCGTCCAGCTCCGTCAACCGGGCCTCGATCTCGCCGAGTTCGATCCGGTGGCCGCGGATCTTCACCTGGTGGTCGGTGCGGCCGGCGTACTCCAGCTCCCCGGCGGCGGTCCAGCGGGCGAGGTCCCCGGTGCGGTACATCCGGGCGCCGGGCGGGCCGAACGGGTCGGGCAGGAAGCGCTCGGCGGTGGCCCCCGGCCGGTGGGCGTAGCCCCGGGCCAGGTAGTCGCCGGCCAGGTAGAGCTCGCCGGTGACGCCGACCGGCGCGGGCCGCAGGGCCGGGTCGAGGACGTGGGCGCGCACGTTGCCGATCGGCACGCCGATCGACGGCTCGCCGTCCGCGCCGGGCGGGCACGCCCCGGCCGTGGCGTACACGATGGCCTCGGTGGGGCCGTAGAGGTTGAGCACCCGGGCGTCCGGGTTGCGGGCGTGCACCTGGCGGACCAGCGCGGCGGGCAGCGGCTCGCCGCAGAACACGTAGGTCGTCGCCCGCTCGCGCACCCACTCGGCCCGGGCGACCTGCTGGTACACCGACGGGACGGTGTTGACCAGGCTGCCGGACCAGTCCGGGCGTTCCAGCAGCGTGAGCAGGTTGTCCACCAGGTCGACGCTGCCGCCGACGAACAGCGGCACCAGGAGCTCGAAGACCGACAGGTCGAAGGAGAGCGAGGTGGAGCCGAGCACCCGGGAAAGGGCCTCGGGGCCGAGCTCGGCCGCCGCCCAGGCGGCGAGGTTGGCCACGGCCCGGTGGGTGACCACCACGCCCTTCGGCGTCCCGGTGGAGCCGGAGGTGTGGATGACGTACGCCGCGTTGCCGGGCAGCGGGCCGGTGGGCTTCGCCTCGGCGGGCGCGGCGCCAGCGGGCTCGACGGGAGCGGGCTCGACGGGAGCGGGCTCGACGGCGGCGGGCTCGTCCAGCAGGACGACGGACGGGCCGTCGGCGGCCGGCTCCGGAAGCACGGCGGCGGCCAGCTGCGCCGTGGTCAGGACCACCCGGGGGCGGGCGTCCGCCAGCACGAACTCCACCCGGCCGCGCGGGTGGCCCGGGTCGACCGGGAGGTAGGCGGCGCCGGCCTTCAGCACGCCCAGCACGGCCGCGACCAGGGCGGGGGTGCGGGGCAGCAGCACCGCGACGACGTCCTCGCGGCCGACACCGAGGCCTGCGAGCAACCGGGCGATCCGCTCGGAGCGCCCGTCCAGTTCGGCGTAGTCCAGCACCTCGCCCCCGCCGCGCACCGCGACGGCGGACGGGGTCCGCGCCAGCTGGGCGGCGAACGCCGCGGGCACGGTGGTCTCGGGCACCGCGTGTCCGGTGGCGTTGGCCTTCCGCAGCAGGGCGAGCTCGTCCTCGCCGGCGAGGTCGAAGGAGTGGATCGGCTCGTCGGGCCGGGCCGCCAGCTGCGCCAGCAGCCGGACCAGTCGGCGGTGGGCCGCCGGGTCGGCGCCGTGGCCGCCGGCGGCGACCCGCCACGCCCCGTCCGGGTCCGCCGGGCCGGGGGTGGGGTCGGCGCGCAGGAACAGGCCGGGCAGCGGCTCGCCCCAGGCGCGGGCCAGGACGGCGACCGTACCGGGGCCGTACGCCACCCGCTCGGCGCTGTCGGCGATCCCGGTGACCAGGCCGTACCCGGAGGACGGGCCCCAGGGCAGGTCGAGGTCCGGCCGGTGGCCGTGGCGGCGGGCCGCGCGCTGGGCGCGGCCCGCCTGCCGGAGGACGGCGGTGAAGCTGAGCCCGGGGGCCGGGGCGAGGCGCACCGGGACGACCAGGCCGCGGCCGCCCGGGCCGGGCGCGGGACGCCAGTGTCCGAGCAGCAGCTCCCGGGTGCCGGTCAGCCGGTGCGCGTGGACGGCGGCGGCGGCGAGCAGTACCGCGGCGGGGCCCGCGCCGCCGGCCCGGGCGACCCGGGCCAGTGCGGCCGGGTCGGCCACCGGCAACCAGGGCAGTTCGGCCGGCGGCGCGACGGCACCGGCCGGGCGGGCGGCGGCGGGCTCGGGGCCGGCGGCCCCCAGGACCTCCCGCCAGTACGCCCGGTCGGCGGGCCGGTCGGCGTCCGGGTCCGGGGCGGGGGCCGGGGTGCCGAGGGAGGCGGGGGCCGTCCCGCCGTCCTCGGCGTACAGCGCGCCGGCCCGGCGGACGAGCGCGGCCAGCCCGGCGTCGTCGTCGACCAGCCGGTGGTGGCGCAGGAACCAGCTGAGCCCGCCGTCGGAGCGGCGGATCAGCACGTGGCGCAGCAGCGGCCCGCCGAGCAGGTCGAGCGGGCGGACGAGCTCGGCGGCGAGCCAGCCGTCCAGTTCCTCCGGGTCGAGGTCGATCACCGCGACGGCGGGCGGCTGGGCCGGGTCGGCCGGGCGGAGCAAACCGGGGCCGCCCCCGGCGGCGGCGCGGTAGCCGGTGTGCAGGTCCGGGCGCTCGGCCAGGGCCCGGGCCACGGCGCGGCGCAGCCGGTCCGACCCGACCGGGCCCTCGAAGCGGACCAGGCGCGCCACGCAGTCGGCGGGCAGGGACGGGGTGTCCCGCAGGACGGCACGCCGGGCGGCGTCGAGCGGGGTGGCGGTGAAGCTGCTCACAGGGCCCTCACGGTGTCGTCGTCGGAGTGCGGGGTCACGGTCTCGGGCGCGTCGCCGTGGTCGGCGTGGTCCGCGCAGTCGGCCTGGCCCGCGTAGTCGGCGTAGTCGGCCGCCACGTCGTGGACCGGGCGGTCGGGCTCGGCGAGCAGGCCGCGCAGCAGCTCGCGCAGGCCGGTGGCGAAGCCGGTCGCGGTCGGCGGATCGAAGAGTTCGGGGGCGTAGTGCACGGTCAGCGCCGTGGGGGCGGCGCCGTTCTCCGCCCGCCACCCCAGGTCGAGTTCGGCCCCGCGCGGGCCGACGCCGTGGCCACCGCCACCGCCACCGCCACCGCCGTCGCTGTCGCCCCGGGAGCGGACCGGGGGCTCGGCTCCGGGGCCGGCCGTCCCGTCGGGGGTGGTCCGTCCGAGCAGGTCGGTGAAGGCGGGTTCGTCGGCGAGGTCGGCCCGCAGCAGGGCGCCGCCGGGCAGGCCGACCGCCACCTCGTCCTGGCCGGAGATCCACGAGAGCAGCACCAGCCAGCCGGCCCGCAGCACCCGGTCGGGGTGCGGGCCGGACCGGGCGATCGCGCCGCGCAGCGACTCGTCGACCGGGACGGTGACGCTGCGCTCGGTGTAGTCGGGGCGGCCCGGGCGGGGGCGGTCGGTGGGGACGTCGAGCCGGACGGGCCCGGGCGGGCCGGCCGTCGGCACCTCGGCGGGGGCGGCCGGGACCGCGGCGGCGGAGACGGCCGCCGGCGCCCCGACCCACAGCCGGGAGATCGGCAACTCGCCATCGGCGGCGGCGAGTTCACGGAGCAGCTCGGTGTACTCCTCGACGAACGCGGCCGCCGTCTCGCTCGTGAACAACTGGGTGCTGAACTCCAGGCAGGCGGTCATGGCGTCGTCGCCGACCCGGTCGGAGGTGATCAGGGTGAGGTCGAACTTGGCGGTGCCCGCCGGCAGGCCGCCGAACAGGTTGCCGGCGCTGTGGCCGATGTCGAAGTACCCGGTCGAGGTGCCCTCGATCTGCTGGATCGGCGGCAGCTCCTGGTGCACGTAGAACACGTCGAACAGCGGGCTCCGGCCCGGATCGCGCTCGTCCGTCAGCGCCTGGACGACCCGGTCGAAGGGGATCTCCTGGTGCTCCAGGGCCTCCAGCACCACGGCGCGCACCCGGTGCAGGAAGGCGGTCACCGACGGGGCGCCGGACAGGTCGGCGCGCAGCGCCACGGTGCTGTTGAAGAAGCCGATCAGGCCTTCGAGTTCGGGCCGGTTGCGCCCGGTGGTCGGGATGCCGACGACCAGGTCGTCCTGCTCGCTGCGGCGGGCCAGCAGCAGGTAGAGGCCGGCGAGCAGGACCACGAAGAGGGTGACGGAGCGGTCGGCCGCGAGCCGCCGCAGCTCCCGCATCAGGGCGGCGTCCACGGTGAACACCGCGAGGTCGCCGGCGTGGTCCTTGCGGGCCGGGCGTGGGTGGTCGGTGGGCAGCCGCAGCACCGGCGCGTCCCGCAGGGTCTCGCACCAGTAGGCGAGTTCGCGGTCCAGGGCCGGGCCGGCCACCAGTTCGCGCTGCCAGGCCGCGTAGTCGGCGAACTGGACCGGCAGCGGTGCGAGCCGGTGCGGGCGGCCCTCGCGGCGGGCGGCGTACAGCTCGGGCAGCTCGCGTTCGAAGATCCGCGGTGAGGCGCCGTCGTTGACGGCGTGGTGCATGGTCACCTGGAGCACGTGCTGCTCGGGGGCCGTCCGGACCACGAGCACCCGCACCAGGGGGTCGTGGGCGAGGTCGAAGCGGTGCTCGGCGGCCTGCCGGACGAGTTCGCGGGCGGCGGCGAGCGGGTCCGGATCCGCGGAGACGTCATGGAAGGTGAAGAAGTCGCCGGGCTCCGGGCGGATGCGCAGCACCGGCTCGTCGTCCTCCTCGGCGAAGTTGGAGCGCAGCACCTCGTGGCGCAGCATCAGGTCGTGCCACATGCCGCGGACGGCGTCGACGTCGAGCGGGCCGCTGATCAGGCTGACCATCGGGAGGTTGTAGAGCGTGGTGCCGGGGTCGAGCTGGTGGTGGAACCAGATCCGGTCCTGGCCGAAGGAGGTGACCGGGGGCGTGTCGCGCGGGGTGATCGGCGGCAGGGCGGGGGCCGCGGGGGCGCCGGCCCGGCGGCGGATGAGGTCGGCGAACGCGCCGACGGCGGGGTGTTCGTAGACGTCGAGCAGCCGGGGGCGGAAGCCGAAGCGGGTCTGGATCCGGTCGGCGAGCTGGAGGGCGATGATCGAGTTGCCGCCGAGTTCGAAGTAGTCGGCCTCCGGGCCGGGCGGCTGCTCGCTGTGCAGGAGTTCTCCCAGGACTTCGGCGAGCCAGCGTTCGGGGTCCTCGGCGGGGCCGGTCCCGGTGCGCTCGACGGCGGGTGCCGCGGACGCGACGGGCGCGGTGGGCACGGCGGGCAGCGCGGGGGCCGCCGGTGCGGGCCGGATCCAGCAGGGGGTGGCGGCCAGCGGGTGTCCGGGCAGGCGCAGCCGGCGGGCGGTGCCGGGCTCGGGGCCGAGCGCCGTCCAGTCCAGGTCCAGGCCGCATTCGTACAGCCGGCCGAGCAGCGCGGCGAACCCGTCGTCGGCGGCCGTGACCAGCCGGGCGCCGTCCTGCCCCTCCGGGCCGAACCGCTCGGCGAGCAGCCGGCCGAGGACCCCGCCGGGGCCGGGGTCGAGGAACACCACCGGTCCGGCGGCGGCGAGCCGTTCGGCCGCCGCGACGAGCCGGTCCCGGTCGGGCGGCGCGGCCTCGGCACCGGCACCGGTGCCGGTGGCGGTGGCGAGTTCGCGGGTGTCCTCGGCGGTGAGGGTGCCGAGCAGGTACCGGGCGGCGTACCGGGAGACGCCGCTGCTCAGCACGGTCTCCACGGGCACGCCGCAGCGCGACAGCTCGCGGTGGAGGGCGAGTTGGCCGGCGAGCAGCCGGGCCGCCGGGCCGGTGGCGGGCAGCGTGTCGGGCAGCTCCGCCGGGCCGGGGGCGTCGGGCGCGGCGTCCGGGGAGAGCAGCAGGCAGACGGCGGGCGGCCTGGTCCGGCCGCCGCGCGGGGCGCCGCCGGCCGGTGCCGAGGCGTCGAGCCGGGCCGCCCGTTCGAGCAGGGC
Organism: Kitasatospora sp. NPDC088264; assembly: GCF_040685715.1. Taxonomy (NCBI): domain Bacteria; kingdom Bacillati; phylum Actinomycetota; class Actinomycetes; order Kitasatosporales; family Streptomycetaceae; genus Kitasatospora; species Kitasatospora sp. NPDC088264. The sequence goes on from NZ_JBFBIR010000022.1 coordinate 34,337, forward strand.
CCGGCCGAGCTCGGCGGTGTCGCGGGCCCGCACCGCCACCCGGTGTCCGTAGTGGGTGCGCCCGGAGTTGAGGGTGAGGGCGACGTCGTCGAGGTCGGTGTCGCGGGCGGCCGGGCCGGTCAGCGCGGCGCCGAGGTCGGCGCAGAGCCGGGCGAGCGCGGTGCGGCTGCGCGCGGAGACACCGACGAGCCGGGGGGTGCCCGGCCGGTCGGCGCGCGGGGGCACGGGCGGCCGCTGGACCACGCAGTGGGCGTTGATGCCGCCGAGGCTGTACGAGCTGACGCCGGCGATCCGCTCCTCGCCCTCCCAGGGGCGCAGCGCGGTGACCACCTCGACGGGTTCGAGGGCGGCCTCGTCGACGGGCCGGCGGAAGTGCAGGGACGGGTACAGCTCGCCGTGGCCGACCGCGAGGACGGCCTTGACCAGGCCGGCGATCCCGGCCGCGTGGTCGAGGTGGCCGACGTTGGTCTTCACCGAGCCGATCGGCAGCCGCCGGCCCCGCGCCCCGAACCCGCGCGGCCCGAACACCTGGGCCAGGCCCTCCAGTTCGACGGCGTCGCCGAGCCGGGTGCCGGAGCCGTGCGCCTCCAGGTAGCCGGCCAGGGCGGGGTCGAGCCCGGCGGCGCGCCAGGCCGCGCCGATCACCGCCGCGTGCGCGGGTGCGCTCGGGGTGCTGATGGTGGCGGCCGCGCGGCCGTTGTGCCGGACGGCGCTGCCGCGGATCACGGCGTGGACGGGCGTGCCGTCGGCGCGGGCCCGGCCGAGGGTGGTGAGCAGCAGGACGGCGCCGCCCTCGCCGCTGGCGGTGCCGTCGGCGTCGGCGTCGAAGGCCCGGCAGCGGCCGCTCGGGGAGACGAGTTCGGTCATGCCTTCGGTCTGCCGGGCCGGCAGGCCGCCGGGGCGCAGGCTGAAGCCGCCGGCGAGCGCGTACTCGGCCTCGCCGTCGCGCAGTTCGCGGCAGGCCTGGTGGACGGCGACGAGCGAGCCGTTGCAGCCGGTGTCGACGGCGTAGCAGGGGCCTTCGAAGCCGAGCACGTGGGCGATCCGGGCGGGCAGCGCGAAGGGCACGTTGCCGAGGGCGCTGAGCGGGCCGGGCTCGGTGGCGGCGCCGAGGTAGCCGGAGGCGGCGGCGCTGAGCACCACGGCGACCTGGCGTCCGCGCAGGGCGCTCGCGGCGTAGCCGGCGTCCTCGACGGCCTGGTGGGCGAGGACCAGCGCGATCCGCTGCTGGGGGTCCATCAGGGCGGCCTCGCGCCGGGAGAGGCCGAAGAAGGCGTGGTCGAAGGTGTGGACGTCGGCGAGGTGGCCCATCGGCAGGTAGCCCGCGTCCGGGTCGAGTCCGGTGGCAGCGGCCCGGGCGGCGGGCATGTCCCCGACGGAGTCCCGGCCGGCGGCGAGGTTGGCCCGGAAGGCCGCCAGGTCGTCGGCGTCGGGGAAGCGGGCGCCGATGCCGACGACGGCGATGTCGGTGTCGGCGGGGGCCGTCGCTGAGGTCCTGGTCACTGCTGCTCTCTCCCGTTCGTCAGACTTCGTACGCGGCGTCGGGCCGGGCGCCGCCCGTGGGCGCTCCGGCCGCCGGGGCGACGGGCTCCGGGGTGGCGGGCTCCGGGGCGACGGCCGCGGCCTGCTCGGCGACGGTGCGCAGGTCGAAGAGCCGGCCGACGCGGACGGCGCCGGGCCAGCGGCCTTCGAGGCGCAGGTGGAGTTCGACGATCCGGTGCGAGTTGCCGCCGACGGCGAAGAAGTCGTCGTCCGGTCCGAAGTCGCCGTGCCCGAGGACCTCGGTCCAGTAGCGCGTCACGAGCCGCGGGGCGCCGTCCGCCTCGGCGGGCTCGTCGCGTCCGCCGAGACCGTCCGGCCCGCCGGGGTCGCCGGTCTCGCCGGTCTCGCCGTGGTCTTCGGCGAGTAGGGCGCGCAGCACCTGGAGGTCGGTCTTGCCGGACGGCGCGAGCGGGAAGCCGGCCACCCGGACGAAGCGCTCCGGCCGGGCCTGGCCGCCGAGCAGGGCGGTGCAGTGCGCCAGGAGTTCGGCGGTGTCCGGCGCGGGGGCGGCGGGGTCGGCGGGGAGCCAGCACGCGGCCAGCGCGGTGGCGCCGTCGGGGCCGGTCACGGCGAGGACGGCGGCCTGCCGGACGGCGGGGTGGCGTTCCAGCGCCGCTTCGACGGCCTCGCGTTCGACCCGGACGCCGCGCACCTTGAGCTGCCCGTCGGCCCGGCCGCGGAACACCAGCGCCCCGGTGGGGTCGGCGGAGGCGAGGTCCCCGGTGCGGTACATCCGGGCGCCGGGGGTGGTGGCGAAGGGGTCGGGGAGGAAGCGCAGCGCGGTCTCGGCCGGGCGCCCGGCGTAGCCCTCGGCAACCTGCGGCCCGGCCACGTACAGCTCGCCGGTCCGCCCGGGCCCGACCGGGGCGAGCCGCTCGTCCAGCAGGTGGATCCGGTTGCCCGGGGTGGACCGCCCGATCGGGACGGGGTCGAGCGGCGCGGACGCGACCGGCTGGGCGAGCACGGTGACGGTGGTCTCGGTGGCGCCGTACTCGTTGACCAGCCGGGTGCCGGGCAGGACGGCCCGGTGCCGCTCGGCCTGCGCGGCCGACAGCGCCTCCCCGCCGACGATCCACTGCCGCAGGTGGGCGTCGGCGCCGGCCAGGTGAGGCAGCACCAGCACGTGGAACGAGGGCGGGCTGACCGCCACCTCGACCCGGTGGCGGCGGATCAGCGCGGCGGCGGCCTCCGGGTCGGGCAGGGCCCGTTCGTCGGGCAGCACCGCCGTGCCGCCGCCGCAGAGCGTGTGGAACAGCATCAGCAGCGGCGCGTCCCAGGAGAGCCGGGAGGCGGTGAAGGTGGTCGCGGCGGGGTCCTCGGCGCGGGAGGCGACCAGGTGGGCGAGCGCGCCGCGGGAGACCAGGACGGCCTTGGGCTCCCCGGTGGTCCCGGAGGTGGTGACGGCGTAGGCCGGTGCGGTCGGGGGCACCACGGCGTCCGACCGGCCGGCGGCCGGAGACACGGCCGGGGCCGATCCGCTCTCGGCCACCGCCGTGACGGGCTGCCCGCAGCCGGCCGTCAACTCCCGTACGGCGGCGGGCGGGGTGGCCGGGTCGCCGTCGTCGTACACCAGGACGGCGCAGCCGCTGTCGCGCAGCAGGGCGCGCACCATCGCGGCGGGGCGCTCGGGTTCCAGGACGCACCAGGCGGCGCCCAGCCGCAGCGCGGCCAGCATGCCGACGACGGTGCGCACGCCCTGGCGGCGGTGGATCAGGACGAGCCGACCGGGGGCGACCCCGGCGGCGGCCAGCCGGTCCGCCAACACACTTGTTTCGAGATTGAGTTGACGATACGTCAGATTCTGATCGCCGACCGCCACGGCGGTCCGGTCGGGCAGCGTACGGAACCGCTCGCGCATCAGGTCGAGCACGTCGGGGGCAGGGCGGCCGGCGGTCACGGGCGGGTCCCGTAGGCGTAGAAGCCCAGCCCGGTCTTGCGGCCGAAGTGTCCTCGCCGCACCAGGTCGAGCAGCAGGTCGCAGGGCCGGAACCGCTCGTCGCCGGTGGTCTCCAGCAGGACGTCGAGGGTGTCGACGATGGTGTCGAGCCCGATCAGGTCCGCCGTGCGCAGCGGGCCCATGGCGTGGCCGAAGCACTCCTGGAAGATCAGGTCGACGGTCTCCGCGTCGGCCACGCCCTCCTGCACCCGGGCGGCCGCGTCGTTGACCATCGGCATCAGCACCCGGTTGGAGACGAAACCCGGCGAGTCGCGGACGACGTGGGCGCGGCGGCCGACCCCGGCGAGCAGGGCGAGGGTGGTCTCCAGCGTCCGGGCGGTGGTGGCCGGGCCGCGCACCACCTCGACGGTTTCCTTGAGGTACGCGGGGTTCATGAAGTGCGTGGCGAGCACCCGGTCGGCCCGGTCGGTGTAGGAGGCGAGCCGCTCGACCGGGATCGCCGAGGTGCAGGAGGCGAACACCGTGGCGGGGGCGCAGACCCGGTCGAGCTCCCGGAGCACCCGCTCCTTGACGGCCAGCCGCTCGGAGGCGCACTCCACCACGAAGCCGGCCACCGCGAGGCGCCCGAACTCGTCCGTCCAGTCGACCAGTTCGACGGTCTCCGCCGCCGAGGGGCGGGCCTCGCCGGGGGTCTCGGCACGAGCCTCCCCGGGGGCCGGGCGGCGGCCGAGCAGCCGCGCGGCGCGCAGCCCGTCCCGCAGCCGGCCGGGGCCGGCGTCGAGGGCGGCCCGCTGCCGGTCGACCACCACCACGGGGTGCCCGGCCGCGGCGAAGACCTGGGCGACGGCGGTGCCCATCGTGCCGGCGCCGACGAGCCCGACCGGGATCCGGTCGGTGCGGGCCGCCCGGGCCTCGCCTGCCTCGCGGTTCTGGGTGTCTTGCGGGTGCACGGTGTCCTTCCTGGTCACGACGGATTCCGGCCCGGTCACGGCCGGCTCCGGGCGTCGGGGGCGTCGGGGGCCTCGAGGGCGACAGGGGCGTTGGACGCCGCGGGGGCCTCGGGGGTGATCAGCCGCAGGTGGCCCGGCGGCGGGGGCGGCGGAGCGGCGGGCGGGTAGCCGAGCAGCAGCCGACCCTCCCCCTCCTGGCCCACCACGGTGAACCCGGCGAACCGGAGGTTCACCAGCATCACCCGGTTGACGTCGGTGGGCACGAACTCGGCCAGCGGGCGGCGCCCTTCGGCGAGGGCCGCGCGCACGACGTGCCCGATCAGCGCCGGCCCGATGCCCCGGGACATCACCCGGCAGGACAGCAGGAGCAGCCGCAGCACCTCGGCCGGCCCGGCCGGGCCGTCGCCCTCCCGGTGCCCGGTCCGCTCGCTCAGCGCGAGGCCGATGGTGCCGTAGTCGCCGAACCGGTCGGTCAGTTCGGCGACCAGCACCCGGTGGTCGGGCGAGTCGCACAGCGCGCGCAGCTCCGGCAGGCCGTAGGTCCGGCCGGTGGTGTTGAGCTGGTGGGTGCGGACGGTGAGTTCGTGGGCGCGGGCGAGGTCGTCCGACCCGGCCCGACGGACCGTCAGCTCCAGTCCCAGTGAGGCGAGGAACTCCTCGGGGGTGCCCTGGTGATCCTCCCGGGCCTGGGTGCGGAGCGCCTCGCCGCGGTAACGCAACCGGCGTTCACGGGCGTCGGAGGTGACGAACTCGGGCCGGAACTCCGGCAGTTCGGCCAGTGCGGCGACCTGCTCGGCCGGGTAGCAGCGCACCACGGGGTGGGCGGCGGCCACTTCGGCGCGCTCGACCGGGTCGTTGTCGACGAAGGCCACGGTGTCCAGCCCGATGCCGATGGTCTCGGCGATCCGGCGCACCGCGCCCGACTTGGGCCCCCAGCCGATCTCCAGCACGGTGAACAGCTCGTGCAGTCCGAGCCGTTCCAGGTGCGCGGTGGCGACGGCCCGGTCGCTCCGGCTGGCGACGGCGTGCAGGACGCCGCGCTCGTCCAGCGCCCGCAGGGCGGCAGTCGCGGCGGGGAACGGCACCGGATCGTCGCCCTCCAGCACGGTGCCGTCCCAGAGCGTGTCGTCGAGATCCCAGACCAGGACCTTGACGGTCGGCTCCGCCCTACTCTGCTCCGCCCCGCTCTGCTGCGGCCCGGTCATCGGCGCACCCCCTGGCGCAACAGGCGGTCGGCGATGTGCAGTTCGGCGACCTGCGGGCTGCCCTCGATGATCTCCATCACCTTGGCGTCCCGGTAGAACCGGCCGGCCCGGACGCCGGGCTCGCAGCCCGCCGACCCGAGGATCTGGACGGCCCGGTCGGCGACCGCCTTCGCCGCCCCGGCCGCCGCGTACTTGGCGACCACGGTCTCGGTGGCGGCGCCCAGCGGCGAGCCGACCCGGGCCTCGGCGGCCCGCTCGGCCAGCGCCCGGGCGGCCGCCGTGTCGACGGCGGAGCGGGCGAGCAGCGAGCGCACCAGCTGGTGCCCGGCCAGCGGCACGCCGCCCTGGACCCGGCGCGCGGCGTGCTCGGCGGCGTCGGCCAGGCAGGCCTCCGCCATGCCGACGCAGCCCCAGGCCACCGTGAACCGGCCGTGGTCCAGCGCCACGGCGGAGGTGTGGGTCAGGCCCAGCCCGGGCGGCGCCACCAGGTTCTCCCGGGGCACCCGCACCCGGTCGAAGGTGAGGTGGGCGATCCGCGCGGCGCGCAGGCCGAGTTGGCCGCTGACGGGCTCGCGGACGATCCCGGGCCGGTCGGCCTCCACCAGGACGGCCGTCGGGCCGGCGTCGGTGCGCCCCAGCACCAGGAACACGTCGGCGCTCTGCCCGAAGGTCACCCAGCGCTTGGCGCCGGTGACGACCAGCCGTTCGCCGTCGTCCTCGATCCGCGTCCCGACCTCGGCGAGCGCGCTGCCGGCCTCCCGTTCGGTGGCGGCGAAGCCGGCGAGGCGTTCGCCGGAGGCCAGTGCGGGCAGCCACCGCGCGCGCTGCTCCTCGCCGCCCCAGCGCAGCAGCGCCGCGGCCGTCATGCCCTGGACGGTGAGCAGCGCGCGCAGGGCGCCACAGACGCCGCCCAGGTGCGCGACGGCCTCGCCCAGCTGGGCCGGGGTGGCGCCGGCGCCGCCGTGGCGGGCGGGCAGGTCGAGGCCGAGCAGCCCGGCGGCGGCCACCGCGCGGACGGCCTCGTCGGGCAGCGCGCCCTGCTCGTCCCAGCGGGCGGCATCGTCGCGGACGGCGGCGGCCAGCTCGGCGGCGGCGTCGACCACCGAAGCCCCCAGGTCGGACGGGGCGGACGGACGGGTCTCGCTAGCCGTGGGCGGCACAGCCGGCCCCCGTCTCCCCGCCCGCGCCCAGGCCGGCCCGCTTGCGCTCGACCAGCGCGGCGATCCGCTCGGCGGTGCGGAAGGAGTCCAGGTCGAGGTCGTCCACCTCGATCCGGATGTCGAACCGCTCCTCGACGAAGACCACCAGCTCCAGCGCGAACAGCGAGTCCGCGAGCCCCAGTGCGAAGTAGTCCTCGTCCGGCGCCACCGGCCGGCGCAGTGCGACGGTCAGGAACTCCCGTATCTCGATTGCCGTGTCGGTCACGCGGTGCTCTCCCAGGGTCCGATTTCCACCAGCAGCAGGTTCCAGGCCGCCACCGGGCTGACGTTGACCAGGACGACCCGGTCGCCCTCGGCCAGCCGCCCGTTCGCCAGCGCCGTCCAGAGGTTGAGGAAGACGTCGTTCGGCCCCAGGTGGCCGTACCGGGACAGGTTCTCCTTGCACTCCGGCAGGAGTTCGACACCCAGCGACTCCGCCAGGAAGCGCAGTCCGCCCGCCGAGAGGTTCTGGCTGGCGTAGCCGGCGACGTCGGCGCGGTCGAGGCCGTGCCGCTTGAGCAGCCGCTCCAGGAGCGCGGTGAGCCGGTTCCTGGTCTCCACCGCGAGCCGGAAGGAGTAGCCGGGCAGGTCCCGGCACTCCTCCTGCCAGCGCTCCCAGGGGCGGTCCCGGTAGTCCACCCGGAAGAGGTCCCAGTACGCGCCGTTGGTCTCCTGGACCAGGTCGAGCACCCGCACCGGGCCGGTGCGGGCGAGCAGCAGGGCCTGCCCGGCGTCCCCGTTGACGGTGACGGGGTGCCGGTAGCGGCCGGGAGTGGCCGGGGTGGAGGCGTGCGCGACCAGGACGTGCCGGACGTCCGGGTCGGCGGCGAGCAGTCCGCGGGCGGCGAGCAGGGCCGGGCCGAGCGAGACGCAGCCGAGGCCGCCGACGCCGAAGGTGACGGCCTGGTCGGCGCCGAGCCGGGCCTGGAGCCTGGTCGCCTCGGAGCTGAGCAGGGTCTCGGGGGCCCGGGAGTCGACGACGATCAGGGCGTCCAGGTCCTGGGCGGCGAGCCCGGCGCCGGCGAGCGCGCTGCGGGCCGCCCGCTCGGCCAGCCCGGTCGGGCCGAGTTCGCGGTCGACGGCCACGGTGTCGATCCCCAGGCCGGCCAGCGTGGTTCGGCGTTCGCCGTCCAGGCCCGCCAGTTCGGGCAGTTCGCCGACCAGCACCCGCTGCTCCGGCAGATGCCAGGCCGCCTCGCGCACCGCGAGCGGCGCGGGGGCGCCGCCCGTCCTCGTCGTCACCATGCCGTGTCCTCGACTCTCCACTGTCCGTCCGGGCGTCTCTCGGTGTCGTACGGTCGCGTTCCGGGCCGAGCCGGGGCGCGGCTCAGGCACTGCGCAGGCAGCCGTCCGCCGCCGACTCGGCGTAGGCCTCGCCCAGTTCCCGCACCGCCTCGGCGACGCCGCTGCGGGGCACCCCGGCGTACCCCACCACCAGGGCCGGCCCGGACTGCCAGGACCGGTGGTGGTACGAGCGGCCGCCGCGCACCAGCACCGAGCGGCGCAGCGCCCGGGCGACCAGCGCGGCCTCGTCCACCCGGTGCGGGAGCTGGACGTAGGCGTGCAGCCCGGCGAAGGCGCCCACGATCCGGGCCCCCGGCAGCCGGCGCCGCACGGCCTCGTGGAAGACCTCGCGGCGGGCCCGCAGCCGTTCGCGCTGGCGCCGCAGGTGGCGGTCGAGTTCGCCGCCGTCCAGCAGTTCGGCGAACGCGTGCTGGGTGAACACGTCGCAGCCGAGGTCCCGTTGGGAGCGGACCTCCTCCAGGCGGCGGCGCAGCCGGGGCGGGGCGACCAGCCAGCCCAGCCGCATCCCGGAGGCCAGCGACTTGCTCGCGGTGCCCGCGTAGAGCACCCGGGAGGGGGACAGCCGTTGCAGCGCGGTGGGCCGGCGGCCGTGGTCCAGCCAGAGGTCGCCGTCGTAGTCGTCCTCGATGATCCAGCCGTCCACGTCCTCCGCCCAGCGGACCAGGGCGGCCCGCCGCTCGGCGCTGAGCACGGCGCCGGTGGGGAACTGGTGGGCGGGGGTGACCAGCACCGCGCGGGCGCCGGTGCGGGCCAGCGCGGCCACGTCGATGCCCTGCTCGTCGACCGGGACGGACGGGCAGTCCAGGCCCGACTCGACGATGAACTGGCGCTGCTGCGGGTGGCACGGGTCCTCGACGGCGAGCGCGCCGAGGCCGGTGCGGGGCAGCGTGGCGCAGACCAGGCCGAGCGTCTGGGCGAACCCGGACACCACCATGACGTGCTCGGGGGTGGTGTGCACGCCGCGCGCCCGCCCGAGGTAGCGGGCGAGTTCGGCGCGCAGCGCCGGGACGCCGGACACCGGCGGGTACCCGAGGTCGCGCGGGCCGAGCCGGCGCGCGGCCCGCTGGTAGGCGGCCAGCCACTCGCGCTGGGGGAAGGCGGAGGCGTCGGCGCCGCCGGCCCGCAGGTCCCAGCGGATCACCGGGGCGGGGCGGGCGTCGCCGAGCAGGGTCGGCATCCGGGTGCCCCGGTCCAGGTGGGTGGCGACCCGGGTGCCCGACCCCCGGGTCGCCTCCAGGTAGCCGCCGGCGACGAGTTGCCCGTAGGCCTCGACGACGACGCTGCGGGACACCCGGAGGTCCTCGGCGAGCTGACGGCTCGACGGCAGCCGGGTGCCGGGGTGCAGCGCCCCCTCGGCGATCTCCCGCTTGATGCCGTCCCGGATCTGGGCGGTCAGCGGGAGCACGTCCTCCCGTGCCACGTCGATCAAGGTGTTCCAGGGCATGCTTGGTTCCTCCCTCCCCCGCCCACGGCGGCCCTGTCAAAGCCCTCCGGACCTGTTCAGCCCGTCGGCCCGGCCCTGCCCGGCCCGTCAGCCCGGTGGCCCTAGCGGGCCTCGGACAGACCGGACCGCTCGGTGTCCAGCAGCGCCCGCAGGGACGCGGCCCGGACGGCCCGGCCGACGGCCTCGCCCTCCTCCTCAGCGATGCCGACTCCCCAGTAGGAGTGGGAGTCCACGACGATCTCGAAGGCGGCGGTGACCGCGTTCAGCGGTGCGCCGGCCCGCTCCACGACGAGGCCCTGGACGACGGCGTCGAGCCCGTAGCCGGCCACCGCCTCGGCGGTGGCCCCGCTCCAGCGGGTGTCGCCGGGCTCCGCCACCAGCGGCTCCGGCTCCGGCAGGCCGGGCACGGTCTCGGTGCCCAGCGCCACGTACCGCTCGACGAAGTGCTCCCACAGCTGGTCGCCGGTGATCTCGCCGCCGATCTCCTCGCAGACCGCCTGCATCTCGGCGGCGAAGTCGATCTGGAGGCGGCGCGGCAGCTCGATGCCGTACTCGGTGCGCAGCAGGTGGGCGATGCCGCCCTTGCCGGACTGGGTGTTGATCCGGATCAGCGCCTGGTAGTCGCGGCCGATGTCGCGCGGGTCGATCGGCAGGTACGGCACGTCCCAGACCTCCTGCCCGGACTCCTCGCGGGCGCGCAGGCCCTTGGCGATGGCGTCCTGGTGGGAGCCTGCGAAGGAGGTGTAGACGAAGTCGCCGGCCCACGGGTGGCGGGCGTGGACGGGCATCTGGTTGCAGCTCTCGACGATGCGGCGGATGCCGTCGATGTCGCTCAGGTCCAGCATCGGGTCGACGCCCTGGGAGAACAGGTTCATGGCCAGGGTGACCAGACAGACGTTGCCGGAGCGCTCGCCGTTGCCGAACAGGGTGCCCTCGACCCGGTCCGCCCCGGCGAGGACGGCGAGTTCGGCGGCGGCGACGCCGCTGCCGCGGTCGTTGTGCGGGTGCACGCCGAGGATGGTGCGCTCGCGGTGGAGCAGGTTGCGGTGGGTGTACTCGATCCGGTCGGCGAACTCCTGCGGCGGGAACACCTCGACGGTGGAGGGCAGGTTGATCCGCAGCGTGTGCGCGGCCCGCGGGGCCCAGAAGTCGAGGACGGCGTTGCAGAGTTCGAGCGCGTAGTCCGGCTCGGTCTGGGTGTAGGACTCCGGCGCGTACTGGAGGTAGATCTCCGTGCCGGGGATCGAGTCCTGGAGTTTGAGGGCCTGTTCGGCCCCGTCGAGCGCCATGGCGGTGGTCTGCCGGCGGTCCTTGCGGAAGACCAGGCGGCGCTGGACCTCCGAGGTCGGGTTGAAGATCTGGAGGACGGCGCGCGGCACGCCCTCCAGGGCCTTGACGGTGCGTTCGATGAAGTCGCCGCGGATCGGCGTCATGACCTGGACGACGACGTCGTCCGGGATCGCGCCGGTGTCGACGAGGTGGCGGAGGAAGGCGTGGTCGTCCTGCGAGGAGGTGGGGAAGCCGACCTCGATCTCCTTGAACCCCATGGCGACCAGCAGGTCGAACATCCGCCGCTTGCGGGTGATGTCCATGGGGTCGGTCAGGGCCTGGTTGCCGTCCCTCAGGTCGACGCTGCACCACAGCGGGGCCTGCTCCGCGCGGCGGCCCGGCCAGCCGCGGTCGGGCAGCCCGACCGCCTGGTACGGCTGGTACTTCCGGACCGGCATCGCGCTGTGGCGCTGGATGCCCTGGTCGCGGGCGGGTGTGCCCTGCGGCGTGTCCGCGTCGGTGGGTTGAGCGGTCATCTCTCCTCCACAACGGTGGTCTGGGCGTCTTGTGGGGACGCTCTGCTAGCTCTGCTAGGCGGGCCAGGTGCTGAACTGTCTCCTCCCGTAGAGCAGCGGCGACGCGTCGCTGAGCTCGGTGATCCGGATGACCTCGCCGAAGACCATCCGCTGGCCGCCGACGGGGACCAGCTGGCTGACCCGGCAGTCGGCCACCGCGTGGGCGTCGTGGACGAGGTGGGGTCCGCCGGCGCCGGGGGGCAGCCGCCAGGTGGTCGCGTCGAACCGGTCCGGGTCGCCGGAGGCGAACAGTTCGGCGGTGCCGCGGCCCTCGGCGTGCAGCAGGTTCACCGCGAACTGGCCGCTGCGCAGCACGGCCTTCAGGGTCGGGCTCTCCGCCCGCATGCCGACCAGCAGGGTGGGCGGTTCGACGGTGACGCTGCACAGGGCGGAGCAGGTCATGCCCCAGGGCCGGCCCGCGTCGTCCAGCGAGGTGACGATGGCGACGCCGCTCGGGAAGCCGGACATGAAGGTCCGGAAATCGGAGGGGGTTGAGGTGACGAGTTCCACGTGATTCACCGCTCGACTGGGTAGGGGACCGGCTCCGCGGTCCGGGGCGCGTCCACGCTCGCCGTGCGCCGGTCGATGACCCACAGCAGCGGACCGCTGAGCACCGTCGTGAACAGGGCCATCACGACGAGGGCGAGGAAGAGCGCCGGGGTGAGGATCCCGGCCTGGTAACCCGTCTGGAGGACGGCGAGCTCCGTCAGGCCGCGGGCGTTGAGGAACACCGCGATCCGCATGGACTCGACCGGAGGCCGGCCGGCCGCCCGGGCGCCGTAGTAGCTGCCGACCAGCTTGCCGAAGATCGCGAGCACCACGGACAGGACGACGGCCTGCCAGGAGAACACGCTGAGCGGCGCCGAGGCGAGGCCCATGCCGGTCACCGTGAACAGCAGCGGCAGCACGATCCGGCCCCAGCCGCCGACGGTGTGGGCGGCCCTGGTCCAGGGGCCGGCGCCGTCGTCGCCCGGCAGCGCCAGGGCGACCAGGACGGCGCCGAGCACGTCGGTGAGGCCCAGCCGCGAGGTGGTCAGGGCGGCGGCCACGGCCGCGGCGGCGGTCAGCCCGATCGGCACCGCCACCGGGATCCGCTCGGCCCAGGCCCGGGGCCCGGGCAGGGCTCCGGCCCGGCGGAGCAGCCAGGCTCCCAGCAGGCCGACGACGAACACCAGGTACGGGGTGATCTTCCCGCCGCCGTGCGCCAGGCCGACCGCGATCGCCAGCAGCGACCAGGTGACGGCGTCGATGGAGACCGCGACCGCCATGCAGAGCCGGCCGATCGCGGTGTTGAGCATGCCGCGGTCGTCCAGGATGCCGGCCAGCACCGGTACGGCGGTGACCGCCAGCGCGATCGCCAGCATCAGGACCAGCACCCCGGCCGGGGCGCCGCCGCGCAGGGCCGGGGAGCCGTCGGCCAGCACCCACGCGGCGAACGCGACGCCGCAGCCGAGCGGCAGCAGCAGCGAACCGGTGGCGGTCATCGCGATGGTGCGCCCGCCCAGCCGGCTGCCGCCGGCCCGGATCTCGTGGACGGCGCCCACCAGGAAGAGCGCGAGGCCGAGGTGGCCCGCCTTCTCCAGGACGGCCCCGCCGTCCATGGTGGCCGGCTTCCAGTGCCACTGGCTCGCCAGCAGCGCCCCGAGCAGGAGGCAGGCCATGATCTCGCCGACGATCTCCGGCTGCCGCAGCAGCTTCGCCAGCCGGCGTCCGAGCAGTGCCACGGGGACGAGCAGAGCGAGCGTCACCGCGGCCGGTACGTACGGAAGACTGTCCATGGTGCCTCCTTTCTCGGGGCGCCGAAGGGTCAGTGCATCTGGGCGAGGTACTCGTACTGGCTGGGCAGGCGCTTCAGGAGCTCGGCGGACTGGTCGCTCAGCAGCTGGAACTCCTTCTCCGCGCGGCTGCCGTCCTGAAGGGCGAGCGCGGGCGGGGCCTTGAGCTCGATGCCGCCGAGGCCGAGCAGCATGGCCAGGTAGGAGTAGGACTCGAACCCGTGGAAGTGCGGGAAGATGGTGGCCTCCGTCGGAGGCTTGGCCTTCCACAGCTCGATCCGCTCGGCCAGGCCGTCGGGCATCACCCGGGTCTTGGCGTCCCGCCAGTAGGCGTTGTCCTCGCGGGCCGCGGCCTTGTAGTGCAGGACGAGGAACTCCCGTACGCCGTCGATGGTGTTGCCGACGATGCGGTTGTAGGAGCGGCGCAGCCCCGGGTCCCAGTCGGCGTCCGGGAAGTGCTTGACCAGTTCCTCGATGCCCTGCTGGATGAAGAAGATGCCGGTCGACTCCAGGGGCTCGACGAAGCCGCTGGACAGGCCGATGGCGACGCAGTTGTTGACCCAGGCGTTGCGGGTGCGGCCGATCCGCATCCTGATGTGGTTGGCCTCCAGGCCCTCCGCCTCCGGGCCGACCTTGGCCCGCAGCGTGGCCTCGGCCTCCTCGGGCGTCGCGTACTCGTCGGAGTAGACGTAGCCGGTGCCGATGCGGCCGAACAGCGGGATGGTCCAGATCCAGCCGGCGTCCGAGGCGGTGGCGGTGGTGCAGGGGCGCAGGCCGCGCTTCTCCATGTCGACCGGGACGCGCAGCGCCACCGCGCGGTTGTTGGGCAGGGTGTCCTGGAAGGAGGTGAACGGCTCCTCCAGGGTCTGGTTGATCAGCAGGCCGCGGAAGCCGGTGCAGTCGATGAAGAGGTCGCCCTCGATCAGGCCGTGTTCCTTGGTGCGCACGCCGCTGATCCAGCCGCGCTCGTCCTGGACGACCTCGACGACGTCGTCCTCGATGTGCTTGGCGCCGCGCTCGGTGGCGTACCCGGAGAGGAAGTCGGCCAGCAGCGAGGCGTCGAACTGGTAGGCGTACGGGAACTGGGTGTCCTGCTCCGTGAGGGTGTCGCGCTCGGTCGTGTTGCCGCCCTCCTTGAAGTCCTGCTCGAAGAGGGTGCCGTCGAGGTAGCGCGGGGACTTCTCGGCGTCGCAGATCGCGGCCATCAGGAACACGTCCTGGTCGAAGCGGTCGCCGGAGCGGCTGTTCAGCCACCAGTCGGTGAGCGGCAGGCCGTCGACGACCCGGAGGCGCTCGAAGGGGTGGTAGAAGTAGTGGCCCTTGCGCCGCCAGTTCTCGAATCGGATGCCGAGCTTGTAGGTGGCATTGCACTTGGGCATCCAGACGTGCTCCGGCAGGCCCAGGTAGTTGAAGAAATGCCGGACGGTGCTGAAGGTCGCCTCGCCGACCCCGATGGACTTGATTCGCTTGGATTCCACCAGCGTGACGGAAATGCGATCGCCGAATGCGGCGCGCAGGTACGAGGCGGCCATCCAACCGGATGTCCCACCACCGACGATGACGACGTTGCCCAGCATTCCTGACCCTCTCAGCCGGTCGTTCAACCCGGAGCCCCGGGCTGTCCCATGGCTCGAAATCCTGCGGCAGCGGAGCCTCCGGAAAACAGGCTTTTAAGCCTCAGCGGAAACACGCACTCCAGCGCGTCCCGGCGTTCGCCGGGGGTTTTCCGACATGCCGAACAGATGGCACCCGATGGTTGGGGGTGCCATCTGTTCGGCGGAACTCGCCGGAATTCGGCGGGGGTTCGACGGGCGTTCGGCGGGGGTTCGCGGCCCGGCCGGGCCGGCTCAGTCCCCGTCCAGCAGGTAGTCGTGCAGCAAGGAGATGACCCGGGCCCGCTGCGCGGTCAGGTAGAAGTGCCCGCCGGGCAGCACGTGGAACGCGAACTCCTTGCCGGCCAGCGCCTCCCAGCCGCGGGCCCGCTCGACGCTCACCGTGACGTCGGAGTCCCCGGTGAGCACCACGACCCCGCAGTCCACCGGGCGCAGCGCGGTGGGCCGGTAGGAGTCGATCAGCAGGTAGTCGTTGCGCAGGATCGGCAGCACCATCTCCCGGATGTCCGGGTCGTCGAAGATCGACATCTGGGTCCCGCCGTGGCCCGCGACCGTGGCGAGGAGCTCGTCGTCGCCGCGGGGCCGGGCCGGCGCCCGCCCGACCGGTCCGTCGCCGGAGCCGGCCGGCGCCTGCGGCGGCGGGTAGCCGGAGAGCACCAGCCGGGCCACCGGCAGGCCCTGCGCGTGCAGCGACTGCACGGTCTCGTACGCGAGCAGCGCGCCCATGCTGTGGCCGAAGACGACCGTCTCGACGCCGGGACGGTCGGTCTCCAGCAGCGCCCGCGTCAGCTGGGCCACCAGGGTCGCGGCGTCCTGGACGAAGGGGTCCTCGATCCGCTCCTCCCGCCCCGGGTACTGGACGAGCTGGAGTTCGACGGCCGCCGAGAGGTGGTTGGCCCAGGGCCGGTAGAAGCCCGCGCTGCCGCCGGCGTGCGGCAGGCAGACCAGCCGACGGGTCGCCTCCGGGCGCGGCCGGGGGATCACCAGCCAGGGTTGGTCGTCGTTCAAACGGTCACTTCCTTCCGTCGGCCCCGCGGGGCCGTGTCCGTACCGGCCCGGCCGGTCATCCGCAGGCCCGGACGATCTCGCGCAGGGCCTCGTGCATGCGCTGGAGCAGGGCGGTGGCCGCCGCCTCGTCGAACCGGCCGCCCGCGTACACGCAGGACAGCTCCATCCGGCCGCCCTCGACCGCGGCGGCGACGTCCAGCTCGTAGGTGCGGGTCTCGCCCGGCTCGTGGTCGCCGCCGCCGTGGTCCAGGTGGCGCAGGATCAGCCGGTCCCCCTCGGGCAGCTGGTTGTCCCACTGGCCGAGGTAGTTGAAGCCGATCCGGGCCCTGGGCACCGGGACCAGCAGGTCCTCCCGGGCCTCGACGGCCGCCGCCAGCCGCAGGACGCCGTGGCCGATGCCGCGGCGCGGGACGGCCCGCAGCCGGCGCTTGGCCACCCGGACGGCGGCGGTCGGCGCCAGGTCCGCGGGCACGTCGAGCAGCACCGGGTAGATCGTGGTGAACCAGCCGACGGTGCGGGACAGGTCGACGCCGTCCAGGATCTCCTCGCGGCCGTGCCCCTCCAGGTCGATCACGGTGCCGCCGTCGCCGGCGTGGCCCTGGGCGGCGAGCGCCTGGGCGAGGGCGGTCAGCAGCACCTCGTGGACCTGCGCGCGCAGCACGCCGGGCACCCGGCGCAACAGCGCCTCCGTCTCGTCCCCGGTCAGGGTGTGCCGCGCGGTGCGGCGGTCACCGAACCGGCCGGTGTCCAGGTGCTCCCCGGCGGGCTCGGGCAGCGACCGCCAGTGCGCCAGCTCGTCGTCGAAGCCGCCGGTCAGGGCGTGCTCGCGCAGTCGGCGGGACCACTGGCCGAAGGAGGTGGAGCGCGGGGCGGGCCGCACGGGCCGGCCGGCCGCCAGGTCGGCGTAGGCGGAGCGCAGGTCGTCGAGCAGGATGCGCCAGGAGACGCCGTCGACCACCAGGTGGTGCGCGGTGAGGAACAGCCGGGCCGGGCGGTCCGGTCCCAGGTCGGCCAGGACGGCGCGCAGCAACGGCCCGTCGGCCAGCCGCAGGCCGCTCTGGGCCTGCCGGAACGCCTCGGTGGCGCGCTCCTCGGCGTCCGGCGCCCCGGCGAGGTCGAGCCGCTGGAAGTCCCAGCAGCCGTCGGCCTCGACCGCCACCTCCTGGGACCAGGCGCCCCCGGCGTCGCGGGTGTAGCGGGCGCGCAGCATGTCGTGCTGCCCGACCAGCGCGGCCAGGGCTGCGCGCAGGGCCTCGGCGTCGGTGCCCGGGACGAGTTCGAACAGCAGCGACTGGTTGAAGTGGCCCGGGTTGACGGTGTGGTGCTCGAAGAACCACTGCTGCACGGCGGTCAGCGGCACGGGCCCGGTGCGGTACGGGTCCTCCTCGGTCGGCCCGCTCTCCCCCGTCCCGGCGGCCTTGGCGAGCGCGGCGACGGTCTTGTGCTGGAAGAGGTCCCGGGCGGTGAAGTGCAGGCCCTCCTGGCGAGCCCGGGCGACCACCTGGGTGGAGAGGATGGAGTCGCCGCCGAGCAGGAAGAAGTCGTCCTCGGCGCCGACGTCCTCGATGCCCAGCACCGAGCGGAACACCTCGGCCAGCGCGGTCTCCACCGGGCCGGTCGGCGGGGTGGAGACCCTGGTCAGGGCCTCCCGGGCGTCCGGCAGGGCGTCCCGGTCGACCTTGCCGTTGGTGGTGAGCGGCATCGCGTCCATCGGGATCAGCGCGGCCGGCACCATGAAGGCGGGCAGTTCCTCGGTCAGGGCCTCGCGGACCTCGCGGACCGCCTCGCCCCGGTCGCGGCCGGGCGCGGCGACCAGGTAGCCGACGAGCTGCTTGCCGCGGTCGCTCTCGCGGACCACCACGGCGGCCTGGTCGATCGCGGGGTGGCGCTGCATCGCCGACTCGATCTCGCCGGGCTCGACCCGGAAGCCGCGGATCTTGACCTGGTCGTCGGCGCGGCCGCGGAAGTCGATCCGCCCGTCGGGCAGCCAGGCGCCGAGGTCACCGGTGCGGTAGAGCCGGGCCCCGGGGTCGTCCGCGAAGGGGTGCGGGACGAACCTCTGCTCGGTCAGCTCCGGGCGGCCCAGGTAGCCCTGGGCGACGCCGCGACCGCCGAGGTGGATCTCGCCGGTGACGGCGGGCGGAACCGGGTTGCCGTGCGGGTCCAGCAGGTAGACCTCGGTGTTGGGCAGCGGCCGGCCGATCGACAGCCGGCTGCCGGCCTCCTCGTCCTGGACCTCGAACATGGTGGCGCCGACGGTGTTCTCGGTCGGGCCGTAGCCGTTGATGAAGCGGTGGACCCGCGACCACTTGCGGGCCAGGCCGACCGGGCAGCGGTCGCCGACGGCGAGCACCACCGAGCCGGCGGGCAGTGCCTCGGGCTCGACCGCCGCGAGGGCCGCGGGCGGCAGCGCGAGGACGGTGGGCCGGCCTCCCGCCATGGCGCGCAGTTGCTCGCTGCCCAGCGCCTCGGACTCGTTCGCCGGGAGGGCGAGCGCCGCGCCGGAGACGAGGGCGAGGAAGGTCTCCCAGACCGCGCCGTCGAAGCTGGGCGAGGAGAGCTGGGTCACCGTGTTCTCGGGGCCGGTGCCGACGATCAGCCGGGAGGCGTTGACCACGTTGGTCAGGCCGCCGTGGCCCAGCAGCACGCCCTTGGGCGTCCCGGTGGAGCCGGAGGTGTAGACGATGTAGGCGAGCGCGTCCGGCCCCACCCGGTCGCCCTCGGGCACCGGTCCGGTGTGCGCGTCGAGCTGCGGGCGCAGGTCCTCCAGGATCAGCGGCTCGGCGGCGGACTCGCCCGCGTCGGCGGCCAGCGCGCGTTCGGTGAAGACGAACCCGGCGCCGGTCTCGGCCAGCATCAGCTCCCGGCGGGCGGCCGGGAAGCGCGGGTTCAGCGGCAGGAAGGCGGCGCCGGCCTTGAGCACCGCGAGGGTGGCGGCCACCTGGTCGGGACCGCGCTCGCAGCAGACGCCGACGACGTCGCCGGGGCGGGTGCCGCGGGAGCGCAGCACCTCGGCCAACAGCCCGGCCCGGCGGTCGAGTTCGGCGTAGCTGAGCCGCTCGTCGCCGCGCACCACCGCGAGGCCGTCGGGGCGTTCGGCGGCCCGCTTGGCCACCAGCAGGTGCACCGGGTCCTGTTCGGGGAAGGCCACCGGGTTGCGGGCCCAGTCCACGGTGAGCCGGTTGTGCTGCTTCGGGTCGAGCAGGTCGAGCCGGCCCAGCTCCTGGTCGGGGTCGGCGGCGATCGAGCCGAGCAGGGTGGTCAGGTGGCCGGCGAAGCGGCGCACCGTGGCCTCGTCGTACAGGTCGGTGCTGTACTCCAGGGCGGACCAGAGGCTGCCGTCGGGGCGCTCCTCGAAGGCCACCACGAGGTCGAAGCCGGTGCTCGCCTGCGGCAGGGCCAGCTGCTCCATGGTCAGCCCGGGCAGGTCGAGGACCGCCTCGGGGGCGTTCTGCAGGACGATGAGCACCTGGGCGAGCGGCATCCGGCTGGGGTCGCGCTCGGGCTGGACGGCGTCCACCACCCGCTCGAACGGGACCTCCGCGTGGTCGAAGCCGGCCAGCACGGTGTCGCGGACCTGGCCCAGGAAGTCCCGGAAGCCCAGGCCCGGCTCGGTCCGGGCGCGCAGCACCAGGGTGTTGAGGAACAGGCCGACCAGGTCGGCGAGTTCGGGCTCGTCGCGGCCGGCCACCGGGGTGCCGATCGCGACGTCCTCCTGCCGGGAGAGCCGGGCCAGCAGCAGCTGGGTGGCCGCGGTGAGCGTCATGAACAGCGTCGCCGCGGCGGACTCGGTGAGCTCGCGCAGCCCGGCGACGGTCTCCGCCGGGACGCTGAACTCGTGGAAGGCGCCCGCCCCGGTGGGCACGGCGGGGCGCTGCCGGTCGGTCGGCAGCTCCAGCACGGGGACGCCGTCGAGCTGCTCGCGCCAGTAGTCGAGCTGCTCGTCGAGCCGCCCGCCGGAGGCCCGCTCGCGCTGCCACACCGAGTAGTCCGCGTACTGCGGCCCCGGCGCGGGCAGGTCGGGTTCGCGCCCCTGGAGCGCGGCCGCGTAGTACTGGCCCAGCTCGCGGGTGACGATCGACAGCGACCAGCCGTCGTGCGCGATGTGGTGGATGCTCAGGACGAGCACGTGCTCGCGGTCGGAGAGCCGGACGAGGAGGGTCCGCAGCACCGGGCCGGTGCGCAGGTCGAAGGGCCGGCCGGCCTCCTCGCGGACCAGCCGCAGCAGTTCCTCCTCCCGCTCCTCGGGCGTCCCGCCGCCGGCCTCCACGACCGGCAGCGGGATGTCCACGCTCGGGTGCGGGACCTGCACCGGGACGCCGTCCACCTGGTCGTAGGTGGTGCGCAGCGCCTCGTGCCGGTCGACGACGGCGGCCAGCGCGCCGTGCAGCGCCGCGCGGTCGAGGTCGCCGCGCAGCCGCAGTGCGAAGGAGGAGTTGTAGCCGACCGACTCCGGGTCGAACTCGTACAGGAACCACATCCGCTGCTGGGCGAAGGACATCGGCAGCGGGCGGGAACGGTCGGCGGGGCGCAGCACGGTGCTCGCGGCGGCCTCGGGGGCGGGCGCCTCGGCGCCCGCCAGGCGGTCCCGCAGCAGGGCCCGCAGGTGCTCGGGCAGGGCCGCGATGCGGTCCTCGCGGGACGTGGACGTCTGGGTCTCACTCATGTCGGTTGCCCCTACTCCGCCGCCGGCGCCGACTGGCGCGCGGCCTCTCGCTCCAGTTCCTCCAGCAGCGCGTCCTCGACGAGTCGCGCCACCCCCGCCACGGTGGGGTTCTCCAGGAGGCTGCGGAAGGCGATCCGGATGCCGAAGGTCTGCTTGATCCTGGTGATCGCCTGCACGCTGGTCAGGGACTGCCCGCCGAGGGCGAAGAAGCTGTCGTGCGCGCCGACCCGCTCCACGTGCAGGGTCTCGGACCAGATCCCGGCGATCAGCTTCTCGGTCTCGTCGCGCGGCTCCACCCACTCCTCGGCGGCCTCGACGACCGTCTCGGCGGGGTCGGGCAGCGCGGCCCGGTCGATCTTGCCGTGCCGGGTGAGCGGGAAGGACTCCACCTCGACGAAGGCGGCCGGCACCAGGTGGGCCGGGAGCCGCTCGGCGAGGTAGCCGGCGAGCTCGGCGGCGCCGGGGACGCCGCCCGCGGCCGGCCGCAGGTAGGCGACCAGGCGGGCGTGCTCGGCCTCGCCGCGGACCAGGACGACGGACTCGGCGACGCCCGGGTGGGCGTCCAGGGCCGCGGTGATCTCGCCCGGCTCGATCCGGTAGCCGCGCAGCTTGACCTGGTCGTCGAGCCGGCCGAGGAACTCCAGCCGGCCGTCGGACAGCCGGCGGACCCGGTCGCCGGTGCGGTACAGCCGCTCCTTGGGGTCGAACGGCGCGGCCAGGAAGGCCTGTTCGGTCAGGTCGGGGCGGCCCAGGTAGCCGCGGGCGAGGCCGTCGCCGGCCAGGTACAGCTCGCCGGGCGCGCCGACCGGGGCGAGGTTGCGCTCCGGGTCCAGGACGTAGGCCCGGACGTTCTGGACGGGCAGGCCGAGGACGGGCCGGGGGCTGTCGGCGACCCGGCAGACCAGCGCGTCCACGGTGGCCTCGGTGGGCCCGTAGAAGTTGTAGGCGATCAGGTCGGACTGGGCGCGCAGCCGGTCCCACTGGGCCTGGCCGATCGCCTCGCCGCCGAGTGCCGCGCCGCGCAGCGGGTGGGTGCCGGGGGCGAGCAGTCCGGCGTCGTCGAGCTGGCGGAACCAGGACGGGGTGGTCTGCAGGAAGTCGATCCGCTGCTCGGCGCGGTAGGCGACCAGGGCGTGCGCGTCGCGCCGCACCTCGTCGTCGACCAGGTGCAGCTCGTGGCCGGCGACCATCCACAGCACCGGGTTCCAGGAGGCGTCGAAGGACGCGGGCGCCAGGTGGGCGACCCGGACCTGGCGGTCGCCGCAGGCCTCGCGCAGCGGCTCGAAGACCGTCCGCAGGTGGCTGTCGAGCAGGTTCGCCAGGCTGCCGTGCTCGACCAGCACGCCCTTGGGCTTGCCGGTGGAGCCGGAGGTGTGGATGACGTAGGCGGCGTGCTCCGGGGCGAGGTCCGGGTCGGGGGCGGTGGCGGGCCGGGCCGCGATCGCGTCCCGCTCGCGCTCCGGGACGACCAGGGCGACGTCGGCGGGCAGCGCCAGTGTGGTGCTCGCGGCCTCGTCGGCGATCACCACCCGGGGCTTGACGTCCTCGACCAGCAGCCGCAGGCGCTCGGCCGGGGCGGCCGGGTCCAGCGGGGTGTAGACGCCGCCCGCCTTGAGCACCGCGAGCAGCGCGGTGATCAGGCCGGGGCCGCGCCGCAGGCAGACCGCGACCGGCACCTCGGGGCCGACACCCTGGTCGGCGAGGTGGTGGGCGAGCCGGTTGGCCCGCTCGTCCAGCTCGGCGAAGGTGATCCGCTCGCCGCCGTGGACCAGGGCGACGGCCTGCGGGGTGGCGGCGGCCTGGCGGGCGAACCGCTCGGGCACCAGGGCGTCGGTGGTGAGCGCGGTGGCGGTCTCGTTGTGGCCGGTGAGCAGCCGCTCCCGGTGGGCGGGGGCCAGCGCGCGCAGCTCGGCGAGGGTGCGCTCGGGCTCGGCCGCGATCTCCTCCAGCAGGGCGCGCAGGTCGCCGGTGACCCGGTCGGCGGTGTCGGCGTCGAAGAGCCCGGGGTCGTAGGCGAGCCGGAAGGAGAGCTGCTCGCCGGCGAAGACCGCGAGCACCATGGCGTAGCTGGTGGGCTCCTGGGAGCGCACGTCGCGGATCCGGATGCCCTGGTCGGAGCCCAGTTCGCCGTCGAAGGGGTAGTTCTCGACGACCACGTAGCTGTCGAACAGGTCGACCCCGGCGGGCAGCCCGGTCCAGCCGCGGATCTGGGCCAGCGAGACGTACTCGTAGCTGCGGGCCTGGACCTGGTCGCGCTGGAGGTCGCCCAGCCAGTCGAGGACGGGCTGCTCGGGGCGGACCTCGACCCGCACCGGCAGGTTGTTGATGAACAGGCCGATCATCGACTCGACGTCGGGCAGGTCGGCGGGGCGGCCGGAGACGGCCGAGCCGAAGCAGACCTCCCGCTCCCCCGCGTAGCGCGAGAGCGTCAGCGCCCAGGCGCCCTGGGCGAGCGTGTTGGTGGTGAGCCGGTGGCGCCGGGCGACCTCGGCGAGCCGCTCGGTGACCTCGGGCTCCAGCTGGAAGACGCTGGTCGCCTCGCTGCCCTGGCGGGCCGCCTCCTCGCCGGCCCGGTCGGCCGGCAGCGCGGTCGGGGCGGTGAAGCCGTCGAGCAGTTCGCGCCAGTAGCGCTCGGCGTCGGCCAGGTCCTGCTCGCCGAGCCAGGCGACGTAGTCGCGGAACGGGCGGCGGGCGGCCGGGCCGGGCCGGTCGTGGCCGGTGAGCCGGAGGTAGTCGTCGACCACCTCGGAGACCAGTTCGGCGCTGCTCCAGCCGTCCAGGAGCAGGTGGTGCGAGGTCCAGACGACCCGCAGGGCGCCGTCCGGCTCGTCGATCAGGGCCAGGCGCATCAGCGGCGCCACGGCCAGGTCGATGCCGCGGGTGCGGTCCTCGGCGAGGTACGCGGCGAACCGCTGCTCGCGCTCGGCCGCCGGCAGGGCGCTCCAGTCCAGCCGCTCGACGGGCACGGTGACGTGCTCGCGGACCACCTGGAGCGGCTGGTCGGTGTCGACCCGGGCGAAGGCGGTGCGCAGCATCGGGGTCCGGTCGGCGAGGCGCTGCCAGGCCTCGGCGAAGGCGTCCGCGTCCACGCCGCCCTCCAGCAGGAAGGACAGCTGGCCGAGGTAGACGCCCTCGCCCTCCTCGGTGAGGCTGTGGAACAGCAGGCCGTGCTGCATCGGCGTGGCCGGGTAGAGGTCGGCGATCCGGCCCAGGGCGGTCAGCTCGTCCAGCAGCGGCTGGTCGACCCGGGCGAGCGGGAAGTCCGAGGGGGTGGCCCCGGAGGCGGCGGCGCCGGCCTCGCGGCAGTGCGCGACGATCCCGCGCAGGGCCTCGACGAGCTGGTCGCCGACCCGCTGGACGGTCTCGGTGGTGTGGGTCGCGGTGGAGTGGAACAGCTCGAAGCCGAGCTTGCCGTCGCGCACGTACGCCACGATGTCGAGCGGGTACTCCAGCAGTTCCCCGGGCGCCTGCTCGGTGCCGTAGCCGAGCCGCACGTCGTGCAGCAGGCCGCCGTCGTGGCCGTCGACGACCCGGCCGAGGTAGTTGAAGCCGACCTGGGCGCGGGGGCCTTCGGCGAGCAGCTCGCCGGGCGCCCCGGCCGGGCTGAGGTGGCGCAGCGCGCCGTAGCCGATGCCGCGCTGGGGGACGGCCCGCAGCTGCTCCTTGACGGAGCGGAGCCGGGCGCCCCAGTCGGCGCCGTCGGCGGTGTCCAGGGCGACCGGGAAGGAGGTGGTGAACCAGCCGGTGGTGCGGCTCAGGTCGACGTCGTCGAAGATCTCCTCGCGGCCGTGGCCCTCCAGGTCCACCAGGACGGCGGAGCGGCCGGTCCAGTCGGCGAGCACCCGGGCGAGCGCGGTCAGCAGGACGTCGTTGACCTGGGTGCGGTAGACCGCGGGGACCTCGCGCAGCAGCGCGTCGGTGCTCTCCGCGTCCAGGCCGACCCGGACGGCGGCGGCGGTGGCGACGGTCGGGGTGCCGGTGAGGTCGGCGGGCAGCGGCTCGCCGCCGGCGCGGCCGGCCGCGAACCAGTGGTCCAGCTCCTCGTCGAAGCCGCCGACCGCGGTGTGCTCGGAGAGCCGGCGGGACCAGTCGAGGAAGGAGGTGCCGCGCGAGCCGAGGTCGACCGGCCGGCCCTCGGCGGCCTGCCGGTAGGCCGTCTCCAGGTCGCCCAGCAGGGTCTGCCAGGAGACCGCGTCGACCACCAGGTGGTGGGCGGTGAGGAAGAGCCGGGCGCCGGCGGTGCCGCCGAGGTCGGCCAGCACGGCCCGCACCAGCGGGCCCTCGGCCAGGTCGAAGCCGGACTGGGCGGCGGTGGCGGCGGCCAGCAGCGCGCCCTCCGGGTCGGCCTCCAGGGTGAGGTCCAGCCGCTCCAGCGGCCAGCCGTCGCCGGGGGCGGCGATCTCCTGCTGCCAGCGGCCGTAGACGGTGCGGAAGCGGGTGCGCAGGGCGTCGTGGTGGGTGAGGAGGGCGTCGAGCGCGGTGCGCAGGTGCGCCTCGTCGGGGAGTTCGCGCAGCTCGGCCAGCACGGACATGGTGCTGTGCTGGGGGGCCTCGGTGTGGTGGTGGAAGAAGGCGCGCTGGATCGGGGTCAGCGGCGCCCTTCCGGTGACGGGTTCGGTGTTCACGCCGGCCGGCTCCTCGGGTTCGTGGGTCGAGATCGCCGCGGCGATCCCGGCGATGGTCTGGTGGCTGAAGATGTCCTGCGAGCTGAGGCGCAGTCCCAACTGCCGCGCCCGGGAGACGACCTGGATGCTCAGGATCGAGTCACCGCCCAGGTCGAAGAAGTTGTCGTCGACGCCGACCTCGGGCACCCGGAAGACCTCCGCCCAGAGCCCGGCGAGCGCCTGCTCGGCGGGGTTGCGGGGGGCCGTCCTGGTGGTGACCGGGCGGTCGTCGGCGGCCGCGGCCGGCAGCGCCCGCCGGTCCACCTTGCCGTTGGCGTTCAGCGGCAGCCGGTCGAGCCGGACGAAGGCCTGCGGCACCATGTGGCGGGGCAGCGAGCCCTCCAGGTAGCGGCGCAGTTCGGCGCTCTCCGGTG
This sequence comes from Kitasatospora sp. NPDC088264, assembly GCF_040685715.1. Classification (NCBI taxonomy): domain Bacteria; kingdom Bacillati; phylum Actinomycetota; class Actinomycetes; order Kitasatosporales; family Streptomycetaceae; genus Kitasatospora; species Kitasatospora sp. NPDC088264. The sequence goes on from NZ_JBFBIR010000022.1 coordinate 59,823, forward strand.
CGGTGCCGGGCCGGGGCACGACGTACCCGGTCAGGACGGCGCCCGGCTCGGAGCGCAGCGCCGCGACGGCCTCCAGGACGTCGGGGTGGCGGCGCAGGACGGCCTCGATCTCGGCGAGTTCCACCCGGAACCCGCGGATCTTGACCTGGTCGTCGCCGCGGCCGAGGAACTCGACGTCGCCGGTGGGCAGGAAGCGGGCCTGGTCGCCGGTGCGGTAGAGCCGGCCGTCGGGGTGGGGCGTGAACGGGTCGGCGGAGAAGCGCTCCTCGGTGAGGTCGGGGCGGCCCAGGTAGCCCCGGGTGACGCCGGTGCCGCCGAGGAAGAGCTCGCCGACGACGCCGACCGGCAGCGGCTCCAGGTCCGCGTCCAGGACGTACATCCGGGTGCCCGGGATGGGCCGGCCGATCGGCACGGACGCGACGTCCGGCAGGCTCTGCGGGGTGACGGTGAAGTACGAGGACTCGACGGTGGCCTCGGTGACGCCGTAGGAGTTGAGCACGACGGTGCCGGGGGCGACGCTCTTCAGCAGCCGCCGGCAGTCGTCGGTGCGCCAGTTGTCCGAGCCGACGGCCAGGTAGCGCAGCGGCGGGAAGGCCCGGCCGCTGCGGGCGGCCTCGTCGGCCAGCGCGTTGGCCAGCGAGGGCACCGTCTCGACGTGGGTGACGCGCTGGCGCTCCATCAGGTCGAGCAGGCGCACCGGGTCGGTGGTGGCGTCCTTCGGGCAGAGCACCAGGGCGCCGCCGGTGGTCAGCGCGTGCGTCAGGTCGGAGACGAAGACGTCGAAGGCCATGCTGGCGAGGTTGAGCTGGCGGACGGGGCCGCGGTCGAGCCGGTAGGCCTCGCGCCAGGCGGCGGCGGCCCGGGCGACGCTGCGGTGCTCGACCGTGACGCCCTTGGGCTTGCCGGTGGAGCCGGAGGTGTAGATGACGTAGGCGAGGTTGTCCGGGGTCACCTCGGTGCTGGGCGCCTCGGCGGGCCAGCTGTCGATCTCCTCGCGGTCGGCGTCCAGGCAGAGCACGGTCGCGTCGCACAGCGGGAGCCGCTCGGCGAGGTCCCGCTGGGTGACGAGCATCGCGGCGGCGCTGTCGTCCAGCACCAGGCTCAGCCGCTCGGCGGGGTGGGTGGGGTCCAGCGGCAGGTAGGCGGCGCCGGCCTTGAGGACGCCGAGGGCGGCGACGACGGTGTCCGGGCCTCGGTCCAGGCAGATGGCGACGACGGTCTCCGGGCCGATGCCCTGGCCGACGAGGTGCTGGGCCAGCCGGTTGGCCCGGGCTTCCAGGTCCGCGTAGGTCAGCACGGTCTCCTCGAAGACCACCGCCTCGGCGTCCGGGGTCTGCTGCGCCTGCTCGGCGATCAGCTCGTGCAGGCAGGCGTCGGCGCCCGGGGTGCCGGTGTCGTTCCACTCGTACAGGACGCGGTCGCGGGCGCGCAGCGACAGCATCGGGACGTCGCCGACCCGCTGGCCGGGGGCGGTGGGCATGCTGCCGAGCAGGACGGCGAGCTGGTCGGCCAGCACCTCGGCCTGGGCGCGGTCGTAGAGCGCCGGGTCGTAGGAGAGCAGCAGGGTCAGCGAGCCGTCGTCGTCGTAGGCGGTGAGGTCCAGCGTGAAGCTGGTGGTGTCGACGGCGCGGACGTCGCTGAGCCGCAGTCCGTGGCGTTCGGCGGCGGCCCCGTTGCCCGGGTAGTTCTCGAACACCACCAGGGTCTGGAACAGCGCGCTGCCGCGCGGGACCTTGCTGCTGCGCTGGATCTCGGCGATCGAGGAGTACTCGAAGCGCCGGGATTCGGCCTGCTCGGCCTGGAGGGCCGCCAGCCACTCCACCAGCGGGGCGTCCTGGTCGACCTCGGTGCGCAGCGGCAGGGTGTTGAGCAGGTTGCCGACCATGGTGTCGGCGCCGGGCAGCTCGGTCGGGCGGCCGGCCACGGTGGTGCCGAAGCAGACGTCGCGCTGCCCGGAGTGGCGGGCCAGCAGGATCGCCCAGGCGCCCTGGACGGCGGTGTTGAGGGTGAGCCGGTGGCGGCGGACCATCGCGACCAGCGCGTCGGTCTCGGCGCCGGACAGGCCCACCCGGACCTGCCCGGCGGACTGGGACTCGTGGCCCTGGGGCACCGAGCGGCCGAAGGGCAGCTGGGTCGGCGCGTCCAGGTCGCCCAGCAGGGCGCTCCAGTGGGCGGCGGCCGCGTCCTTGTCCTGCCGGGCCAGCCAGGCGACGTAGTCGCGGAACGGCCGGCGCTCGGGCAGCGCCGGGGCCTTGCCCCTGCCGTCGGTGAGCGCCTGGTAGGCGGCGAAGAGGTCGGCGAACAGGTGCGAGGTGCTCCAGCCGTCCAGGACGGCGTGGTGGAAGGTCCACACGACGCGGACGGTCCGCTCGTCCTCGCGGGCGAGGGCGAGGCGCATCAGCGGCGCCCGGGACAGCTCGATCCCGGTGGCGCGCTCCTCGTCGATCAGCGCCTTGAGCCGGCGGTCCAGTTCGGCGGCGGGCAGGCCGGTCCAGTCGAGGCGGCGCACCGTCAGCCGGGCGGAGCGCTCGACCACCTGGACGGGCTCGGGGACGCCGTCCCAGACCAGCCGGGTGCGCAGCGCGGGGGTGCGGTCGACCACGTGCTGCCAGGCGGCGGCCAGCGCGTCGACGTCGCGGACGCCCTCCAGCCGGAAGGCGACGTGGTCGGAGTAGGCACCGACGCCGTCCTGGTTGAGGGTGTGGAAGAGCATCCCGCTCTGCATCGGGGTCAGCGGGTGGATGTCCTCGACGGTGGAGCCGGCCGGCACCAGCCGGTCGACGGTCGCCTGGTCGAGGGTGAGCAGCGGGAAGTCGCCGGGGGTGGCGCCGCCGGCGCCGGGGGTCAGGCAGTGCTCGACGAGTTCAGTCAGGGCCGCCGCGAAGTCGTCGGCGAGCCGCTGCACGGTGGCCTGGTCGTGGCGCTGCGGCGCGTAGTGGAAGTCGAAGGTCAGCACGCCGTGCCGGACCTCGCCGACGATGTCCAGCAGGTGCGGCCGCTCCTCGTCCGGGTGGTGGTCCAGGCCGTAGTCGGGTTCGACGGCGCGGAACAGCTCGCTCCCGGCCGCGGCGTCGCTCCACTGGCCGAGGTAGTTGAAGCTGACCTGGGGCTGCGGCGCCGCGGCCAGGGCGGCGGCCTGCGGCTGGTCGCCGCGCAGGTAGCGCAGCGGACCGTAGCCGGCGCCGCGGCCGGGCACGGCGCGCAGCAGTTCCTTGGTGTCGCGGATGAGCCGGCCGAGCGGGCGGTCGGCCGGGGACTCCAGCAGCACCGGGAAGATCGAGGTGAACCAGCCGACCGTCCGGGAGACGTCGGTACCGTCCAGGATCTCCTCGCGGCCGTGGCCCTCCAGGGTGATCAGGGTGCGGGCCCGGCCGGTGAAGCGGGCGAGCGCGCGGCCGAGCGCGGTCAGCAGGACGTCGTTGACCTGGGTGCGGTAGACGGCGGGCACGTCCTGGAGCAGTTGCCGGGTCCGCTCGGCGTCGAGGCCGGCGCTGACGGCGAGGGTGTCGCCGACGCTGTTGCGGCCCTCCCGGTCGGTGGGCAGGTCGGCGGAGCCGGCCGGCACCGGGCGGGCCCAGTGCGCCAGCTCGTCGTCCAGGCCGCCGTCCTGGGTGAAGGCGGCGAGGCGGCGCGCCCAGCCGCGGTACGAGGTGCCGGCCGGGCCGAGGTCGACGTCCTCGCCGCGGACGGCCTGCCGGTAGGCGCTCTCCAGGTCCTCCAGGAGGATCCGCCAGGAGACGCCGTCCACGGCCAGGTGGTGCACGGTGAGCAGCAGCCGCGCGGGCTCGCCGACGCCGTGGTCGAACAGCAGGGTGCGCACCAGCGGCCCTTCGGCCGGGTCCAGCGAGGCCTGCGCGGCCTCGGCGAGGGTGCGCATGGCGGCGGCGCGCTCCCCGGGGGCGGCCTGGTCGAGGGTGATCCGCTCGATCCGGGCCTCGGCCGGCACGGCGTCGGCGTCCGGCGCGCTGACGGTCTGGACCCGCCGGCCGTCGGGGCCGGTGGCGAAGCGGGTGCGCAGGGCCTCGTGCCGGCGGACGAGGCCGGCCAGGGCGCGGGCCAGCGCGGGCTCGTCGACCGCGCCGTCCAGGGTGATCAGCACGGACTGGTTGAAGTGGTGGGCGCCGCGGGTGTGGTGGGCGAAGAACCACTCCTGGACGGGGCCGAGCGGGGCCGGCTCGTGGTCGTCGGCGTCGGCCTGGACGACCGGGGCCTCCTCCACCGGGCGGGCGGCGCGGGCGAGGTCGGCGAGCGACTGCCGGGAGAAGATGTCCTTCGAGGTGATGACGAGTCCGGCCCGGCGGGCCCGGGCGACCACCTGGATGCTCAGGATGGAGTCGCCGCCGAGTTCGAAGAAGTTGTCGTCGACGCCGACCTTGCCGATGCCGAGTACCTCCGACCAGACCTCGGCGAGCGCCTGCTCGGCCGGGTCCTCGGGGGCCCGGTAGTCCTCCCGCTCCAGGGGGGCGTCCGGCGCCGGCAGGGCCCGGACGTCGACCTTGCCGTTGGGGGTGAGCGGGAAGGCGTCGAGGGTGGCGAAGGCGGTCGGAACGCTGTAGGAGGGCAGCCGCTGCTCGGCAAAGGCCCGCAGGTCCTGCGGCGCGATGACGGCGCCGGGCTCGGCGCGCAGGTAGCCGACCAGCCGCTTGTGGTCGCCGTCCGCGAGGGCGACCACCAGGGCCTCGGCCACCGCGGGGTGGGCCTCCAGGACGGCTTCGACCTCGCCGGGCTCGATCCGGTAGCCGCGGACCTTGACCTGGGTGTCGGCGCGGCCGAGGTACTCGACCAGGCCGTCGGCCCAGCGCACCACGTCCCCGGTGCGGTACATCCGCTCGCCGGGCTCCGCCGCGAACGGCGAGGGCTGGAAGCGCTCCTCGGTCAGTTCCGGGCGGCCCAGGTAGCCGCGGGCGACGCCGGGGCCGGCGATCCAGAGCTCGCCGGGCGTGCCGGGCGGGACGGGGCGGCGGCGCTCGTCGAGGACGTACACCGCCGTGTTGGAGATCGGGCGTCCGATCGGGATGGCGCGCACGCCGTCGGTCTCGCGGATCAGGTGGGAGACGGCGAAGGTGGTGGTCTCGGTCGGGCCGTAGCCGTTGACCAGCCGCTGCGGCGGGGCGCCGCCGGCCAGCAGTTCGGCGATCCGGCGCGGGTTGAGCGCCTCGCCGCCGACCAGCAGGTGGCGCATGCCGCCGAAGGCGGTGGGCTCCAGGCCGACGACCTGGTTGAAGACGCCGGCGGTGAGGAACATCGCGGTGGCGCCGGTCGAGCGCAGTGCGGCCGCGAAGGCCGGCGGGTCGAGCAGGACGTCCTTGGTGATGACGGCGATCCGCGCCCCGGCCACCAGCGGGCCCCAGAACTCGAAGGTCGCCGCGTCGAAGGTGGCGTCGGCGACCTGCGCCACCACGTCGTCGGCCGCCAGCGGGGCGTAGTCGGCGCCGCGGACCAGCCGGACGATGGAGCGGTGCTCGACCACGACGCCCTTGGGTCGGCCGGTGGAGCCGGAGGTGTAGATGACGTAGGCGGCGCTCCGCGGCCCCGCGTCGGTGGCCGGCGGGCCGGCCGGGAGGGCGGCCAGCTCGGCGGTGCGCTCGGCGGGCAGCAGGGCCGGGACGGCCAGGTCGGGCAGCCGTTCGAGCAGCTCCCGGTCGGTGACGCAGAGCGCGGCCCCGGTGTCCGCGAGCATGAACTCCAGCCGGTCGGCCGGGTAGTCCGGGTCCAGCGGCACGTAGGCGCAGCCGGCCTTGAGCACGGCCAGCAGGGCGACGACCAGGCCGGTGCCGCGGGGCAGGCAGACCGCGACGTGCTGGCCGGGGCGGGCGCCGTGGTCGAGCAGCAGCCGGGCCAACCGGTCGGCCCGCTCGTCGAGCTGACGGTAGGTCAGCTCACCTTCGGCGGCGGTGACGGCGACGGCGTCGGGGGTGGCCGCGGCCTGCTCGGCGACCAGCGAGTGGACGGTCCGGTCGGCCGGGTAGGGCACCCGGTTCTCGGCCCAGTCGCGGGTGACGGTGTCGAGTTCGGCGGCGGTGAGCAGCGGCAGGTCGCCGACCGGGCGGTCGGCGTCGGCGGCGACGCCCGCCAGCAGGAGCAGCAGCCGGGTGCAGAGCGCGTCGATGGTCGAGGCGTCGAACAGGTCGGTGTTGTACTCCACCGTCCCGCCCAGCGTGCCGTCGGCGGCCGGGGTGAACTCCAGCGTCAGGTCGAAGATGGAGGACACCGAGGGCGCGCGGAACTCCTCGACGGCCGGGCCGCCGAAGTCGGGCAGGGCGCCGGGGTCGTTCTGGAGCACGAGGGCGGCCTGCACCAGCGGGGTGCGGCTCGGGTCGCGCTCGGGCTGGATCTCGTCCACCAGGCGGTGGAAGGGGACGTCCTGGTTGCTGAGGGCGTCCCAGAGCTGGTCGGTGGTGCGCTCCAGCAGGTCGCCGAAGGCCTCGTCCAGGTCGATCCGGCCGTGCAGGACCAGGGTGTTGACGAAGAAGCCGACCAGCGGCTCCAGTTCGGTGCGGTCGCGGCCGACCGACACGGTGCCCAGGCCCACGGTGCGCTGGCCGGTGTGCCGGGCCAGCAGCACCTGGGTGGCGGCGGCGAGCACGGCGAAGAGCGTGGTGCCGCGTTCGGCGCCGAGCGTGTCGAGCCCGGCGGCGACCTCGGCGTCGACCTGGAAGGCGTGCAGGGCGCCGACGGTGGTGCGCACCGCCGGGCGGGGCCGGTCGGTGGGCAGCTCCAGCGGCTGGATGTCCGCCAACTCGTCACGCCAGTAGTCCAGTTGCCCGGACAGGCGGTCTTCGGTGCAGCGCTCGCGCTGCCAGCGGGAGTAGTCGCGGTAGCTGACCGGCAGCGGGGCGAGGGTGTGCGGTCGGCCCTCGACGGCGGCCCGGTAGAGCTCGCCGAGCTCGCCGGTCAGCAGGCCCTTGGACCAGCCGTCGGCGGCGATGTGGTGCAGGTTGAGGAAGAGCGCGTGGTCGTCCGGGCCGTGCCGCACGACCGTGGAGCGCAGCAGCGGGCCGCTGGCGAGGTCGAAGGGGGTGGCGAGTTCGCGGCGCAGCAGCGCGGCGAACTCGGCCTCCCCCTCCTCGGCGCCCAGCGCGCTCAGGTCCACCGGCTCGGTGTCCGGGGCGTAGGCGGGCCGGACCTCCTGGCGGGCCACGCCGTCCTCGGTGGTGAAGACGGTGCGCAGCGGCTCGTGCCGCTCGACCAGGCCGGTCAGCGCGGTGCGCAGCGCGGCCAGGTCGAGGCCGCCGCGCAGCCGGAGGCCGAAGGAGGTGGTGTACTCGACCGCGTCGGTCTCGAACTCCTGGAGGAACCAGAGCCGTTCCTGGCCGAAGGAGAGCGGGGCCGGGCCGTCGCCGCCGGGCCGGATCGCGTCGCGGTCGCCGCCGCCGCCGGCCGCCAGTCGCTGCCGCAGGATCTCGTCGGCGTCCTGGCCCTCGCTGTGTCGCTGGTCTGTCATCGGTTGCTCCCCCGCGCGCCACCGCGCGTCGTCGTCCGGTCCGCCGGTGTCCGGCGCACGTCTTCGAGTACTTGCTTGCGGACCTGGTCCGCGAGGGCCGCCACGGTGCGGGCGGCGAACACGTGCCGGGCCGAGACCCCGACGCCGAACACCTCCCGGATCCGGGCGGTGACCTGGAGGGTGAGCACCGAGTTGGCGCCGTGGTCGAAGACGTTGTCCTCGGCTCCCACGACGGGCACGCCCAGCACCTCGGCCCAGATCCCGGCCAGCGCCGCCTCGGTCTCGTCCCGGGGCGCGGTGGGCTCGGCGGCCGGCCGCTGCTCCTCCGGCTCCGGCAGGGCCCGCCGGTCGATCTTGCCGCTCGTGGTCATCGGGAACGCGTCCAGGACGATGACGACCGGCGGGACCATGTAGCCGGGCAGCCGCTCGGCGAGCCGGGCCCGGATCTTCTCCGGGTCGGCGGTGCCGTCCGCGGGCACCACGTAGCCGGTCAGCACGGTCTGCCCGGACGGCTGGGTCCGGGCGACCACCGCGGTCTGCTCGACGCCCTCGTCGTCGAGCAGCGCGGTCTCGATCTCGCCCAGCTCGATCCGGTAGCCGCGCACCTTGACCTGGTTGTCGATCCGCCCGAGGAATTCGAGCGTGCCGTCGGGCAGCCAGCGGACCAGGTCGCCGGTGCGGTAGAGCCTCGCGCCGGCGGTGGCGGCGAGGTGGTCCGGGACGAACCGCTCCTCGGTGAGCTCCGGGCGGCCCAGGTAGCCGCGGGCCACCCCGGCGCCGCCGACGTACAGTTCGCCGGGCACGCCCACCGGGACGGGCTCGCGGTGCTCGTCGAGCACGTAGCCGGTGGTGTTGGCGATGGGCCGGCCGATCGAGGGCAGCCGCCCGACCGGGGCGTCCTCCTCCGCCTCCAGCACCGTGCCGGTGGTGAGCACGGTGGTCTCGGTCGGGCCGTACAGGTTGGACAGCGCCATCGTCGAGCCGCGCGGCAGCCGGCGGCGCACCACGTCGGCGCCGGTGAGGATGTGGCGCACCCGGCCCTGGTGCAGTGCGGGCTGGTCGAGCAGGGCCTCCAGGCGCGGCGCCGGGATAAGGATGAGGGTGATCCCCTGCTCGACGATCCAGCCGGCGAGCAGGTGCGGGTCCTCCAGGACGCGGTCGGAGGCGAAGCGGACCTCCACGCCGCAGGCGAGGGCGCCCCACTGCTCCAGCACCGTCGGGTCGAAGCCGGGCGGCACCATCTGGGTGGCCCGGTCGCCGGGCCCGGCGTCGAAGAAGTCCCGGTACCAGTCGCACAGGTTGACCACGCCGCGGTGCTCGATCAGCACGCCCTTGGCCTTGCCGGTGGAGCCCGAGGTGTAGATCACGTACGCGAGGTCGGACGGGCCGACGGCGACCTCGGGCGGCCCGTCGTGCGTGCCGGGCCCGGTGTCCTCGACGTACAGCACCTCGACGCCGTCCGGCGCCTCGGGCCCGGGCAGGTCGCGCTGGGTGAGGAGCACCGGCACCCCGGCGTCCTGGAGCACGTAGACCGTCCGGTCGTCGGGCAGTTCGGGGTCGAGCGGCAGGTAGGCGCCGCCGGCCTTGAGCACGGCGAGCTGGGCGATCGTCATCTCGGCGGCGCGCCGGGTGCGGACGCCGACGACGGTGCCCGGGCCGACGCCGCGGTCGGCCAGCCGGTGGGCCAGCGCGTCCGTCAGCGCGTCGAGTTCGGCGAAGGTCAGGCTGCGGTCCTCGGTGGTGACGGCCGCGGCGTCCGGGGTGCGCCGGGCCTGGTCGGCGACCAGCCCGTGGATGGTCGCCGTGTGGAACCGGGCGCCGGTCGCGGTGGCGTTCCAGCCGGTGGTGACCAGCCGGCGTTCCTGCTCGTCCATCAGCGGCAGCTCGTCGACGAGCCGGTCCGGGTCGGCCGCCGCCATGCCCTCCAGCAGCACGGTGAGGTGGCGGGCGATCCGGGCGACGGTCTCCGGGTCGAAGAGCGCCGTGCTGTACTCGACCAGGCCGCCGAGCCGCCCGTCGCGCTCCTCGAACTCGAAGCCGATGTCGAACAGCGCGTGCATCCGCGGCAGGGCGCTCTCCTCGACCCGCAGGCCGTCCGGGCCGGGCAGCGCGTCCTGGGCCCGCTTGAGCATCAGCGCGGCCTGGATCAGCGGGGTGCGGCTGGGGTCGCGGTCCGGCTTGAGCTCGTCGATCAGCCGGTCGTACGGCAGGTGCTGGTGGGTGAAGGCCTCCAGCACGCCCTGCCGGACGTCGGCCAGGAAGGCCCCGACGGTCGTGTCGGGGGTGGTCCGGGCGCGCAGCACCAGCGTGTTGACGAAGAAGCCGAGCACGTCCTCCAGTTCGCTGTGCTCGCGGCCGGAGACGATGGTGCCCACGGCGACGTCGCGCTGGCGCGCGTACCGGGACAGCAGCAGCTGGACGCCCGCCGTGAGGACGGTGAACAGGGTGACGCCCTCCCGGCGGCAGAGCCGGGTGAGGGCGGCCACCAGCTCGGGGCTCAGCTCGAAGGAGTGGCCGGCGCCCCGGGTGGCGCGGGTGGCGGGCCGGGGCCGGTCGGTCGGCAGCTCCAGCGGCACCACGCCGTCCAGCCGGCGCTTCCAGTAGGCGAGGTCGGCGGCCTCCCGCGCGCCCCGCTCGCCGTGCTGGTGCACGGCGAAGTCGGCGTACTGAAGGGGAAGTTCGCTCAACGCGGCGGGTCGGCCGGTGGCCTCCTGGCCGAGCAGGGCGACGAGCTCGCGGGCCATCACCTCCTTGGACCAGCCGTCGGTGACGACGTGGTGCATGTCGAGGACGAGCAGGTGTTCGGCGTCGGCCAGCCGGATCAGCCAGGGGCGCAGCAGCGGGCCGCCGCGCAGGTCGAAGGAGCGGCTCAGCTCGGTGCGCAGCAGCTGGTCGAGGTCGTCGACGCGCCCCTCGGCCGCGAGGTCGGTGAAGCGCACCGGCCGGTGGGCGGGGGCGTGGACGACCTGCACGCCCTGGCCGCCCTCGGTGGCGAAGGTGGTGCGCAGCGCCTCGTGCCGGGCCACCAGCGCGTCGACGGCGCGCCCGAGGGCGTCCCGGTCGAGCGGCCCGGTCAGCCGCAGGCCGAGCGGCGAGTTGTACTCGGTGCCCTGGGACTCGTAGTCGTACAGGAACCAGAGCCGCTGCTGGCCGTAGGAGAGCGGCAGCGGCCGGTCGCGGTCGACCGGCACCAGCCCGGCCCGGCGGGCGGGCTCGCTGCCCAGCCGGCCGGCCAGCCCGGCGACGGTGGGCGACTCGAACAGGGTGCGGATCGGCACCTCGACGTCCAGCACCGAGCGGATGCGCCCGATCAGCCGGGTGGCGAGCAGGGAGTGGCCGCCGAGGTCGAAGAAGCTGTCGTCGACGCCGATCGAGGCGACGCCGAGCACCTCGCAGAACAGGTCGCAGAGCTGCTCCTCGCGGGCGCTGCGCGGCCCGTGCCCGCTGCCGGTCGCTGCGGTGCCCGGGTCCGGGAGCGCGGCCCGGTCGGTCTTGCCGTTGGGGGTCAGCGGGATCCCGGGGATCGGCACCACCACGGCCGGGACCATGTAGCCGGGCAGCGTGGCGGCGGCGTGCGCGCGCAGTTCGGCCGGGTCGGCGCCGCCCTCGCCGGCCGGCACCACGTAGGAGACCAGCCGGGTGTCACCGGCCGCGTACTCGCGGGCGACGGTGACGGCGCGGGCCACCGCGGGGTGCTGCTCCAGGACGGCGTCGATCTCGCCGGGCTCGATCCGGAAGCCGCGGACCTTCAGCTGGAAGTCGGCGCGGCCGACGTACTCCAGGTTGCCGTCGGCGGCCCAGCGGACGATGTCGCCGGTGCGGTACATGCGCTCGCCCTCGGCGCCGTACGGGTCGGGCAGGAAGCGGTCCCGGGTGAGGTCCTCGCGGTGCAGGTAGCCGGTGCCGACGCCGTCCCCGGCGATGTACAGCTCGCCGGCGGCGCCGATCGGCACCAGGCGCAGCGCCTCGTCGAGGACCCGGACCCGGGTGTTGCCGATCGGCCGGCCGATGGTCGGCGCGCCGGGGCGGTCGTCCAGGCGGGCGGCGGTGGACCAGATGGTGGTCTCGGTGGGCCCGTACAGGTTGGTGACCTCGCTGCCGAGCGCGCGCATCCGCTCGGCGAGGGCGGCCGGCAGGGCCTCCCCGCCGACCAGCATCCGCAGGCCGCGCAGCGCCTGCGGGACTTCGTCGCACAGGGCCTGCCAGAGGCTGGGGGTGGCCTGCATGATCGTGGTGCCGGTGCGGCCGACCAGGGTGCCCAGCCCGGCGGGGTCGGTGACGGTCGCGCGGTCGGCGAGGACCACGGTGGCGCCGCCGACCAGCGGCAGGTAGAGCTCCAGGGCGGCGATGTCGAAGGCGATCGTGGTGACGGAGGTCCAGACGTCCTCGGCCGTGAGCGGGAAGAGGTCGGCCATCGAGACCAGGAAGTTGGTCAGCGCGTGGCGGCTGATGACGACGCCCTTGGGCCGGCCGGTGGAGCCGGAGGTGTAGATGACGTAGGCCGGGTCGGCGGCGGTCGCGGCGGGGCCCTGCGGCCCGGCGGGCTCCGTCGCCAGCCTGGCGCGCACCTGCTCGTCGTCCAGCAGCACCCGGTGGGCGGCGGTGGCGGGCAGCCGCCCGGCCGTCGCGCTGTCGGTGACCAGCGCCGAGGGGGCGGCGTGGTCGAGGATGTAGCCGATCCGGTCGGCCGGGTAGTCGGGGTCGAGCGGCACGTAGGCGGCGCCGGTGCGGGCCACCGCGAGCAGGGCGACGACGAGGTCGGCGGAGCGCGGCAGCGCCAGGGCGACGAGCCGGCCCGGGGCGGCGCCGTGGCGGCGCAGCTCGCCGGCCAGCCGCTCGGCCCGGTCGTCGAGTTCGGCGTAGCTGAGCACGGTGTCGCCGGCGATCAGGGCGGTCCGCGCGGGCTGGGCGGCGGCCCGGGCCCGGAACAGCGCGGAGACGTCGGAGTCGGGCACCGGCCGGTCGGTGGCGTTCCACGCGGTCAGCAGGGCGTGCCGCTCGGCCGGGTCCAGCACCTCGTAACCGTCCGGGTCGGCGTCCGGCGCGGCGACGGCGGCGGCCAGCAGGCGCGGCAGCGCGTCGGTGAGCCGCCGGACGGTCTCCGGGTCGAACAGCTCGGTACTGAAGGTCGCGGCCAGCCGCAGCCCGGAGCCGTCGGGCGCGCTGCGGAAGCGCAGCTGGAGGTCGAACGGGGAGTGCTGGCGCGGCAGTTGGGCCACCTGGGCGTCGAGCGGGCCGAAGCCGAGCCGGGCGGGCAGGTCCTCGGCGAGGTCGAAGGCCACCTGGGCCAGCGGGTGGCGGTTGAGCGCGCGCTCGGGCCGCAGCTCGCCGACCACGGTCTCGAACGGGACGCCACCGTGGCGCCGGGCCGTGGCGGCGACCGCCGCGCAGTCGCCGACCAGCTCGCGGAAGGAGGCGCCGGGGCGGCGGACGACCCGCAGCACCACCGGGTTGGCCAGCGGGCCGACCACGGCGGCGCGCCGCCCGCCGTCGCGGCCGGGCAGGCTGCCGATCAGCGGGACGTCGGCGCCGGCGCCGAAGCGGCCGAGCAGCGCCACGACGGCGGCGTGCAGCACCGCCTCGACGCCTGCGTCGCAGTCGGCGGCCAGGTCGGCGAGGGCCGCGGTCAGCGGGCCGTCCAGCTCGTTGCGGTACTCGTCGGCGGCGTAGCGGGTGACGGCCGGGCGCGGCCGGTCGACGGGCAGGTCGAGCTGCGCCGGCGCGCCGTCCAAAGTGGCGCGCCAGTGGGCGAGTTCGGCCGCGGCGTACTCGGTGGGCCGCTCGGGGGCGCCGTTCAGCTCCCGGTCGGCGGCGGCGGCCGCGGCGTACTGCGGGGCGGGCTCGGGCGCGCCGGGGGCGGCCGGGGCGGTGGCCGCCGCGTACGCCCGGGCCAGGTCGTCGACGATCACGGCGAGCGAGCGCTCGTCGGCCGCGATCTCGTGCACCGTCAGGACCAGCACGTGGGCGTCCGGCCCGGTGGCGAGCAGCCGGGCCCGCAGCGGGGGCTCCCGGGTGAGGTCCAGGCCCTGGCCGGCCGCCCGGGTCAGCGCCTCGTCGAGCTCGTCGGGGGCGACCGGCTCGGGCCGCAGCCCGGCGAACGCCCCGCCGTCGGGGGCGGGTTCGGGGCGGCAGCGGCCCTCGGCCTCGCGGTGCACGGTGCCCAGCAGCGGATGCCGCCGGACCAGGGCGTCCAGCGCGGCGCGCAGCTGCTCCGGACCCAGGCCGCCGACCAGCCGCAGCGCCACCGTGTGGGTGTGGCCGGCGGCGCCCTCCTGGAAGCGGTTCAGGAACCACAGGCGCTGCTGCGCCGGCGACAGGACACTGTCGTTGGTGATCGTCACGTTCGCTCTCCAGCCTGTTCAGGCGACGCGTCGCAGGACGCGGCCGCCGAACTGCATGTGGTCCGCGCGCCCGGTCTCCGGGTCGAGCAGGAAGCGGCCGAGGTGTTCCACCTCGGGCAGCCGCGGGTGCCGGGCGGCGAAGAAGCGCTCGCCTCGGCCGGTCAGGTCGTACTCCATCCCGTCGTCGTCGACCAGGACGGTGGCGCCGGGGTGCGCGCCGTCCGCCGCGTCGGCGCCGGGGCGGATCCGGTACACGGTCTCGCCGTTGGCCCACTGCCCGACGCGGTCCGACAGGTCCTGCGCGGCGCCGGCGGCGGGGCCCGGCGCGTAGCCGGCGACGTCCACGCCCTCGGCCCGGAGCTGGGCCAGCAGGTCCTGCCAGGCGCCGAGGCCGGCCGCGGAGTCGGCCTGGAGGGCGATCACGGTGCCGCGTTCCGGCTGGATCCGCAGGTGGCAGGTGGCGCCCGCGCCCACGCCGTCGAGGCCGAGCCAGCGGTCGGCGCCGTTGCCGTACCGGGCCCAGCCGTGGCCCCAGCCGTCGGCCAGGCCGAACGGCAGGGTGTCGAAGGGCGGTTCGGCCAGTTCCCGGACGGCCTCCTGGTCGAGCAGGGCGGCGTGCGAGGCGTCGCGGTCGTCCAGGTGAAGCCGGGCGAACGCGACCAGGTCGGTGACGGTGCCGGCGATCGCGGTGGCGGGGGCGAGGTCGCGGGGGATCTCGCCGACCGCCAGGAAGGCCGGCTCGATGTCCAGCGGCCGGAGCAGGAAGTCCGTCACGGCGTTGCGCCAACTCACCCCGGCGGCGGCCTCGATGACCTTTCCGGCCAGGGCGAACCCGGCGTTGGAGTACGAGAACGCGGTGCCGGGGGCGAACAGCGGGCCGGCCGCGACGGCGGCCCGCAGCCCGCCGTCGCCGGGGCCGTCGCAGACCATCCCGGAGGAGTGGCTGAGCAGGTGACGAGTCGTCAGTCTCAGCTCGGCGAAGGGTGGTTCGGTCAGGTACTCGCCGACCGGCAGGTCCAGGTCGAGGTCGCCGTCGAAGGCCAGCTGCATGGCCAGCGTCGCGGTGAAGAGCTTGGTGAGCGAGGCGAACGGCGCGGCGGGCGCTGGCCCGGGCTCCGCACCCGCCTCGGCGACGTGGAGTTCGCCGGCGTCGTAGAAGGCGCACCGGAGGGAGCGCACACCGTGTTCGCGCGCGAGCCGTCCGGCCTTTTCACGCCATGACTGTGAATTCACTAAAACCCACCCACCGCATTCACCGGAATCCGAAAAAGGCGCAGCACAACAGCCCCGTTCGGCCGTGTTCCGTCCACGGCTCGTCGGTACGGGGATTACGCAAAAGGGGAATTCGCTCTGGTGAATGCAGGCTAACACCGGGCGGCGGGGCCGGTCAGGGTCGTTAAGCGGCAGCCGAATGACCCTGGTTGCCGCACTGCGAAACGCCGTTCGACCTGCCCGGAAACCCGAAAACGCCGATGGGGTCCGCGGTCGCGGACCCCATCGGCGGGTCGGTGTGGCAATGGTGCGGGCGGAGCTACTCGCGCAGTCCGATGGCCTCCACCGGGCGGGCGCGCAGGGCGAGCTTGGTCGGCACCAGAACGGCCGCCGCGGCCAGGGCCGAGGTCGCCGCCACGATCGCCAGGTAGAGCAGCGGAGGAATGTGCGGAACCAGGGACCCGGTCAGGCCCATGCTCACCGTCATCAACGGCACGATGGGCACCAGACTGCCGACCACCACCGCGATCAGGATCAGCATCAGCGTCTCGGTGCGCATCATCCGCATGACCTGTTCGGGGGTCGCGCCCACCAGCCGCAGCAGCGCGAACTCCCGTGCTCTGGACAGCGTGGTCATCACCAGGGTGTTGGCGACGGCCACCGCGATGTACCCGAAGACCAGGACCAGCGGCAGCGCGCTGCCGAACAGGTTGGCCGTGCCGGCCTTCTCCTGGGCGGCGGACAGGCCGCCCTTGTCCTGGACGTGCACCCCGGGGTAGCGGTCGTTGAGCCCGGTGAGCTCCCCGATCACCTTCTTCTTGTCGGCGCCGTCCTTGGCCCGCACCAGCACCGAGTCGTACATCCGGCGCGAACTGTGCTGGAGCACGGTGTCGTAGGACAGGGTGATGTCGCCGAAGCCCAGGCCGCGCTTGTACACGGCGATCACCTTCGGCTCCAGCGTCTGCCCGTCGGGCATGTGCACCTTGATCTGGCCGCCGACGTTGGCGCCGAGCGTGGCCGAAGCCCCGCTGCTGATCGCCACCGTGTCCGTGGACAGGTTGTCCAGGGAGCCCTCGGAGACGTCCAGGTCGACGACCCGGCTCAGGTTGCCCGGGGTCAGCCCCTGCGCCTTGTAGTCGAAGATCTCCGGCGAGCCGAGCATCTTCGTCGAGGCGAACAGGTCCACCCGCACCGTCCCGGCCGCGGCGTCCACCCCGTCCAGGCCGGCGATGAACTTCGGCGCGGTGACCGGCAGGCCGCCGGACTCGCTGGTCACCGTGTAGTCGGCGACGACGCCCGCCTGGGCCTGCGCCTCGGCCGCACCCGACGTGGTGGTCGGGATGAACAGCTGCACCGAGGCGAAGCCGATCGCCAGGATCAGCGGGCCGATGCCGGCCGCCAGCCGCCGGGCGTTGGCCCGGGTGTTGGCCACGGCCAGGAACCCGAGGGTCCCGAACCGGCGCTGGAACGGCGCGGCCATCAGTCTGGTCGCCTTCGCCACCACCGGCGGGGCCAGCATGAGGATCGCGATCACCATGATCAGGCCGCCGCTGCCGGCCGCGGCCACCGCGAAGATGCTGCCGAAGAACAGCGGCAACAGCGACGCGCAGAAGCCGAGGACGAACAGCAGGATCCCGATGGCCACCCGGGCGCCGCCGATGCCCGGCTGCTCGGTCTGGGCCTCGCTGAGCGCCTCCACCGGCCGGATCGACACCACCCGGCGGGCCACCGCGAACGCCGCCACCTGCGCGGCGATCACGCCGATGCCGACCGCGGCGATCGCCGGGATCGGCCCGTAGGAGAACTCGAAGTCGTCCGGCAGGATACCGATCGCGCCGAGCGCCCCGCGCAGCACCCCGGCGGCCAGCATGCCGGGGAAGCAGCCCAGGATCGAGGCCACCAGCGAGATCACCAGGGCCTCGCCCGAGATCATCTTGTGGATCTGCTTGGGCGTCGCGCCGACCGCGCGCAACAGCGCCAGCTCGCGCCGGCGCTGGTGCACGCTGAGCGCCAGGGTGCTGCCCACCACCATCATGGTGATCAGCACGACGGTGCCGCCGAGCGAGCCCGCCAGCTCCTTCAGGCTGCCCCGGGCCGAGGCGACGTCCGGGTTCTCGACGCTGCTGCGCCCGTCACCGGTGTAGACGTCGATCGCGGAGCCCTTGAGCGCCTTGTCGATCCGGTCGCCGAGCTTGCCGGCGTTGGTGTCCTTGGGCGCCAGCACGCCGATGGCGCTGACCTGGTCGGTGCGGCCGAACAGGGTGCGCGCCTCGTCGTCGGAGAAGAACACCGGCGGGGTGCGCAGCGCACCGCCGCCGCCCTTGTAGGTGACGATGCCGACGACCTTGTACGAGCTGGCGTCCCGGGTGGAGGCGATCTTGACGCTGTCGCCCACCTTCACCTTGCGGTGGTCGGCGACGGACTTCTCCAGCACCACCTCGCCGGCCCGCTTCGGCTCGTCGCCGTTGCGGTCGTACGGGCCGAGCGCGGCCGCGCCCCAGTTGGTGCCGTTGGACGTCCGGTCGTCGGCGCCCTTGACCAGCTCCTCGCCGTCGTTGGAGACGACCTGCGCGGGGAAGGTGAGCACCGGGACGGCCTTGTCGACGCCCTCGGTCCTGGCGACCTTGTCGACCAGGTCGATCGGGACGCCGACGGCGTCCTTGAGGTCCTTGGACTTGCTCTTCTTGGCCTCGTGGACCGTGAAGTGCTTCTGACCGCCGACCACGACCGCAGCGCCGGAGTAGCGCTGGACCGGCACCCCGTTGCCGATGCCGGACTGCAGGATGATTCCGAAGGCCGTGACGAGCACGGACGCGCCGAACAGGGCGACGAACGCCCCGACGAACCCGGCCTTACGCTCCTTGACGGTCTGTACGACGAGCCTGAACACGCCTCACCACTCCCCCAGCCGGGTCATGCGCTCGGCCACCCGGTCCGGCGTGGGATGCGTCATCTCCTCCGCGTAGCTCCCGTCCGCGAGGAACACCACGCGGTGCGCGTAGGAGGCGGCGATCGGGTCGTGGGTCACCATGATCACCGTCTGTCCGAGGCTGTCCACGACCTCGCGCAGCAGCGTCAGCACCTGCTTGGCGGTGCGGGTGTCCAGCGCGCCGGTCGGCTCGTCCGCGAAGACCACCTCGGGCCGCGCCGCCAGCGCCCGGGCGATGGCCACCCGCTGCTGCTGGCCGCCGGACAGCTCCGAGGGCCGGTGGCTCATCCGGTCGGCGAGACCCACCTGCGTCACGACCTGCTGCAACCACTGGTGGTCCGGCTGGCGGCCGGCCAGCATCAGCGGCAGGGTGATGTTGTCCGCGACGGTCAACGCTGCCATCAGGTTGTACGCCTGGAAGATGAAGCCGACCCGCTCCCGGCGCATGATGGTCAGATCGACCTCGCTGAGCTGCGCCAGTTCGGTACCGCCGAGCACCACCGAGCCGGCGTCCGGGCGGTCCAGCCCGGCGGCGCAGTGCAGGAAGGTGCTCTTGCCCGCCCCGGACGGGCCCATCACCGCGGTGAAGGTGCCCCGGGCGAAGGCGAGGGACAGATCGCGCAGCGCGTGCACGGCCCCGGCGCCCTTGCCGTACGTCTTCCGGACCCCGTCGAGGCGGACGACCCAGTGAGCGTCCAGCGCGGCACTGCCGTCCGGTCGCGGCGGCGCCGCGTACTCCTCCTCCGCGGCCGCGCCCTGGAACTCCTCCGTCCGCGCTCCGCGTCCCTTTCTGCTCACTTCCGGCCTCCACCACTCGCACGCACTACTTGACGTTCACGAAGGTAAGTCCTGGAGCAGGTACGGAACCAGGGCACGAACTGGAGAGTCGATGGTGCAGAAAAGTGCCACCCACCGCCGCATTTGGGACGGTGGTAGGGTGATCGGGATGACGACTCGGAGGGTTTTAGGAGCCGTGCGCGCCCCCAGCATTGCCGAGTTGCGACGCTTACAGCCCGAGCAGTGGGTCCGCCAGACGGTGATCCGTTTCCCTCCGGCCGCGGGCTACGTCCTGCTCTGCCTGATGACCGGACTCGCCGGGCTGCTGCTGTTCTACCTGATCGCCATCATCTTCGCGCTCTGCCTGGTCGGAACGGGCTTCCTGCTGCTGCCCAGGACACTGCGGGTGCTGCGCAGGTACGCCGAGGTCCACCGCCGGTGGGTCGGCCGGCTGCTGGAGACCGAGGTCCGCACGCCCTACCGCGACCTGGAGCCCGGCCGCACCGGCCCCCGCAAGCCCTCCCTGCGCGACCCGGCCGTCCGCAAGGACCTGCTCTGGGTGATCACCCACGGCGTCGTCGGCTCGGCCCTGTGCATCTTCGCCCTGAGCATCTGCGGCAACGCCTTCAACTGGCTGTCCGCACCAGTGTGGTGGAAGCTCGCGTCGGGCGAGCGCAACTCGATCATCCTGATGAACGTCGACTCGTGGCTGAAGTCCTTCGTCGCGGTGTTCATCGGCATCGGCTACGCCGTGGTGGCGATGGCCGCGATGCGCGGGCTGGCCCTCGTGCACGCCCGGATGTCCCGCCGGCTGCTGACCGCCCGCCCCCGGGTCGCGCTCGCGCAGCGGGTCCGCGAACTCTCCGTGACCCGCGCCGAGGCGCTCGACGCGCACGACGCCGAACTGCGCCGGATCGAACGCGACCTGCACGACGGGGCGCAGGCCGGCATCGTCGCCGTCTCGCTGCGCCTCGGCATGATCAAGCGCGCGCTCGGCCAACGGCCCGAGCAGGTCCCGGAGATGGTGGACGCGGCCCAGAACCTCGCCGAGCAGGCGTTGGAGTCGCTGCGCCACCTCGTCCGCGGCATCTACCCGCCGGTGCTCGCCGACCGCGGGCTGACCGACGCCGTCCGGGCGCTCACCGCGCTGTGCGGGGTCCCGACCCGGATAGACATCGACGAGTCGGCCGGCGCGGCGCCCCGCGCGCCCGCCGCCGCCGAGGCCGCGGCCTACTTCGTGATCTCCGAGGCGCTCACCAACATCACGAAGCACAGCGGGGCGCGCAGCGCGCTGGTGTGGCTGCGGATCGCGTCGGACGCCATCTCGATCAGGGTCGAGGACGACGGCAAGGGCGGCGCCACCGAGGGCACGGGGAGCGGGATCCTCGGACTCCGGCGCCGGGTCGCCGCCTTCGACGGCACCACCGACCTGTTCAGCCCGCCCGGGGGCCCGACCGTACTGAAGGTGGAGATTCCATGCGGATCCTGATCGCCGAGGACAACGCCCTGCTCCGTGAGGGGCTGGTCCTGTTACTGAACAGCGAGGGGCACGAGGTGTGCGCCACCGTGGACAACGGGGACGACCTGCTGCCCGCGTTGCTCGCACACCGCCCGGACGTCGCCGTGGTGGACGTCCGGCTGCCGCCGACGTTCCGGGACGAGGGCCTGCGCGCCGTCGTCGAGGCGCGCAAGCAACTGCCCAACCTGCCCGTCCTGGTGCTCTCGCAGTACGTCGAACGGGCTTACGCGACGGAGCTGCTGGCGCAGAGCGCCTCCGGGGTCGGCTACCTGCTGAAGGACCGGGTGGGGCGTGCCGAGGAGTTCCTGCTCGCGCTGGAGCGGGTCGCCGACGGCGGCACCGCGATGGACCCGGAGGTCATCTCGCAGCTGATGGTCCGCCGGGCCGGCGACGACCCGCTGTCCTCGCTGACCCAGCGCGAGCGCGAGGTCCTGGCGCTGATGGCGGAGGGGCGCAACAACGGCACCATCGCCGAGATGCTGTTCATCGCGGAGAGTTCGGTGAACAAGCACATCGGCAACATCTTCGCCAAGCTGAACATGCCCACGCCGGACAGCGGCCACCGCCGGGTGCTCGCCGTGCTCACCTACCTGCGGGCCTGAACGGCCGAAGGAAGACACGCGGAGAGGGGCGGCGCCGGTCGGGCGCCGCCCCTCCTGCGTGTCTCCCTCCTCAACTCCCGGACGGGTGCTCCCGGTTGTCGGGCAGGGCGGGGAAGGCACGGACCGCGGGGGTGACGGCCACGCCGAGTGCGATCAGCAGGAACGCCGCCGCACAGCTCAGGACGGTGGGCACGGCGTGCACGGTCTCCAGCAGCAGCCCGCACAGCAGCGGGCCGAGCGCCGCGCCCGCGCCCATCGAGACCCCGATCAGGCCGGCCAGCCGGCCGCGCATCTCATCGGGGGTGACCATCATCTGATGACCGGCCACCAGGGCGGTGGCGGTGGGCGCGAGGAACGCGGTGGCCCCCAGCACCAGCCCGGCCGGCCAGCCGGTCGGCACCACCGCGAGCAGCGGCACCAGCACCGCGGAGGCCCAGGTCAGCACCATGAGCGCCGTGAACGGCGAGAGCGAGCGGCGCAGCCGCCCGGCCGCCAGCGCACCCGACACGCCGCCCGCGCCGACCAGGGCGCCGATGGCGCCGACCTCGGCACCGGACCGCCCGTCCTGCTGGGCCATCACCACCACGGCGATCAACAGGCCGCTGAACACCAGGTTGAAGGCGGTGCCGAACAGCACGGTGGCCCGCACAGCCGGGTTGCCGCGCAGCCAGCGCAGCCCCGACGCCATCGCCTGCAACGCCCCCTCGGTCCGCTCCGCGTCCCCGCCCTCGCCCTTGCCCTCGGGCGACGGCGCCGGCGCCGGCACCGGCACCGGCGCGGGCGCGGGCAGCCGCAGGAACAGCAGCGTGACGAAGGCGATCGCCGAGGTCACCGCCTGGGCGACGAACGGCAGCAACCGCTGGACGCCGTACAGGAATCCACCGATCCCCGGACCCACGATGGTCGCGAGGTAGTAGCGGGCGGTGTTGCGGGTGACGGCGTCGGCGAGTTGCGAGGACGGCACGACGCTCGGCAGCAGCGCCTGGTCGGCGGTGCCGAACAGCGAGGTGCACACCCCTTCGACCACCGCCACCACCACGATGGCCGCCAGCGGCGCGTGCCCGATCGCCACCAGCAGCGCGAGCAGGCCCAGCGCCACGGCCCGCCCGAACTCCGAGACCAGCATCAGCGTCTTGCGGCTGACCCGGTCCGCCAGCGCCCCCGAGGGAAGCGCCGAGAGCGCCCGCGACCCGGCGATCGCGAACTCGGCCAGCGAGGCCTCGAAGGCGGAGCCGCCGAGCCCGAGCACCAGCAGCGGGTACGCGATCAGCGTGCCCTGCGCCCCCAGCTGGGAGACCATGTTCGCGGTCCACAGCACGTTGTACTCGCGGTTGCGGGACAGCGGCGGCGGGCCCGGCTCGGCTGCCACGGCGGCATCGGCCGTCGTACTGCCCGAGGTCACTGCGGCGAGGTCGGCAGCGCCACCGCGGGCGCCGACGTCCGCTCCACCGGGCGGAGTTCGGACCACGCGTGCGCCCCGGCCATGCTGACGAACAGGTCGCGCGGCGGCACGAAGGGGGCCCGCCCGTGCGCCACGCTGATGTTGTCCACGATCAGGACCTCACCGGTGTGCACGTTGACGTCGATCTGCTGCGCCCGGTAGGCGGCCTGGAGCTGCCGGACGACCTCGTCCGGGATCTCGCTGCCGTCCGCGTAGAAGGTGTTGGTGGGCATCCCCCACGGGCCGTACTCCTCCAGCAGGAAGTCGGCGACGTCCTCGCGCAGGGTGCGGGCGTGGAAGAAGGTCAGGTGGTTGAACCAGGAGCGGACGCCGGTCTCCGGGTGGGTGGAGACGGCCCAGCGGAGCTGACGGGTCCTCAGGTGGTTGCGCTCCAGCCACTCCAGCTCGATGCTGTTGGCGTCGCAGTAGGCCTTGACCTCGTCCGGGTCGCTGGTGCCGAACGCCTCCTGCCAGGAGAGGCCCAGGCCGGGGCGGAAGTTGCGGACGAGCAGGTAGCCCTCGCGCTCGAACCGCTCGGCGGTCTCCCGGGGCAGCCCGGCGTGCAGGGCGCGGCAGTCGGCCAGCAGGCTGGCGCCGCCGTCCGGCGACTCCTGGCGGCAGAAGAAGAACAGGTAGCGCGGGACGTTCAGGTTGTACGACTGCTCGGTGTGGAGGAAGATCTCCTCGGTCGCCGGGTGGTCGGTGGCCGTGAACACCCCGGGGTGCAGCTCGGTGCGCGGCGAGGAGCGCTCGGTGTAGTCGAGCGGCCGGCCGACGACGGCGTTGACGAAGGTGTCCAGCTCCGGCCACTCCTGCCAGTCGAAGCCGCTGAGCACGACCGCGCCGTGCTCGGTGATCCGCTGGCGGATGAACTCCCCCTGCTCCTTGCCGAGGTCGACCAGCCGGTTGCCCGCGGTCTCGGCGGTGATCCCGAGGACCAGTCCGTCGTGCCGCGCTTCGGTCGAGATGCTGATGGCGGTTGTCACGGAGTGACTCCCTTCTGCGGGCTGCGGGCGCGAAGCCGCTCGGCAGCGGTGTCGAGGGTCTGGAGTGGACGGTTGAAGGCGATCCGGACGTAGCGCTCGCCATCGGCCGGATCGACGAAGAACGAGGTGCCCGGCGCCACCAGCACACCGGTCTCGGCGAGCAGCGTGCGGACGAAGCGCGGGCTGGGCTCGTCGGTCAGCCCGTCGATCCGGGCCAGCACGTAGCAGCCGCCGGCCGGGGGCGTGAAGTCGAATCCGGCGTCCCGCAGCAGGGTCACCGTCCGGTCGCGCCGCTCACGCATCCCCGCCGCGTGGTCCCAGCGCTCCGGCAGCAGCAGGTCCGCGTTGGCCGCGGCGTGCTGGAGCGCGGCCGCCGCGCCGCCGGTGGTGGCCACGTGCACCTTGCGCAGCAGGGCGGTGAGCTCCGGCGCCGCGCGCAGGAAGCCGAGCCGCCAGCCGCTGATCGCATGGCTCTTGGAGAGGCTGCCGACCACCACGGAGCGGTCTGCCAGGCCCTCGATCTCGGCGACCGAGCGGTAGCCGGCCGACTCGTAGACGTACCCGGCGTACACCTCGTCCGAGATCACCACGGCGCCCCAGCGCCGGCACAGCTCGGCGAGCAGGTCGAGGGTGCCGCGCTCCAGGACGACGCCGGTCGGGTTGGCCGGGCTGTTCACGATGACGGCGCGGGTGCGCGGTCCGAAGGCCGCGGCCAGCTCGTCCGGGTCGACGCTCCAGTCGGGCTCCCGCAGCCGGACCGGGCGCGGGCGGGCGCCGGTGAGGGCGATGGCGCTGAGGAAGTTCTCGTAGAAGGGCTCGAACACGATCACCTCGTCGCCGGGGTCGACGAGCGAGAGCAGGGCGACGGCCAGCCCCTCGCTGCCGCCGACGGTGACGGTGATCTCGGAGCCCGGGTCCGGGGCGCCGGGCAGGGCCGCGGCGATCCGCTCGCGCAGCAGCGCCAACCCGGCCGGATCCTGGTACTGGTGGACGCCGGCGCGCAGCGCGGCCACCGCCGCCTCGACCAGCCCGGGCGGCGTGTCGGGGTAGGCCGGGGTGCCCACCGCCAGGTCCACGGTGTTCGGGGGCAGCCCCTCCAGCAGCAGCGCGGCCAGCCCCCCGCCGGGCAGCCCGGCCACCCGCTCGGCGCCCAGGGCGCGGCGGGCCGGGGTGTCATGGTGCGTGGTGGCGCTCATCGGCTCACTCCCGCGGCGTCGGTCCGGAGCCGCTGTTCGGTCTGGAGCGGCGCTTCGCCCCGGAGCCGCTGTTCGGCCCGGTCGAAGGCGCCGCGCGGGATCTCGGGCAGCCAGGACGGGCGGCCCGCCTCGTACGCCTCGATGTCCCCGCTCCTGAGCAGGGTCTCCGCGATCACGTCCTGCCCTTCGAGCAGCCGGGCCCGGGCCCGCGCGTCGACCGTGAACGGGTGCTCGCCGCCCGGCCGGCGCAGCAGGCCGGCCCGCAGGTCCACGGTGAGCCGCAGGCCCTCGGCGGACTCCGCGAGGTCCATCAGCTCCTCGACCACGGGGGTCGGCAGGTCGACCGGGACGAGGCCGTTGTTGAGGGCGTTGCGGCGGAAGATGTCGCCGAAGCCGGTGGCGACGACGGCGCGGAACCCCCAGTCGCGCAGCGCCCAGACGGCGTGCTCGCGGGAGCTGCCGATGCCGAAGTCCCGGCCGGCCAGCAGGACCGTCGCGCCCGCGTGGCGCGGCTGCTCCAGGACGAAGCCGTCCTCGGCGCGCCAGCGGGCGAACAGCGCGTCCTCGTAGCCGCTCTTGGTGACCCGCTTGCAGTACTCCGCGGGCAGGATCTGGTCGGTGTCGACGTCGTCGCGGCGCAGGGCGACCGCGCGACCGTGGTGTTCGACGAAGGGTTCCATACTCAGCTGTCCTCTCTCCGGCCGGGCCGGCGCTGTCAGGCCAGGTCGGCCGGGGCCGCGAGCCGCCCGGCCACCGCCGTCGCGGCGGCGACCGCGGGCGACACCAGGTGGGTGCGGGCCCGCGCCCCTTGGCGGCCTTCGAAGTTACGGTTCGAGGTGGAGGCGCAGCGCTCGACACCCTCGAGACGGTCGGTGTTCATCCCCAGGCACATCGAGCAACCGGGCAGCCGCCACTCGGCGCCGGCGGCCAGGAAGACCTCGTGCAGCCCCTCCGCCTCGGCCTCGGCCCGCACCTGCATCGAGCCGGGGACGACCAGCATCCGGGTGCCGCCGGCGACGGTGCGCCCGCGCAGCACCCCGGCCGCGGAGCGGAGGTCCTCGATCCGGCCGTTGGTGCAGGAGCCGACGAAGACGACGTCGATCGCGAGGTCCCGCATCGAGGTCCCGGGCCGCAGGCCCATGTAGGCCAGCGCCTTCTGCGCCGAGGCGCGTTCGAGCGGGTCGGTGAAGGTCTGCGGGTCGGGCACGGCGGCGGCGAGCGGCACGGTCTGCGCGGGGTTGGTGCCCCAGGTGACGAGCGGGGTGAGCCCGCCCACGTCGAGCACGACCGTCCGGTCGAACACGGCGCCGGGGTCGGTGGCCAGGGTGGACCAGTCGGCGACGGCGGCGTCCCAGTCCGCCCCGGCGGGGGCGTGCGGACGGCCGCGCAGGTACTCCAGGGTGGTCTCGTCGGGTGCGACGATCCCGGCCCGGGCGCCGGCCTCGATGCTCATGTTGCAGAGCGTCATCCGGGCCTCCATGGAGAGCCCGCGCACCACGTCGCCCCGGTACTCGATGAGGTGGCCCTGCGCCCCGTTGGCCCCGATCCGGGCGATCAGCGCGAGGATCATCTCCTTCGCCCCGACCTCCGGGGGGAGTTGGCCGGTGAACTCGACGGCCAGGGTGCGCGGCCGGCCGATCTCCAGGCACTGGGTGGCCAGGACGTGCTCCACGTCGCTGGTGCCGATGCCGAAGGCGAGCGCGCCGAACGCGCCGTGCGTGGCGGTGTGGCTGTCCCCGCAGACGATCGTCATGCCGGGCTGCACCAAGCCGAGTTCGGGTCCGACGACGTGCACGATCCCCTGCCGCCGGTGGCCGACCGAGTAGAGCTCGACGCCCTGTTCGGCGCAGTTGCGGCGCAGCGTGTCCAACTGGACCAGGCTGACCGGGTCGAGCACCGCGGTCGCCGTGGTGGCGACGTTGTGGTCCTCCAGCGCCAGGGTCAGCCCCGGCCGCCGGACGCCGCGGCCGGCCAGCCGCAGCCCGTCGAATGCCTGCGGGGAGGTGGCCTCGTGGGTGAGGTGGAGGTCGATGTAGAGGAGGTCCGGTCCGCCGGGCCGGGACGCCACGACGTGGCGCTCCCACAGCTTCTCCGCGAGTGTCCGTGCTGGGCCCATCGTCGTCCCTCTCTCCCCTGCGCTGTCCGTGCGCCACGGCCCTGGGGCGGAACCCCGGCCACCGCATGCCGTCCCGGCCGTACGGACCTCAGCCTCCATGGCGCCACCCACCGCCCACCACGTCTTTAAGCCGGTGCGAAAACGCCCAGCACAGGCGATCACGTGCACGAAGAAAGGTGCAGAGAACTGCACCTCGGATCGGAAGTAAGCCCCCATGAAATCGGCGGCGCCCGGGTTCAGGATGGAGTCATCGAAGGCGGAACCAACGCCGGGACGACGGGCAGAAGATCATCGGATCCCACGGGACCCAGGGAGGAAGCATGTACCCGATGCGCAGGAGCCACGGGGCCGAACCCGGACGCCGGCGGAGCAGGACGGTCGTGCTGACCCTGGCCGCCGTCCTCCTGGTCGGCGCCGGAACATCCGCCTGCCAGGTCAGTACCAAGGCCGCCGACCGGATCGAGCTGTGCGCGAAGATCTTCGGCAAGACCTTCACCGATCCGTTCCCGGACAACGTGGAGGAGGCCCGCAAGAAGATGCGCGACCGGGCCGACGAGCTCGACGGGCTGGCCAAGCAGGCCGGGGACGACAAGCTCCGCAATGCGATCCAGTCGACCGCCGACAAGATGCGCAACGCCGACATCCGCGAGAAGGGTGCGGTGCGCACCGTGGTCGGTTACATCGGTGAGCAGAACGACCGCATCAAGGAACTGCGCCAGACCTGCCTCGACCACCACGACTACCCGTGATGACTGGGCTTCCGAACCAGCGTCACCGTTGAGCCTCCCAGAGCGCACACGGTGACCACAGACCGGAATCGGTGAACAGGGCACTAACAGTTCCCCCGCCGATTCCCTTGGCCGGGCCCCTCGTTGGGTCCCCCGTCTTCCGGGGGGCCCGGCCGTAAATCTCCCCGTACCAATACAAGCCAGGAGCAGTCATGCCCGATTCGACCGGCTGGAAGCCCACTAAGGAACGCCCGATGTGGCCCTGGGTCGTCCTCGCGGTGGTCGCCGTTGGCGTTCTGATCAACGTGCTTATCACGATCTGACGAGCAGATCGAATCCGCGCCTGAGGAACTTCCGCGCTCTTGGCAGGTAGGCCGAGAGCGCGGACCCACGTCCGGCGCGACTCCGGCCCCACAGACCCCTCTCTCCCCAACCGCCCCACGGGTCACATGACCCCTCAGGGGGCGGTCGAACCGAGTCGAGTCCGCTATCCGGATCAGGTGCAGAGAACTGCACCTTCGAACTGGCGAAGACTCGACTGTCACCCCCCTAAAGCGCCACGTAGCGTAGTCGGTACGGGAACGGGCATGGCCATGTCGAAGATGCGGTCACGCACGATCGACCATCCACCTCACCGTGGATCCCGGCTCCCGACCCGCCTACATCAACGGCATTCATGGGGGACTCGTGCCACGTCTGCACTTCACGTCGGCAAGCCTGTTGAGAACGCGTATCATGCCGACCCCGGACTGGGTCAGCGAATCACTCTTCGCCCTGGACCTGCTCTCTTCCCGGCACCGCCAGGCGAAACGCCGGCTCCGATGGCATAAAACCCGCCCCGTGGGGCCGGCCCGCCGGCTGGGTCCCACCCACCGGCTCGGGTCCACCCAGCGGCTCGTCGAACTCGCCCGGACCATCCGCCCGTTCCCCGACATGGACACCATGGTCCGGCGCGCCCGGCACTCCGGGAACGGCGCCGACCTGCGCCTGCTCCGGGACCTGGAGTCCTTCTACCGCATCATGGTCGCCCCGCACTGGGACGTGATCTCCCTCACCGTCCAGAGCGACCGGAAGAAGCGACTGGAAATCCTCCAGGACTGCGGCGCGCGCAGCCTGCTGAGCACCCTTCACCCGACCGTCCGGCTCTCCACCTGCTCGCTGGAGATACCCGGACAGAACGAGGACGTGCAACTGGAGGAGGTCGGGCTGACCATTGCGCCGTCCTACTTCCTGGCACCCGATTCCCCGGTCCTGGTGGACGACCACACCATTGCCGACGGACCGACGCTCTTCTACCCCATTCTCCCCGACGGACCGAACTGTGCGACCGAGGGCGTGATCGAAGCGGCAGCGATGCCGGCCTGAGACCGATGACCTCCGATCGCGACAGCATCGGAACTTCAAGGGGGAAAACAGCAATGCGACGCATATTCTTCAGTCCGGCGAGCCTGGCCAAAGTATCGTCGGCCGCTCATCTGGATCCGATGCGAGAGGCGCTGTGCGCCCTCGAAACCTTCGCGACGGGCGGCGGAGGCCCCGTCTTCCATTCCTGGCGACGACGGGTCGCGGGTGAACGGGACGGCCGGGCACTGGCCGAACTCGCCCGCACCGTACGACCTTTCCCGGATCTCTACCGAATTCTCGAAAACTCCTCCGCGGCCGGATCCGGGAACGAATTCCGACCGCGGGTTCTGCGCGATCTGGAGACATTCCACCGGATCGCCGTGGAGCCCTACTGGAGCCAGGTGTCGACCCTGCTCGAAGTCGACCGGAACGCCCGGGCCCAGATCATGATGAGCGGCGGCGTCGACCAGTTGCTCAGCACCCTGCACCCGGCGATCCGCTGGCGTCCCCCGGTGCTGGAGGTCCCCGGGACGGGGCACGACATCAAACTGGAGTCGACCGGCCTGGAGATAGCGCCGTCGCTGTTCCTGTTCTCCCGATCGCCGATCCTGGTCGAACAGCAGGGCGACCGGCCCCTGCTGCTGCTCTACCCGATCCCCGTCCCGCGCGACCGGGAGAACCTGTGGGACCCGGCGCCCGACGGCGACCAGGCCCTGGGGGCCCTGCTGGGGCGCACCCGGGCGGCCGTCCTCCAGGTGTTGACGACCACCTGCACCACCACCGAGGTCGGCGAGCTGGTGGGCATCTCCACCGCCGCCGCGAGCCAGCACACCGCCGTCCTGCGGGCGGCCGGACTTATCACCACCCTGCGCTCGCTCAACAAAGTGCACCACACCCTGACCCCCCTGGGCGGGGCTCTTCTTCGTGGGGATCCACTGGTCTGACAATTCGCCCTATACCGACGATTCCCGAAGTAACGCACCCGCAACACACCCCGAGGAGCGATCTCGATCTGACACGGATGGTCTAGGAAAGTGCACCATACATACGGATGCGGGCAGCATGGCCTAAACCCATTACGAGCGAGTAGGTTCTGGGCATGCAAGCACGATGCCTTGTCGCCGCACGCATCATTTACGGAAGCCTGGGAGCGGATTCATGATGGGAGGTGGACCAGCTGAGCGGGAAGCCGCCCCAGACTGTGCCGTCACGCTGGAAAACGTGTCGAAAATCCACCCGGGCACGAACGGTCCCACAGCGGTCCTGCGCGAGTTCTCACTCGGCGTACGAAAAGGCCGCTTCTGTGCCGTCATGGGAGACGAACGCGCCAGCACCACGGCACTCCTGGAGTGCATGGCCGGCGTCACCACCCCGTCCACCGGAACGGTCCACTGGGCCGACGGTGAACGGGGTTCCGTCGGCGCACTCTGGGGCCAACACGAGCCCGTCCACCCGAATGTGACGGTTCGTGAATTCGTCGATCCGGGCGTTTCCGCACTCGGCCGCCGCCAGGCCTGGCAGATCAGTCGGATCACCCGACTGTGGCTCTGGCGGCGGCCGCTCCGGAGGCTGGGCCGGGTCCAGCAGCACAACGCCATGCTGGCCCGGCTGCTGGCCGGCTCCCCGCGCCTGCTGCTGGTCGACACCCCCGGCCACGACGACTCGCCCGAACTCGCCCGCGCCATCGGCGCCTCACTCCGCCGCGCGGTCCGCGCCCTCGACCTCACGGCGGTCCTCGTCACCACCGACCCGGAAGCCGCCGCGTACGCGGACAGCGTCGTCTTCCTCCACCACGGCCGCCTCGCCGACGCCCTCGGTCCCTCCACCCCCGCCGAGATCGCCGACTGCCTCCAGCACCTCCGAAGAGGCTCGACCACCTGATCCGCCCCGTCTTCCCCGGCGCCCCTCTCCCAGGGCGCCCCCGGCGCCCCTTCCCCGGCGCCCCTCGCCCTCCCCGGCGCCCCCCGGTCAAGCGGTGCACAGCGCTTCCCCAGCCGCGGCCCCCGCGCCCCGTGCGTCCTCCGGCGCACCGCGCCGGCGCATCCCGGACCGCAGCCCCGCACCCGCCGGCCCGCCCGGCGACACCCCCCGGCAGGCCCCGGGCGGACACCCCTGCCATCGCCTGCCTCCGCCGGCTACCGCTGCCGCCGCGCACCCGTCGGTCGTCAGCCGCCGGTCGTCAGCCGTCAGCCGCTCAGTGCGGCGGGGTCGGGATCAGGCTCGCCAGGGGGTTGAAGTAGACCTTGGACGGCATGCAGGCCGGGCCCGGGCTCCGCATGAGGCCGGTGTGCATCTCGCGCGAGCTGTGGGCGGGGTCGGTCCCGGCGAAGGGCAGGTAGATGAAGAGCTTGAGGCCGGCCGGGACGGCGCGGGGGCGGACGGTGAGGACGAGCGGGCCGGCG
This sequence comes from Kitasatospora sp. NPDC088264, assembly GCF_040685715.1. Lineage (NCBI taxonomy): Bacteria > Bacillati > Actinomycetota > Actinomycetes > Kitasatosporales > Streptomycetaceae > Kitasatospora > Kitasatospora sp. NPDC088264. The sequence goes on from NZ_JBFBIR010000022.1 coordinate 90,860, forward strand.
CCCTCCGTATGCATGTCCCAACTGTCCTGGCCCTCCTGGTTGTCCGGGGTCTCCGGCTCGGAGGCGCGGCAGCCGGGCTGGCCGGCGTAGACCCGGGCGGGGATCCCGAACCGGTCCAGGTCGCGCTGCAGTTGGTCCGGGTCCACCGGCTTGTACTGCTCCAGGATGGTGAGTTTGACGAGGTCGTCACCGCCTTCGAGGGTGTACGCGGCGTTGTCGACGCGGCCCAGCGCGTGGCCGGTGCCGTCGGCCGGGTGCTGGGCGTCCTGGTGCTGGGCGTCCTGGTGCCGGGCGTCCGGGGCGGGGCGGCCGGGGCCTGTGGCGAGGAGGGCGCCGACCAGGGCGGCGGCCAGGCCCGCCGGGAGGGCCAGGCGCAGCGCCAGGCTGCGCCGCCGGGCCGTGCGCCGGGAGTTGTCGGTGACGGTGTCCATCAGGTGTTCCTTCAGCAGGAGGTGGCGGCCCGGGGGGAGCTCCGGGGCCGCCGGGGCCGGCAGCAGCCGGACCAGTTCCTCCCGCTCGGTCTGCTCGGACCGGTCCCGGGGGGTGGCGTTCATCGGGTCGTCTCCTTGTACGGCCGGACCGCGAGGTCGCGGTCACCTGCTACCTGTCCGCCGGCGCCCGGGCGTTGCCCACCTCTTCCCGAGCGCGCGGACCGTGACGCGGCGAGCTCCTTCGCCGTCAACTCCCGCAGCCGGGCCCGGGCCCGCGACAACCGCGAGCGGACCGTCCCCACCGGCCGGCCCAGCGCCTCGGCGACGGCCGCGTGGTCCAGGCCCTCCCACACGCACAGCGCGAACACCTCGCGCTCCGCCGGCCGCAGCCGTTCCAGCGCGGCCTTCGCGGCGGCCAGCTCCTCGGCGTCGGCGATCCGACCCGCCAGCTCCCCGGCGAAGTCCGGCATCGCCTCGCGCGGCGGCAGCTTGGCCAGCGCCCGCTGGTGGCGCCGCGCGGCCCGACGGGTGTTGCGGATGACGTTGCCCGCGATCCCCAGCAGCCACGGCCGCAGGCTCTCCCCCTCGGGATCGACCCGCGCGCGCAGCCGCCACGCCTCCAGGAACGTCAGCGAGACCACGTCCTCGGCGACGGCCCAGTCCCCGGTCATCCGCACGGCGTGCCGGTACACCGCCTGGGCGTGGTCCTCGAAGACCAGCCCGAACGCCGCCGCGTCCCCAGCGCGCACCCGGGCGCGTATCGAATTCTCCACACCAGCTCCTGTCCCGCCGCCGCCACCCGTTGCCGTGATCCACGCCACACCGCGCCGGGCCGCCACGCCATCGACGAAGGATCCCCGAGCCCCTTCCGGAAGAAGGGACTCGGGGATCCTCGGACCGGCCGGCCCGACACCGGCGGTCGGTTCGGGGCGCCGCCTCCGCGGTCAGGCCGGCTCGACCGGCTCCGGGTCCCGGGAGGCGGCCAGGGTGCGGCCGAACGCGGCGAGGACGGCGGCGACGGCCAGCAGGCCGACCACGACCGCGAGGTTGCGCCCGAGGTCGGCGAGGTCGCGCGGCAGCGCCCAGTAGTAGGGCGCGGGGAGCATGACCGCCCAGGGGAGGGCGGCCAGCGCCACACCGGCGGCGCGCGGCCGGTCGGGCCGGCGGGCGGCGAAGTGGACGAAGAAGGCGATCGCCATCACCACGGCGGGCCAGGCCGACGACGCGTCGAGCAGCATCTGGGTGCTGCGCGGGAAGATGACCTCGGAGTAGTCCTCCAGGTCGCGCCAGGGCCAGGCGAGGACGAGCGCGCTCATCGGCAGCGCGATGACGGCCGCCGCGACGACCGTCCCGACCCGGGCGCGGACGCGCTGGTCGACGCCGTCGGGCGGGGCGATGAGCAGCGGCACCCCGAGCAGGAGCCAGAGGGGCAGCTGGTGGAGGGACAGGAAGAGCACCCCGGCCGGGTGGACGGCGTAGCCGACCGCGGCGCCGATCCGGGCGAGGACGCCGACCAGCACCAGGAGGCGGGCGGCGCCCCAGTGCCCGAGGCCGGCGCCGAGCAGCGCGAGGACCCAGGGGGCGGCCTGCACCGCGCCCACCGCGGTCGCGGCCGTGGTGTGCAGGCCCATCAGCTCGAAGCGCGTGTCCGCGACGAAGAAGGTCATCACCAGTTGGACGAAGGCCAGCGCCGCCCCTCCGGCCAGCAGGAACGGTGCGGCGCCGGCGAGCGCCCGGCCCGCGGGGTCTCCGGAGCTGAGCCGGGTCCGCAGCCGGGCGGCGTGCGCGGCCAGGGTGACCCACTCGCGCAGCACGGTGCGCCGGTCGGCGCCCTCGACGGACTCGGCGAAGACGGCGGCGATCTCCTCGCCGTGCGAGGCCCGGTAGGCGGCGGGGTAGATGCCGATCAGCGGGAGCCTGCCGGGCAGCGCCCCGGCCTGCTGCGCGGTCATGCCGCACCGCCGCTCAGCCGGAGCGCCCCGAGGCGCGGCCCCCGCCCGAGCGCGAGCCTGCGCTCGGCCTCGACGACTCCGGCCCGCAGCCGTTCCGTCTCCGCGCCCAGGACGTCCCGGCCGTCCTCGGTGAGGGCGAAGGTGCGCCGCATCCGGCCGCCGACGACCTCCTCGTGGTCGATCCGGATCAGCCCCTGCTGGAGGAGCCGGTCCAGCGCGGTGTAGAGGGTGCCGGTGAGCAGCTTGGTCCGGCCGTCGGAGATGGCCAGGACTTCCTGGACGATCGCGTAGCCGTGCCGCGGGGCATCGGCGAGCGCGGTGAGCACGAGCCGCGTCGGCTCCTGTAGTTGACGGTTAGCCATGGCCGTGAGCATAGATCAATGGCAAACATATGTCGATGATTTAGCTATCGGCCTGCTCCACCCCCGTACCCGGCGGCCGTCGGAGCGGGCAGGCGCACGGTGAACACCGAGCCCGCGCCGGGGCTGCTGGCCGCGTGAACGCCGCCGCCGTGGAGCTCGGCGAGCTTGCGGACGATGGCGAGGCCCAGACCGCTGCCGCCGCTCTGCCGGTTGCGGGACTTGTCGGCCCGCCAGAAGCGTTCGAACACCAACGGCAGGTCCGCCTCGGCGATGCCGCCGCCGGTGTCGGCGACCTCGATGAGCAGGGCGTCGGACTCCGTCCGGGTCCGCAGGGTGACCGTGCCGCCCGCCGGGGTGTGCCGGACGGCGTTGGCGACCAGGTTGCCCACCAGCTGGCGCAGGCGCACCGGGTCGGCGAACACCTCGCACCCGGCCATCTCGTACCCGGCCATCTCGTACCCGGCCGGGGCGCCGGCCGTCTCGGGCCCCGTCCGGTCCGCGACCGCCTCGACGACCAGGGCCACGCCCGACGCCTGCGCCCGGGCGCCGTGCGCGGTGGCAACCTGGGCCAACAGGTCCTCGACGTCCACGGGCTCGCGGTGCAGGGCCAGTTCACCGGCGTCGGCGGCGGCGAGGTCCCGCAGGTCGTCGACCAGGTGCTGGAGTTGCAGGGCCTCCTCCAGCAGCGAACTCGTCAAGGCGCCGTCGGCGGTGACGACGCCGTCCTCGACGGCCTCCAGCCAGCCGCGGATGTTGCTGAGCGGGGTGCGCAGCTCGTGCGCGATGTCGCCGACCATCGCCCGGCGCATCTCCTCCAGCTGTTCGCGGCGCTGCGCCATGGCGTTGAAGGCGGCGGCGAGTCCGGCGATCTCGTCGCGACCGGTCGCGGTCACCCGGGCGGAGAGGTCCCCGTCGGTCATCCGCCGGGCAGCGCGGGTGAGCGCGTTCAGCGGCCGGGAGAGCCGCAGGCCAACGATCGTGGTGATCGCCACGGTGACCGCCAGCACCAGCGCGGCGACCTCGGCGACCCGCCCGCGGTGCGGGGCGGACAGCACGGGGGCCTGGTCCGCCGCGCCGGCGGGCGCGCCGACGAACAGCAGCACGGGCGGCGCCACGTACCGGACGAGCTGCTGCCGGCGGGAGTTGGCGAGGCAGGCGGAGATCACCTGCTCCTGCTCCCGGTCGCGGGCCGGGGCCCACTGCAACCCCAGGGACAGCGTCACGGGCCGGATCTGCTGGCGCTCCAGGCAGGCGTTGACGAGCGCGGTGAGGTCGGCGAGGGCGGCGCTCTCGGTGCGGGTCGGGGCGTCCAGCACCAGCGGGGGCGCGCAGCGCACGCCGAGCGGCCGGCCGCCGGGGACGCTCACCACGGGGCGGCCGGCGGCGTCGTCGGTGACGGTCGCCTCGACGCCCAGTTCCGACCGCAGGCAGCCGGCCCGATTCCGCGCGGCCTCCTCCATGGCCGCGCGCTCGGCGGTCGTCAGCCGGAACGGGCCCACGGCACGGGCGTCGATCCGGTCGGCCGGGGCGTCGGGCAGCATGGCGAGGTCGACGGAGAGCGGGTCGACCGTGGTGGTGGGCGTCCGGGGCAGCACCGTCCGGTCGGCGGCGCCCGGGGGCGGTGCCGACGGCGTGGCGGCCGGGGGCGGTGACCCGGGGGCGGTGGCGGGGGTCCCGGAGGTGGCGGCCGGTGACCCGGGTGCGGTGGCCGCGGAGTCGACGACCGGCTCGAAGCGCGGAGTCGTCAGCAGGATGCGCTGCCCGGTGTCGGCGGCGAGCCGCCGCACGGTGCTCTCCGCACCCGTCCAGTCGGGGTGGGTCGCGGCGTAGCCGAGCAGTTCGTGGTAGATCCGGGCCTGGTCCGCGAGGACCTGGCGCTGCTCCTGCCTGATCGCGCCCGTCGTGGTGCGGGCGGTCAGCCAGGCCGTCGCGGCGATCGAACAGAGCGAGACCAGGGCGGAGAGGGCGAGCAGCCGGATCAGCAGGCTGCGGCGCGGCGGGGCGTCACGACGCACCGCGCGGCCCCTCCGCGAGCTTGTAGCCGATGCCGTAGACCGTCAGCAGGCGGGTGGGGCGGCGCGGTTGGGGCTCGATCTTGCGGCGCAGGTTCATCACGTGGGTGTCGACGGTCCGGGTGGTGATGTACCGGTCGATGCCGTGCAGGTGCTCCAGCAGCTGGGCCCGGGTGAAGACCCGGCCGGGCTGGGCGGCCAGCACCTGGAGCAGCCGGAACTCGCCGGGCGTGCAGCTGACGGGCCGTCCGTCGGCGGTGACCTCGTGGCGCAGGGGGTCGACGGTGAGGGCCCCGGCGGTCAGTACGGCCGGGGGCGCGGCGGCGGGCGGCGCGGTCGGCGACAGGGTGGGCGCGGCCGGCGGTGCGGGAGCACCCGGGGTCAGCGGCCGGGACCCGCGGCGCAGCAGGGCCCGGACCCGGGCCACGAGCTCGCGCGGGCTGTACGGCTTGGTGAGGTAGTCGTCGGCGCCGAGGTCGAGGCCGAGCAGCAGGTCCTCCTCGGCGGTGCGGGCCGTCAGCATCAGCACCGGCAGGGCGGATTCGGCACGCAGGGCACGGCAGACGTCGAGCCCGTCCATGACGGGCATCATCACGTCGAGGACCAGGAGGTCCGCCGGGCCGCGCCGGGCCTGCTCCAGCGCGGCCCGGCCGTCGTGGACGACGACCACGCGATGCCCTTCCCGCTCCAGGTACAGGCGGGCCAGGTCGGCCTGCTTGGGATCGTCCTCGGCGACCACGACATGTGCGCACATGAGGATGATCGTAAGTCGCCCTCCGGAAGCACCCCTACCGGTTCCCGACAGCCTCTCGACAAGTTCCTGACATCGACGGACCAGGGTGGACGGAGTCCGCCGGGGGAAGCCCCCCGGCCCCGCCTCCGAAAGGCTCCCGTGTGATGCCCTCCCGCCGCCTGGTGTCCCTCGCCGCCCACGTCATCGGGACCGCCCTGCTGCTGTCCACCGTCCCCGCCGCCGCGGCCACGGCCGCCGAGCACAGGCCCGCCCCGGCCGCGCCCACCGTCGAGGCGGCCGAGGTGATGCCGCACCTCCAGGCCCTGCAGCGGATCGCGGACCGCAACGGCGGCAACCGCGCGCACGGCACCAAGGGGTACGCGGAGTCGGTGGCGTACGTGAAGCACGCGCTGGACCGGGCCGGCTTCCAGACGCAGCTGCGCCGCTTCTCCCACGACGGCAAGGACGGCTACAACCTGATCGCCGACTGGCAGGGCGGCGACCCCGACCACGTGCTGCTCACCGGCGCCCACCTGGACAGCGTCCCGATGGGCCCGGGGATCAACGACAACGGCTCCGGCTCGGCGGCCGTCCTGACCACCGCCCTCCAGGTGGCCAAGGCCAAGCTGAAGCCCGAGCGGCACCTGCGCTTCGCCTGGTGGGGGGCGGAGGAGCTGGGGATGGTCGGCTCGGCGGACTACGTCAAGAACCTGTCCGCCGGCGACCGCAAGGCCATCGACCTGTACCTCAACCTCGACCAGGCGGGCAGCAAGAACCTCCAGCAGTACCTCCTGGTGAAGGACGCGAAGAACAACGAGACCGCGGCCTTCCAGGCCTTCGAGAAGTGGTTCACCGACCGGGGCCTGGCCACCTTCGACATCCCGCTGGACAGCTCCGACAGCCAGCCGTTCGGGGACGCGGGCATCCCGTCGTCCGGCTTCAGCAGCGGCGTCTCGGACTGCCTCCACAGCGCGTGCGACAACCTCGCCAACGTCGACCCCGCGACGCAGGCGACCAGCACCAACGCCATGATCGGCGTGGTGTGGCAGTTCGCCACCGCCAAGCCCGCAGCCGCCAAGCCCGCCGCTCCGGCCGCTCCGGCCGCTCCGGCCACCACCGCCCCGGCCACCGTCCCCGCCGCCGCCCGGTCCTGACCGCCCGTCCCCAGGAGCCACAGATGCGCACACCGCCGAGTCGCCACCGCCGCAAGGCCGTCACCCTGGTGGCCGCCGCCACCGCCCTCGGAGTCGCCCTGACCGCCGCCCCCGCGGGAGCGGCCGGGATCGGGGACCCGTACTTCCCCGAGGACGGCAACGTCGGCTACGACGTGGCGAACTACGACGTCCGGATCGCCTACGACCCGGCTCACCCCGACCAGTTGAACGGCGACACGACCGTCACCGCCCGGGCCCTCCAGTCGCTCGACCGCCTCTCCCTGGACCTCAAGGGCTTCCAGGTCGCCTCCGTCACCGTGAACGGCACCCCGGCCAAGTCGTTCTCCCGCTCCGGCACGCACAAGCTGGACATCGTGCCCGCCCGCCGGGTGGCCGGCGGCGCCACCTTCGCGGTGCGGGTGGTGTACGCGGGCAAGCCCGACCCCGAGGGCTGGCACCAGCTGGTGTCCGGCGGCGTCAACGCGATGGGCGAGCCGCACTCGGCGACCTCCTGGTTCCCGTCCAACGACCACCCGTCCGACAAGGCCACCTTCTCGCTCGCCGCGACCGTCCCCGACGGCTGGACCGCCATCGGCAACGGCCGGCCCGGCCAGACCACCAGCAAGGACGGCTCGACGACCTTCCGCTGGCGCGAGGACAAGCCGATGGCGACCTACCTCAGCACCGTCGCCATCGACAAGTTCACCGTCCACCGCTCGGCGCTGTCCGACGGGACGCCGGTCATCACGGCCTACGGCCCGGACGTGCCGATCGACGACATGGCCAAGGCGACCGAGGCCCAGCAGCCGGAGATCATCGCCTTCCTGGCCTCCAAGTTCGGCCCGTACCCGTTCTCCTCCGCGGGCGCCATCGTCCGCAGCTGGACCAAGGAGACGGGCACCGGCGCGCCGGACCTGGAGACCCAGAGCCGGCCCACCTACACCAACTACTTCTGGGACTCCGCGGCCGTCCACGAGATCACCCACCAGTGGTTCGGCGACAGCGTCTCGTTCACCGACTGGCGCGACGGCTGCATCGCCGAATGCGTCGCCCAGTACGCCAACCAGCTGTGGGACGAGCACCAGGGCAGCAACCTCGACACCGGCTTCTACACCCCCACCGTCGAGGAGAACCGGAACAAGCCGGAGTTCTGGTCCACCAAGCTGTACGACCCCGGGCAGGGCCAGGAACTGGCCTCAGCCCTCTACTTCAAGGGCTCCCTGATGATGCACGCCCTGCGGCGCACCGTCGGCGACGACGCGTTCTTCGCCACCCTCAAGCGCTGGACCGCGGACCACGCCTACGGCAACGCCTCCTTCCCCCAGTTCGAGGCCCTCGCCGCCAAGGTCTCGGGCAAGGACCTCAAGGGCTTCTTCGACGCCTGGGCCCACGGCACCACACTCCCCGCGAAGGAGTACCTCTACCCCGGCACCCTGGCCCCCCTGGCCCCGGCAGGCAGCCAGTAACACCCCCCAGCCCCCTCCCCCGCACCGACGCCAGCCCTCCTGATGCTCCATCAGGAGGGCTGGTGCACGCCCGGATTGAGCTCCTCCAGGATGGCATCGGAGACAGTCCGCGGCTGCGGGCGCTGCGGAGCCGGGGTGCCGCCGTGCGTCGATCTGAAGTCGCCGACGGGGGCCGGGAAGTGGCCCATCTCGTGGAACAGGCCCGAGAGGTCCGTGTCCTGCGGCGGCAGCGGCGGCAGCTCATGGGGCAGGTCCCCCACCGGGACGAGCTCGATCTCCGACGGGCCGCCCCCTGGCGTACCGTCCCCCGTCGTGCCGCCCCCCGTCGTACCGCCGCGCGGTGGGCGCGGGCCCTCCAGCCTGCCGTTCAGCCAGCCCTCGATGTGGTCGCCCGGCGAGATGGAGAACTTGTTCCCGGGGTTCATCGCCCCGTGCCGCCACCCCCACGCCCCGGCGAACGCGCCGTTGGCCGCGCCGGAGACGTAGTCACCCGACAGCCCGAACACCGCGTCCTGCGCCGCGCCTTCGGCCATCCCGGTCAGCGCCCCGTAGCCGGTGTTCCAGACCAGCCCGGCCGCGCCCTTGGCGAACGCGCCGGCCTCCTTGCCGGTCAGCGAGGTGAAGCCCTTCCCGAGCCCCTTTCCCAGGCCCTTGCCCAGACCCTTGCCGAGCCACCCGGCACCGACACCGACCGCGCCGCCCACCGCCCCGTTGATGGCGGCCGTGCCCAGCTCACCGCCGTCGATCGACGTGCGGTGGCCCTGGCCCAGCTCGATCACCTGGGCCAGCAGGTCGAAGCCCACCTGGGCCAGCACCGACTCGGCGACCCGGGTCACCGCGCTGATCAGCGCCTTGCGCAGGAAGGCCCACACCAGGGCCCTGGTGAAGGCGATCTCCACGGGCGCCGCCTCGGCCCCGCCGAAGAGGAACATCACGGCGTCGATGGCCAGTTGAACCGCCAGGACCACCAGCGCACCGATGATCTCGATGCGCAGGGTCTCGATCTGGTTCGCCAGGTTGTGCAGCGCGTCGGCGGCGGCGTCGCAGCACTGGGCGATGAGCGGCAGCGCGGCGTCGTCGGCGACGGCGAGCCTGGCCAGATAGGCGTCGAACGCGTCCTTGCTGGCGCCGCTCAGGCCCTGGTCGAGCTGGGACTTGGCGTCCGCCAGGTCCAGGACGCAGGCACGGATCGACTTCGCCGCCTCGGCCCAGGCATCCGCCTCGGCCCGCAGCGCGCTCTCGTTCCCGGTGGGCCACTTGTTGCCCACCAGGATCATCAGCAGGTTCTGCAACCCGTCCGGCAGCGAGGCGTTGGGGGCGTCGACCGCCATCACGCGCCGCCGCTACCGGGCCCCGGGAACGTCCAGGCGAGTTCCGTGGCGTGCTCGTCGGCCCTCTCGAACGTGCTGCGCGTGGCGCCGAGGGCGTCGGCCAGCTTGCGCAGGGTGTCCGGCAGCGCCTGCACCGCCTTCAGCAGATCGTCCCGCGGCTGGGCGAAGACCTGGTCGAAGCCCTGCCCGAGCGCCGGATCATCCCCCCAGGGCGCCGCACCGAACAGGGCCGCCGAGCTGAGCGCCGTCCAGGCGGCAGCCATGCCCTCGGCCGCCTTGCCCGCATCCGCCCCGGCCTTGCCCACCAACGCGAAGTCGACCACCAGCGTCCCGTCCAGAGTCGGCAGCTGCGGCACCGCCGGCCCGCCGTACGGCGGCACCCCCGTGGGCGCATTGCGGTAACCACCAGTGGGACCAGGCACATCAGGCAACGGAGGAGTCGGCACCCACCCACCTCACCCGATCCCACCCCCAGCCCCACCCCCTCTTGACGACATCCCAACGATCACCGCCCCACTCCTGACGCCCCCCTGACACCCCCGGACCCCGCGTCGCCCATGCTCCCCCACTCGTGGCGGGCTCGCCGAGCAATTACTCGATGAGCCCCACCAGGATTGAACGGAAAGTTACCGTAAGTGCCCAGAACAAACATCTGGGCCCCCGATGCGCATCACGCGCCCGGGGACCCGGATGTCGCAAAATCAGGATCCAGGCGCAGGCGCGGGCATCACTACCATTGCGTATATCACACCGAGTGCGCTCATCAGCAGGAAGGGCCAAGCACCCGCAAGGAGATAGAGCAGTGGGGGCAGGGCAAACAACACGGCAGCCACCCCCCGAACATTCCTCCCCCTGGCCGCCCGAAAAGAGACCAGGAAGAGAAAGAACAGTGTGGGGACAGTTATCGTGAGCGAGATGAGCGCCAGCAGCTTGAGGCTATCCAGGGAGTCGGCTCGAGAGAATCCATTGGCGTCATGCCCGCCGGGCGCAAATGCTGAAAGAACGAGCATAAAAACGCACACGGGAGCCACGCACACCGCAAGATATCTCAGCAGCGCCCGACTGAACCATCGGCCGACTCGATTAAATCTGTTAATCGGCACCCTGATACACACCCGCCATTCTGGTAGGTACGGCCCGAAGGCGAGAAGAGGGATGACGCAAACGGAACTGCAAGCAGACCAGGATCTCCCTGAAATTGTCCCATCTCATCCCTGGCAATCACGTGGAGACGCTCTCCTCGACGATACTGAACCACCTCTAGATCGGGATAGTGATCGCCTCGTCGAGTAACAGAAACTCTCCACGACACATGGCGGCGCGGGGAGCAGACATGCCTCGCCGAGCTTGCCGCCCTCCAGGAACCGGATCGAAGCGGCGGTTGTGTCCCAGGACCCGATGACAGCCGGCAAAGGCTCCTTCGCCACCGCACGAAGCTGCCAGCGGCAGAGCCAATGCCACACAGATGGTCAGAACAGGCAGCCTTCCATGGGTACGCACCCGACTCGACCTCCGCATCCCGATCACCCCCGCCCCGTTTCATACTTCACCGATCGCTCACCCCTTCACGTTGTTCACCAGATCGGCGATGCGACCCTCCCGATTCTCCTCGGAACCGTGCGCAGGCATCCGCCCATTACCCGCCGCATCGGCTCCGAACTGGTACGTGAGCACTGCTTGCCACACCACATGGTGGAACGCGATCGACCCATCGACGTCCCTGTTTTTTCGACAGGTTGGGGATTTCCTTCTGCTTGAGCTTGTCCACTGTCATCCAGCTCGTCGCCGACGGCCAGATCATCAGCCTCGGGGAGTACTCGCCGGGAATTCGGCTGCACCCGGAGGCCAACAGCACGAGGCCGCGCCCACCACAACGAGCGGCAGGCGCGACCCATTTCGCACTCGAACAAGTCAATGCAGGATTGCCGTGATGGCCATGTCGAGAACAGCAGCCCCAGGAACCAGAATAAAGAACCAGCTGATGAACAACAAGATCACCGGGGCCGACTTCTTGGTTTCCCCACTTTCGGACAACGCGAAGAAGTCACGAATCCCACGAAAATTCGTGACCATAGCCAATCCCAGGACGACCGGGATTAGCATGCCAAGAACAACCATCAACGCTCCTGATCTCGCAGGACAAGGACAGCATACGGTAGCACCGACCAGTCAGAACTGACAATCCATCGACTCACCCGGACCCTAGCCACCCTGCTCCACAGTGAAAGTACTCCCCCTCCGCGTATTGAAGTCGTATTTGAATCCGATCAACGGCGGGCCCTGAATTGCAACACCTCCCCCCACCGCCCAACCAAGTTGATGGAATGACTCACCGTTAGAATTTCTTGCATAGCTGTATGCCCCGCCGACGAGTCCGCTGGCGGCGGTCACCGACCCGATCGTATGAGCGTTGTCGCTATTCTTGGCGGTGTTCCATCCCGCCGAGGCACCAAAGTACTCCCCGCCCTTGAATTTGAAGGGGTTTCTCGACGGCTTGATCGAGTCAAAGGTGGGCCCCCCGCCTGCCCTCGTCGGACCAGCTCCGCCCCACCACGTACTACGCGGCCGTCGACTCCGAGCAACCCCAGATCGGCGTCTGGACCCACCTCGCCGGGACGTTCAACTCGGACACCCAGACCGCGACGCTGTACGTCAACGGCCGAGCGGCCGGAAGCGCGAAGGTCCCTGCGGGCTGGAAGGCCAACGGCAGTCTGAACATCGGCGGGGAGACCACCACCCGGTACCCCGGGCCTGACGGCCGCGTGAACGGCGCGGTCAGCGACGTCCGGATCTACCCGTACGCGTTCACCGACCAGCAGGCCAACTCGCTCGCCACGGCCGGCTCCAGCGTCCAGATCCAGAGCGCCTACAACCCCGGCAGGTGCATCGACAGTTGGGGCGGTTCCGTCGGCACGGCGGTCGCCTTCTACAACTGCTACAACGGCAACGCCCAGCACTTCACCCTGACCACCGACACCAAGTTCAAGGTCTCCGGCACCGACCGGTGCATCACCACCAACGACAAGCCGGCCGGCAACGGCACCAAGGTGTCCTTCCAGACCTGCGCCGCCGATGACGCGCAGACCTGGGTCCGTCGCTACGACGGCACGCTCTACAACCCGATCTCCGACAAGTGCCTCGAACTGCCCGGTTGGGCCGACGCGAACGGCACCGCGCTCGGGGTCTGGTCCTGCACCGCCAATGCCAACCAGCGTTGGCTGGTGCGCGCCCAGGCGTCCTGACCGCCGGGCCCACGGTCTGAACTGACCCGGGCACCGAACCGCTCCGGCCTCCCCGAGTCCTGCTCGGGGAGGCCGCGGCCGTGTCGGCGCCGGCGGCCGGACCCGAGGGGGCCCGCTATACACCTGTGTGTATACATGGCCTGTATAGTCCCGGAGCATGTCACTCGGACAGCTGTTCCTCGGCCTGCTGGAGACCCAGCCCCGCCACGGATACGACATCAAACGCCTCCATGACGAGCACTTCGGGCGCGACCGCGGCCTGCACTACGGGCAGGTGTACGCGACGCTCTCCCGGCTGCTGAAGAACGGGCTGGTGGTGGTCGACGGCGTCGAGGCCGGCGACGGCCCGGAGCGCAAGCGGTACGCGATCACCGACGCCGGGGTCACCGACCTCGCCAACTGGCTCGCGCACCCGGAGAGCCCGCAGCCGTACCTGCAGAGCACGCTCTACCAGAAGGTCGTGCTCGCCCTCCTGACCGGCCGCTCCGGCGCCGACGTCCTGGACGCGCAGCGGGCCGAACACCTCAAGGAGATGCGGGAGCTGACCCGCCGCAAGCTCACCGGCGACCTCACCGACCAGCTGATCTGCGACCACGCCCTGTTCCACCTGGAAGCCGACCTGCGCTGGCTGGAGCTCACCGCCGCCCGCCTGGACGAACTCGCCGCCCGCATCACGGAGTCCCAGCGTTGACCATGTCCGAACCCCTGCTCGCCGCCCACGACCTGCACAAGAACTTCGGGCTCACCCCGGCGCTCGGCGGGGCCTCGCTCACCGTCGCGGCCGGCGAACTCGTCGCCGTGATGGGCCCGTCGGGCTCCGGCAAGTCCACCCTGCTGCACTGCCTCGCCGGGATCACCCGACCCGACAGCGGCCGCCTCCGCTACCGGGATCGCGACCTCACCGCCTGTTCCGACGCCGAGCTGAGCGCCCTGCGGCGCACCGAGTTCGGCTTCCTGTTCCAGTTCGGCCAGCTCGTCCCGGAACTCTCCTGCCTGGAGAACGTCGCGCTCCCGCTGCGCCTCAACGGACTGCGCCGCCGGGCCGCCGAGGCCCGGGCCCGCGAATGGCTGGAGCGCCTGGAGGTCGACGACGTGGCCGCCAAGCGCCCCGGCGAGGTCTCCGGCGGCCAGGGGCAGCGGGTCGGCGCCGCCCGGGCCCTGATCACCGGGCCCAAGGCGGTCTTCGCCGACGAGCCGACCGGCGCGCTCGACTCCCTCAACGGCGAGCGGGTGATGAAGCTGCTCACCCAGGCCGCCCGGGAGAGCGGCGCCGCCGTCGTCCTGGTCACCCACGAGGTCAGGGTCGCCGCCTACGCCGACCGCGAGATCGTCGTCCGCGACGGCCGCACCCGCGACCTGGCGGGCGCGATATGAGCAGTTCCACCACGAACGGCCCCGGCGTGAGCGGCCCCGACACCAGTAGCCCCAGCGTGAGCAGCCCCGCCACGAGCGACCCCGCCGCCGACCGGGTCCGCTCGCCGTTCCTGGACCAGCTCGGCCTCGGCGTGCGCCTGGCCCTCACCAACGGACGGGACGGCTGGGGGCGCCTGCTGCTCACCGCCTGCGGCGTCGGCCTGGGGGTGGCGCTGCTGCTGTTCACCGCCTCCTTCCCCGGCATCGTCCAGCACCGCAACGAGCGCCTGTACGTGCAGAACGACACCTTCCGCGACGAGGACCTGCCCACGCCCGGCGACCGGACGGTCCTCATCGCCACCGCCGACACCACCTTCCGGGGCACCGCTATCCGCGGACGGGTCGTCCAGCCCGAGGGCCCGGACGCGGCGCTCCCGCCCGGAGTGGCCGCGTACCCGCCGCCGGGGCGGATGGTCGTCTCGCCCGCCCTGGCCGAGCTCCTGAAGGACCCGGCCAACCAGCTGCTGCGCGACCGCCTCCCCTACCCGGTGGTCGGCGGCATCGGCCCGGACGGCCTGCTCGGCCCCGGCCAGGCCGGCTACCTGCTCGGCAGCGACCGGCTCTCGCGGGACGCCGGAGCCTCCCGCATCACCTCGTACGGCCACTTCTCTCCGCCCAAGCCGATGGACCCCCGGCTGATCCTGCTCAACGCGGTCGGCCTGACCGTGATGCTCGCCCCGGTCGGCGTCTTCCTCGCCGCCGCCGCCCGCTTCGGCGGCGAACGGCGCGACCGCAGGCTCGCCGCGCTGCGCCTGGTCGGCGCGGACCGCCGGATGACCGCCCGGCTCGCCGCCGGGGAGTCCCTGGTCGGCGCGGTGCTGGGCCTGGTCGCGGGCGCGGCGCTGTTCCTGCTCGGCCGGCGGCTGACCGGCCACCTGCGGCTCGCGGGCTTCAGCTTCTACCCCGAGGACATCGCGCCGCACCCCGCCATCGCCGCCGCGATCGCCGTGGTCGTGCCGCTCCTCGGCATCGGCGTGAGCCTGCTGGCGATGCGCCGGGTCACCGTCGACCCGCTCGGCGTGGTCCGCCGGTCCGGCCCCGGCCGGCGCCGGATCGGATGGCGGCTGGCGCTGCCGCTGGCCGGCCTCGCCCTGACGGCGCTCGCGCTGGCACTGCCCACGCAGTACAACCCGTCCGGGATGGGGCGCACCGCCGTCTTCAACTCCGTTCAGGACACGCGTGGTTCGCTGCTGGTCGCGTTCGGCGTGCTGCTGATGCTGGTGGGCGTCTGCACCCTGCTGCCCTGGCTGGTGGAGGCCGCCACCCGGCGCTCCGGCGGCGGTGTGTCCTGGCAACTCGCCATCCGAAGGCTCCAGTTGAGCTCGGGCCCCGCCTCGGCCGCGGTCAGCGGCGTGGTCGTCGCCGTCGCCGGGGCGATCGCCCTGCAGACGCTCTTCCTCGGTGTCAGCGCGAGCTACGAGGACCGCCCCGGCCCCCGCGCCGCGGTCGGGCCGTACCAGCAGTCGGTGTCCTTCCCCGGCGGCGGCCCGCAGGCCGACCGGCTCGCCGACTCGCTGGCGCGCTCTCCCGGGGTGCGGGCCACCGCCGCCTACACCGAGTTCGCCCTGGAGACCCCCACCGCCAAGCTCTGGGACCTGCCCGCCGTCCGGATCGCCGACTGCGCCGTGCTGCGCGGCTTCGCGACCCTGCCCGACTGCAAGGACGGTGACGCCTTCGCCGTCCAGGGCCGGACCACCCGACCGGACGCCGGCACGGACGTCGGCACGAGCGGCGGCGCGAGCGCGGGCACGGACGTCGGCACGAACACCGGCCCGAACACCGGTCCGAACACCGGCGCGGACGCCGCCGCCGCAACCAAGCCCGGCACGACCGTCCACGCCGCCTTCTTCCGCGGTGACGGCGAGCCGCCGTCCTGGCCGCTGCCCGCCGTGACGGCCACCGTCGAGCCCGTCGAGGGCTCCGACCCCAACGGGCGGATCGGCTCCGGCCTGCTGCTCCTCACCCCGGGCGCCGCCCCGGCCGCCGCACTGCGCGGCCAGCCCGCGACCGTCCTGGTCGCGATGGCCCCCGGGTTGCCGGACCCGAAGGAGCAACTCGCCACCGACGTCATGGCGATCGACCCGCAGGGCGTCGCCGGGTCCCCGCTCGACCGCACCCTCGACCCGACCTACCTCGCCGTCAAACGCCTGCTCACCGCCGGCTCCGCCGTCACCCTGCTGCTGGTCTCCCTCAGCCTGCTGGTCGGCCAGCTGGAGCGCTTCCGGGAGCAGCGCCGCATCCTCGGCGTGCTGAGCGCCGTCGGCACCCGCCGCCGGATCCTGGGCCTGTCGGTGCTGTGGCAGACCCTCGTCCCGATGGCCCTGGGCATGCTGCAGGCCGCCGTCGGCGGCCTGCTGATGGGAGCCGTCCTCCAGTACACGGCGGGCCTGCCCTTCGCCCTCGACTGGGGCTCCATGCTGGCCATGTCCGCGATCGCCGCCGGCGCCGTCCTCCTCACGACCGCGCTCGGCCTGCCGCAGCTCCTGCGCCTGATGCGGCCGGCCGAACTGCGCTACGAGTAGCACCGGCCGCCGGGGGCCGTCCCGCCGAGCGACGGCGACGGCCCCCGGTGCCGGTGCCGGTCACAGGTCGTCGAGGGGTTCGTCCAGGACGCCCTCGCGGGCAATGATGTAGCCGAGGTGGCCGCGGCTGCGGCTGCCGAGGAGTTCGCTGGCCTTCTGGATGTGGCTGGAGACCGTACGGGTGCTCATGCCGAGGCGGGAGGCGATGGCCTCGTCGGTGTAGCCGTTGACCATCAGGCGCAGGACGTTCTGGCGGGTGCGGTCGGTGAGCAGCTGGGGGCGGTGCCGGCCCTCCAGGTAGGTGACCGGCTCGGCGCGTTCCCACATCAACTCGTAGATCTTGAGCAGGTACTCGACCAGCGGTGGGAACTGGATGAGCATCGCGGCGGCCTCGCGGTCGGCCGCGGCCGGGACGAAGGCCGTGGAGCGGTCGCAGATGATCACCCGGTCGAACACCTCGTTCAGGGTGCGTATCCGGGCGCCCTGGGCCGTGACCTGCTCGATGTAGGCGAGCGTCGGGCCGTGCGAGCGCACGGTGTGCTGGTAGAGGGTGCGCTGGCGCACGCCGCGCCCGGCGAGGGCGAGGTCGCGCGGGAGGGCGTCCGCGAGGTGCTCGGGGCTGCGGCCGCCGCCGGGCTGGGCGGTGCGCAGTTCCTCGGTGCAGGCGACGACGGCCTTCTCCAGCGCGGGGTTGATCTCCTCGCCCGTCAGGAGGCGGACCGGCAGCTGGGCCCGGCGCATGACGTCCTGGTAGGCGCGGTCGGCGGCGGTGAAGGCGGTGCGCAGTTCGGCGAGCCGCTCCTGGTGGCCCAGCACGGCGAGTTCGATCGGCCGGGTCAGGCCGGTGGCCGCGATGTCGGGCGGGACGGGGGTCAGTCGCTCGCCGGAGCCGGGTACGGAGCGCAGCAGGCCCATCGCGAGCAGGCACTCGGGG
This sequence comes from Kitasatospora sp. NPDC088264, assembly GCF_040685715.1. Lineage (NCBI taxonomy): Bacteria > Bacillati > Actinomycetota > Actinomycetes > Kitasatosporales > Streptomycetaceae > Kitasatospora > Kitasatospora sp. NPDC088264. The sequence continues at coordinate 108,412 of NZ_JBFBIR010000022.1, forward strand.
GCGTCTCCGGTGGCGCAGCCCTCGGCCAGCGCCACCCGGTAGAACTCGATCCCTCGGTCACAGAGCTGCGGTGTCCCCATTCCCGCGCTGTTGTCCTGGGATAGACACATCTGGGCATCCTTCCGGCTTCGGCATTGCGGTTTCACGAATGCCCGTACCGGCCACCGCAAGGCATCTGAAATGGCAGGATGGAAATCACCTGTCGTTCGGAAGCCGTCCCCCCGGGCTCTGACTGCCGTGAGTGTACGCCCAAGTGGCGCGGAAATCAGCGGTCGACGGCGAAGCCGAGCGCGCCCGGAGGCGGGGAAGCCGACCGCGGCAGTGGCGGACCCGAGCGCACCCGGCCGCGGTGACAGGCGGACGGCCGCCGTCTCGTGACTGTCGCCCCGTCAGGGCGGCCGGGGCGGACGGCCGGCGGACGAACGGCCGACAGACGGAGGGCACCCCTTGTTGCGAGCTGATCCCGGCCCGGCGGTCCCGCCCGTGGACCTGGCCGAGCTGGTGGACCAGCGGCTGGTACGGCAGTTGGCGGAGGCCGCCGCCGAGCAGGTCGGCTCCGGCGCGATCCGGCTGCTGGGCGACGGCGGGCTGTTCCAGACGCTCGCCAAGCAGCTGATCGAGCACGCCCTGGAGCTCGAACTCCAGGAGCACCTGCGTGGGGCCGAACCCGGCGCCAACGTCCGCAACGGTGCCCGGGCCAGACGGCTGCTCACCGAGGTCGGCCCGGTCGAGGTGCGGGTGCCCCGGGACCGCCAGGGCAGCTTCACCCCCCGGGCCGTCCGCCCCCGGGCCCGCCGGCTGCCCGGCCTCGACCGACTGGTCATCTCGCTCACCGCGCGCGGCCTCAGCTCCGGCGAGCTGGTGGCGCACCTGGCCGAGGTGTACGGCGTGGAGCTCAGCCGGGAGACCGTCTCCGCCATCACCGACCAGGTGCTCGACGAGCTCGACGAGCGGCGCCGGTGCCCGCTCGACCCCGTCTACCCGGTGGTCTTCCTCGACGCGGTGCGCAGCGGCCGCTCGGGCGGCCCGCTGGTGCACCTGGCGCTCGGGATCTCCGCCGACGGCGGGCGCGAGGTCCTGGGCCTGTGGCCGGCCACGGACGGGGAGCACTGGCCGCAGGTGCTGGCCGAGCTCACCGAGCGCGGGGTGCGCGAGGTCTGGGTGCTGGTCGGCGACACCGGCGGGGGCCTGGCCGAGGCGGTGGCGGCGCGGTGGCCGCGCACCCTGGTGCACGGCTCGATGGCCCACCTGCTGCCCGCCGCGCTGCGGCACGCGCCCGGCGAGGACTGGGGTGCGCTCGCACGGACGCTGCGCGAGATCTGTGCCGCGCCCACCGAGCGGGCGGCGATGGCGCGGCTGTCCCGGGCCGAGCGGGAGTGGGGTCCGGGCCACCGCGAGGTGTTCCGGGTGTGGCGGTCGGCCTGGCCGCTGCTCGCCGCCGGCTTCCGCTTCGGCCCCGAGGCGCGGCGCCTGCTCGCGGGCGGGGGCGCGCTGGAGCGGCTGCACGCCCGGCTGCGCCGGATCGAGCAGGCCTCGGGCCGGGTGCAGGACGAGCGGGCCGCGCTCAAGCGCGCCTACCTGGCGACGATCGCCCTGGAGTCACCCGCCTCGGCGGGGCGGACGTGGACCGGTGACTGGCCCGCCGTCCGCGAGGAACTGCGCCGGGGCTCCCACTTCTGACGCTCCGTGAACCATTGTCCTGACGCTCCGTAACCCCCGCCCCCGCGGCGGCTTCGGCGGCTTCCGGGGGCCGGGGCCGCCCTCGCCGACGCGCCGGGCGGGCGGGCGGTTGACCGAAACCCTCGCCAGTGACCTGTTCCCACCACTGATCTGACAGTGCCAGGCACTCTTTGGATCAGATCTGTCTGTTTTTGACATGATCTGTTCGAGCTTCCGGTTCCCGCAATGCGTGTTCCCGATCATGGCCAGAGCTTCCACCCCCGTTTGAGCCTCGGCAGGATGAATTTCCGAGCGAAGAGGGCCGACCGCCCCCTCGGAAAAAGGAATTAACGATGAAGAATCTTGCCGTTCGCATTCACCATATGCTCGGGATTCTCGCCGTTCTGCTGGTCGCCGGACTGGGCGTCCAGAGCAGCGCCGACCCGTACTCGCCCCTGGCCGCCGCCACCCCCGTCTCGGCGCCCAACGCCGACTCCGGCTGGGGTCCGTGAGCCGCGCTCCGGCGTAATTCCCCCCTCCCCGAAATTTCTCCGAACAAAGAGGAAACCGACGATGGCGAACCCGTTCGAGGACCCCGACGCCAGCTACCTCGTCCTGGTGAACGACGAGGGCCAGCACTCGCTGTGGCCGGTCTTCAGCCCGGTGCCCGACGGCTGGCAGCAGGTCTTCGGCGCCGCCGGCCGGCAGGACTGCCTCGACTACGTCGAACAGCACTGGCAGGACCTGCGGCCGAAGAGCCTGCTCGCCCAGCAGTCCGGCCACTGACCGCGACAGCCCAGCGCTGAAGCCGCACCACCAGAACAGCCGGAACTGCCAGAACCGCGCCACCACGCCACCACCAGAACCGCGCCACCACGCCACCGCACCGCCGCTCCATCGACCGCCCGGGCCGACCGCCCCGAAGGTCGCCGAGCAAGCCGTTCCCGCCACCGCGGGGGCCAGCCGTACGAGGGAGAGAGTCACATGTCCGGGGTCCAGCAGACGCACAGAGCCGACCGGCGGCCGACCCTGACCGCGCTGGTCGACGCCCAGACGTCCCGCACCCCGCAGGCCCCCGCCCTGTACGCCGAGGGCACCACCCTCACGTACGCCGAGCTGGACGCCCGCGCCAACCGGCTGGCCCGGGTGCTCGCGGCCCGCGGCCTGGGCACCGAGGACATCGTCGCGCTCGCCCTGCCGAAGTCCCCCGAGGCCGTCGCCGCGATCCTCGCCGTGGCCAAGACCGGCGCCGCCTGGCTGCCCGCCGACCCGGCCTACCCCGCCGAGCGGCTGCGCCACATGCTGGCCGACTCCCGCGCCGCCCTGGTGCTCACCACCGCCGAGGCCGCCGCCCAACTGCCCGAGACCGGCGCCCCCCGGCTGCTGCTCGACTCCCCCGGGCACCTCGCCGAGCTGGCCACCCGGCCCGGCACCCCCTTCACCGCCGCCGAGCGGGTACGGCCGCTGAGCGCCGGGAACACCGCGTACGTGATCTACACCTCCGGCTCCACCGGAGTGCCCAAGGGCGTGGCCGTCACCCACACCGGGCTGCCCAGCATGATCGACACGCAGGTCGCCGCCACCGGGGTCGGCCCCGGCAGCCGGGTGCTCCAGGCCGCCTCGCTCAGCTTCGACGTCTCCGTCTCCGACCTGGCCGTGGCGCTCTCCACCGGCGCCGCCCTGGTGCTCCCCCGCGAGCAGAGCCAGCTGGTCGGCGAGCCGCTGGCCGCGCTGATCGAGCAGTACGGCGTCACCCACGCCGACATCGCCACCGCGATGGCGGCCACCCTGCCGGACGTGCCACTGCCCTCCCTGCGCACCCTGATCGGCGGCGGCGAGGCCATCCCGCGCGAACTGGCCGCCCGCTGCGGCCGCGACCGCCTGATGCTCAACAGCTACGGGCCGACCGAGACCACCGTCATCGTCACCATGAGCGAGCCGCTCACCGGCGAGGAGCAGCCCCCGATCGGCCACCCCTGCCAGGACGTGCGCATCCACGTACTGGACGAGCGGCTGCGCCCGGTCGAGCCGGGCACCGTGGGCGAGCTGTACGTCTCCGGCCCGCACCTGGCCCGGGGCTACCTCGGGCGCCCCGGCCTGACCGCCGAGCGCTTCGTCTCCTGCCCCTTCGGCGAGCCCGGCGACCGGATGTACCGCACCGGCGACCTCGGCAGCCACCGGCCGGACGGGCAGCTGGACTTCGTCGGCCGGGCCGACGACCAGGTGAAGATCCGCGGCTTCCGGGTGGAGCTCGGCGAGGTCGAGCAGACCCTCTCCGCCCACCCCGAGGTGCGCCAGGCCGTGGTGCTGGTCCGCGAGGACCGCCCGGGCGAGCGCCGCCTGGTCGGCTACACCGTCGGCGCCGCCGACCCGGCCGAGCTGCGCGCGTACTGCGCCGAGCGGCTGCCCGACCACATGGTGCCCACCGTCGTGGTGCTCGACCGGCTGCCGCTCACGCCCAACGGCAAGGTGGACAAGCGCGCCCTGCCCGCGCCGGTCTTCGCCGCCGCCGAGGAGGGCGTCCGGGCCCCCGCCGGGGAGCTGGAGCACACCCTCGCCCGCCTGTTCGCCGAGGTGCTGGGCCTGCCCGCGGTGGGCGTCACGGACTCCTTCTTCGAGCTCGGCGGCGACTCCATCGTGGCCATCCGGCTCGTCTCCCGGGCCCGGAACGCCGGGCTCCAGCTCACCCCCCGCGAGGTGTTCCTCTCTCCGACCGTCGAGGCCCTGGCCCGGATCGCCCGGCCGCTGGAGGGACCGGTCGTCGCCGAACCCGCCGGGGCCGGCCTCGGCGAGGTGCCGCCGACGCCCATCGTGCACTGGCTGGCCGCGCAGCACGGCGCCGTCGAGAGCTTCTACCAGTCCACCCTGCTCACCCTCCCCGCCGGGAGCGGGCCCGAGCACGTGGCCACGGCCCTCCAGGCGCTGCTCGACCACCACGACGTCTTCCGCGCCCGCACCTCCCCGCTCGCCGAACGCCCCTGGACACTGCACGTCCCCGCCCCCGGCGCCGTCCCCGCCGGGACCGCGCTGCGGCACGTCGCGGGCCCGGCCACCGAGCAGGCGCTGCGCGCCGAGACCGAGGCCGCCCGCGAGCGCCTCTCGCCCGAGGACGGCCGGATGCTCCAGGCCGTCCGGTTCGACGCCGGGCCGGGCCTGCCCCCGCAGCTCCTGCTCGTGATCCACCACCTGGCGGTGGACGGCGTCACCTGGCGCATCGTCGAGGAGGACCTGCTCGCCGCGCTCGCCGCCGTCCGCGAGGGCCGGGCCGTGGCGCTGGCGCCGGTGCCCACCTCCTTCCGCCGCTGGGCCCAGCGGCTCACCGCCGAGGCCGGGACCGACCGCCGGGCCGCCGAACTCCCGCTCTGGGAGGCCGCCCTGGCCACCCCGGACCCGCTGCTCGGCGCGCGCCCGCTCGACCCGGCCCGGGACACCTACGCCACCGAGGGCGTCCTGCGGCTCGTGCTGCCCGCCGAGACCACCCAGGCGCTGCTGACCCGGGTCACGGCCGCCTACCACGCGCAGGTCAACGACGTGCTGCTCACCGCGCTGGCGCTCGCCCTCGGCCACTGGCGCGGCGAGGCGACCACCGGTCCGGACGGCGCCGTACTGGTGACCGCGGAGGGCCACGGCCGCGAGGAGATCGTCGACGGCGTCGACCTGCACCGCACCGCCGGCTGGTTCACCTCCCTCTACCCCGTCCGGCTCGCCCCCGGGGCGCTGCCCTGGTCCGAGGTCACCGCCGCCGGCCCCGGGCTCGGCCGGGCCCTCGGCCGGGTCAAGGAGCAGCTGCGCGCCGTCCCGGACAACGGCATCGGCTACGGCCTGCTGCGCCACCTCAACCCGGCCACCGCCGCCGTGCTGGAGGGGTACGCCGATCCGCAGGTCGAGTTCAACTACCTGGGCCGCTTCGCGCCGGAGGGCGTCACCGCCGAGGACGTGCTCGCCGGCACCGAGGCGATGAGCGAGGGTGCCGCGACCGGCCTCGCGCTCGGCCGGGTGCTCGGCCTGGACGCCACCACCGTCGACACCCCGCAGGGCCCGCTGCTGGTCGCCCAGTGGTCCTACGCCACCGGGCTGCTCGCCGAGGAGCGCGTGGCCGCGCTCGCCGAGGCGTGGTTCACCGCGCTGCGCGCGCTCGCCGAGCACGCCGACCGGCCGGACGCGGGCGGACACACCCCCTCCGACTTCCCGCTCGTCACGCTCGGCCAGTCCGACGTGGACCGGCTCGCCGAACACCACGCCCCCGACCGCCTGGTGGACGTCTGGCCCACCTCGCCGCTCCAGCAGGGCATGGCCTTCCACGCGGCGTACGACACCGACGGCGCCGACGTCTACACCTCCGTCTGCACCTTCGACCTCACCGGCCCGGTGGACCCCGACCGGCTGCGCGCCGCCGCCGAGGCGCTGCTGCTGCGCCACCCGAACCTCAAGGCGGGCTTCCACCAGCGCCCCGACGGCCCGCCCGTGCAGGCCGTACCGGACGGCGTCGAACTGCCCTTCACCGTCCTCGACCTGACGGCGCACGCCGACCCGCGGGCCGAGGCCGCGCGGATCGCCGCCGCCGAGTACGGCCGCCGCTTCGACCTCGCCCGGCCGCCGCTGCTGCGCTACACCCTGCTCACCCTCGCCCCCGGGCGCCACCAGCTGATCGCCGCCGCGCACCACATCCTGCTCGACGGCTGGTCCACCCCGCTGTTCGCCGAGGAGCTGTGGGGCCTGTACTTCCAGCAGCCGATGCCCCCGGCCGCCCCCTACCGCGAGTACCTGCGCTGGCTCACCCGGCGCGACGGCGCCGCCGCCCGCGCCGCCTGGGCCCAGGCCCTGGCGGGCGCCGACGAGCCCACCCTGCTGGCCCCCGGCCGCTCCGCCGCCGCCCCGCAGCTGCCGCTGCGCCTGCACACCGGCCTCACCCCGGCGGCCACCGAGGCGCTGGCCCGCACCGCCCGCCGCTACGGCGTCACCCTCAACACCCTCGTCCAGGCCGCCTGGGGCGTGCTGCTGGCCCGGCTCACCGGGCGCGAGGACGTGCTCTTCGGCACCACCGTCTCCGGCCGGCCGCACGACCTGCCGGGCGTGGAGCGGATGGTGGGCCTGCTCATCAACACCGTGCCGGTGCGCGTCACCCTCGACCCGGCCGAGACCTGGGGGCAGCTGCTGCTGCGCCTCCAGCACGAGCAGTCCGCGCTGCTGGACCACCAGCACCTCAGCCTCACCGAGATCCAGCAACTCGCCGGAATGGGAAGCCTGTTCGACACCGTCACGGTGTACGGCAACTACCCGGACCCGTCCGCCCTGGACGAGGCCGACCCGAGCGGCGCCACCCACGTCACCCTGGTCGAGGACGTCGACAGCGCGCACTACCCGCTGCTGCTGGCCCTCACCCCGGGCGACGGCCTCCAACTGCGCCTGGACCACCGGCCCGACGCCTTCACCCCCGCCGAGGCGCGCACCCTGCTGGACCGCTTCCTCGCCCTGCTCGACCGGATCGTCGCCGACCCGGCCGAACTCGTCGGCACCGTCCAGGTGTTGACCGAGGAGGAGCGCGAACGGCTGCTGACCGGCGGGACCGGCGCCACCGCGCCGCTGCCGGACGCCGCGCTGCCCGAGCTGTTCGAGGCGCGGGCCGCCGCGGCGCCCGACGCGGTCGCACTCACGGCCGGCGACGTCGAGCTGACCTACGCCGAACTCAACACACGGGCCAACGGGTTGGCGGTGCGACTGGTCGAGGCCGGGGTCCGCCCGGAGACCCCCGTCGCACTGCTGATGGAGCGCTCGGCCGCCCTGGTGGTGGCGATCCTGGCCGTGCTCAAGGCCGGCGGCGCCTTCGTGCCGCTGGACGGCGCGCAGCCGGCCGAGCGCCTGCGGGCCGTCCTCGCGGACTCCGGGGCCCGGCTGGTGCTGGCCGACACCGCCCACCGGGCGCACCCCGCGACGGCCGGGCTGGACGTGCTCGACCCCTCGGACGCACTCGACCCCGAGGGCTACGAGACCGCCGGGAACCTCGGACTCCCCTTGAGCGCCGACCAGTTGGCGTACGTGATGCACACCTCCGGCTCGACCGGCGTGCCCAAGGGCATCGGCGTCACCCACCGGTCCGTGGTGGACCTCGCGCTCGGCGGGGCGTTCGCGGGCGGCGGCCACGAGCGCGTCCTGCTGCACTCCCCCGTCGCCTTCGACGCCTCCACCTACGAGCTCTGGGTGCCGCTGCTCTCGGGCGGCCGCGTGGTGGTCGCCCCGGCCGGACGGCTCGGCGTCGCCGAGCTGGCGACCGCGATCGGCCGGGGGCGGGTCGGCGCCGCCTGGATGACGGTCGGGCTCTTCAACGTGCTGGCCGCCGAGGCCCCGGAGACCTTCGCCGGGCTGCGCGAGGTGTGGACGGGCGGGGACATCGTCTCGCCGGCCGCCATCCGGCGGGTGCTGGAGCACTGCCCCGGCCTGCGGGTGGTGAACGGCTACGGGCCGACGGAGACGACCACCTTCGCGACCCGCCACCCGATGGCCGCCGCCGCCGAGGTGCCGGCCGCCGTACCGATCGGGCGGCCACTGCCCAACACCCGGGTGTACGCGCTGGACGCCGGACTGCGCCCGGTCCCCGTCGGCGTCGCCGGTGAGCTGTACGTCGCGGGCGCCGGGCTGGCCCGGGGCTACGTCGGCCGCGCCGGCCTGACCGCCGAGCGCTTCGTGGCCTGCCCCTTCGGCGAGCCCGGCGGCCGGATGTACCGCACCGGCGACGTGGTGCGCTGGACCACCACGGGCGAACTGGAGTTCGTCGGCCGCGCCGACGACCAGGTCAAGCTGCGCGGCTTCCGGATCGAACTCGGCGAGGTGGAGGCCGCGTTCACCGCCCACCCGGCCGTCGGCCAGGCCGTCGCCATGGTCCGCCAGGACCAGCCGGGCGACAAGCGCCTGGTCGCCTACGTCACGGGCCCCGTCCGGCCCGACGAACTGCGCGCCTTCGCCACCGACCGCCTGCCCGGCTACATGGTGCCCGCCGCGATCGTCGCCCTCGACGCGCTGCCCGTCACCCCCAACGGCAAGGTCGACCGCCGCGCCCTGCCCGCCCCCGACTACAGCGGCGCCGCCGCCGGCCGGGCCCCGCGCACCGGCATCGAGCAGGCGCTCTGCGCGCTCTTCGCCGAGGTCCTCGGATTGGCCTCGGTCGGCATCGACGACAGCTTCTTCGACCTGGGCGGCCACTCGCTGCTCGCCACCAAGCTGGTCAGCCGCGTCCGCACCGCCCTCGGCACGGAGCTGCCGATCCGCGCGCTCTTCGACCACCCGACGGTGGCCGCCCTGGCCGCCGCCCTGCCCGCCTCCGGCGCGGCCCGCCCGTCCCTGCGGCCCGCCACCCGACCGGAGCGCGTCCCGCTGTCCTCCGCGCAGCAACGCCTGTGGTTCATCGAGCAGTTCGAGGGACCGAGCGCGCTCTACAACACCCCCGTCGCCCTCCGGCTGACCGGCACCCTCGACCGCCCCGCGCTGGAAGGCGCGCTGCGGGACGTGGTGGCCCGGCACGAGGTGCTGCGCACCGTCTTCCCGACCACCGACGGCCAACCGCACCAACTGGTCGCCGAGGCCCCCGAGTCGATCCTTCGGACCATACCCGTGGCCACCGAGGAGGCGCTCCGGGCCGCCCTGGCCGAGGCCGGCGGGGAGGTCTTCGACCTCGCCCACGACCTGCCCGTCCGCGCCACGCTGTTCTCCCTCCCGCACGACGAGCACGTCCTGCTCGTCCTCATGCACCACATCGCCACCGACGGCTGGTCCGTCGCCCCGCTCCTGCACGACCTCGCCACCGCGTACCAGGCCCGGCTGGCCGGCGCCGAGCCGCAGTGGGAGCCCCTGCCGGTGCAGTACGCCGACTACGCCCTCTGGCAGCACGAACTCCTCGGCACCCCGCAACAACCCACCACCCTGCTCACCGAACAACTCGCCCACTGGCAGCAGGCGTTGTCCGGCCTCCCGGAGGAGCTGGCGCTCCCCTACGACCGGCCGCGCCCGACCGCTCCCAGCCACCGGGGCGGCTCCGCCGAGTTCGAGGTCGGCGCCGAACTGCACACCGCCCTGGCCGAGTTGGCCGGCACGCAGAACGCCAGCCTGTTCATGGCCCTGCAAGCCGCCGTCGCCACCCTCTACACCCGCCTCGGCGCGGGCACCGACCTCCCGCTCGGCACCCCCGTCGCCGGCCGCACCGACGAAGCCCTCGACGACCTGGTCGGCTTCTTCGTCAACACCCTGCTGCTGCGCACCGACACGTCCGGCAACCCCACCTTCCGGGAACTGCTGGACCGCGTCCGCCGCACCGACCTCGACGCCTACGACCACCAGGACATCCCCTTCGAGCGCCTGGTCGAATACCTCAACCCCCCGCGCACCACCCGCCATCCCCTCTTCCAGTCGCTCGTCGCCCTGGAGAGCGACCCGGCGGTGCCCGCCGCCTTCGGCGACCTGGCCTGCGCGGACCACCCCTTCGAGCTGGACGTGGCCAAGTTCGACCTGTCCTTCCGCTTCACCGAACAGGGCTCCCAGGCGGGCCTGTCGGTGGCGGTCGAGTACGCGGCCGACCTCTTCGACCACGCCACCGCCACCGCCCTCGCCGAACGGCTGCTACGCGTCCTGCGCACCGTCGCCGCCGACCCCGACGCCCCGATCGGCAGCATCGAGATCCTCGACCCCGCCGAACGCGAGCACCTGCTCACCGGCTGGAACGGACCGACGACACCGGTGCCCGAGGCCACCCTGCCGCAGCTGTTCGAGGCCCAGGCCGCCGCCACCCCCGACGCCCCCGCCCTGATCACCGGCACCGAACAGCTCAGCTACGCCGAACTCGACTCCCGGGCAGAACACTTGGCCGCCCACCTCGCCGAGTCGGGCGTCGGCGCCGACACCCCGGTGGTCCTCCTGATGGACCGCTCCGCTGACCTGGTGACGGCGATCCTGGCGGTGGCCAAGGCCGGCGGCACCTACGTCCCGCTGGACGACCGGCACCCGGCCGAGCGGCTGCGGCAGATCACCGCCGAGACGCGGGCGGCGCTCGTCCTGGTCGATCCCGCCCACCAGGGCGACCCGCTGGCCGCCGACGCCCCCTGCCCCGTCCTGCCACTCACCGAGGGCTGGTTCGACGGCCCGCGCAGGCGGCGCGCCCAGCCCGCCGGGCTCCACCCGGAGCAGCTCGCGTACGTGATGTTCACCTCCGGATCCACCGGGGTGCCCAAGGGCATCGCCATCACCCACCGGGACGTGGTGCAGCTCGCGACGGACCCGTGCTGGCACCACCCCGACGGGCTGCGGGTGCTCTTCCACGCCCCGCACGCCTTCGACGCCTCGACCTACGAACTGTGGGCGCCGCTGCTCTCCGGCGGCCAGGTGGTCGTCGCGCCGCAGGGCGACCTGGACGCCTCCGCCATCCGCGAGCTGGTCCGGGCGCACGGGCTCACCCACGTGCACGTCACCGCCGGGCTGTTCCGCGTCATCGCGGAGGAGGACCCGGGCATCTTCACCGGTGTGCGCGAGGTGCTGACCGGTGGGGACGTCGTCTCCGCCCCGGCCGTCCGCCGGGTGCTGGAGGCCGTCCCGGGCATCGCGGTGCGGGCACTGTACGGGCCGACCGAGACGACACTGTGCGCGACCCAGTTCCCGATGCCGACCGCCTCGGCGGTCCCGAACGTCGTGCCGATCGGCCGCCCGCTGGCCAACACCCGGACGTACGTCCTCGACACCGCGCTACAGCCCGTACCCGCCGGCGTGGCAGGCGAGCTCTACATCGCCGGCGCCGGACTCGCCCGCGGCTACACCGGCCGCCCCTCCCTCACCGCCGAACGCTTCGTCGCCTGCCCGTTCCTCGCCGGCGAACGGATGTACCGCACCGGCGACCTCGCCCGCTGGACCACCGACGGCGTCCTGGAATTCCTCGGCCGCGCCGACGACCAGGTCAAGATCCGCGGCTT
>NZ_JBFBIR010000023.1:0-115538 GCF_040685715.1 Kitasatospora sp. NPDC088264
GCCACCAGGTTCGACAAGACCGCCGTGTCCTACCAAGCCGCCGCCACCCTCGCCTCACTCCTCATGTGGGCCTGACCTTTGACGACACTGCCTAGGACGGCTCGTGGGGGGAACCATGAAAGGGGTCCGCCGAGTCGTCGGGGGGACACGGCCTTCGAACCGGGCCTGACGGAGGGAGCAGCGGTGGACGCGTCATCCGGGAGCGGGCGGGAGTTGCTGGCGGCGGCGGGGGTGCTGTTCCCGGACGGGCGGGGGCGGGTGCTGGTGGTGCGGTTGCCGTACGACCGGAAGCATCCGGTGGCGATCCCGGGCGGCGGGTGGGAGCCGCAGGACCGGTCCCCACGGGAGACCGCGCTGCGCGAGGTGGTGGAGGAACTCGGGTTCACGCCCCGGCTGGGGCCGCTGGCCTGCGTCGACTGGACGCTCGACCACTTCCGGCCGCCGATCGCCGCGTACCTGTACTGGGCGCAGCCACTCACCGCCGAACAGGCCGCGGCGATCCGGCCGGACGCGGCGGAGGTCGGCGGCTGGGCCTGGCTGACCCCGGACCAGGCGGGCCACGCGCTGCCGCCCCTGCTGTCCCGCCGGGTCACGGCCTGCCTGCGGGCGCCGCGGTCGGCCGGTCCGCTGGAGCTGGAGGACAGCAGGCCCGTGGGGCACACCCTCGACCACCTGCCGGCGGACGAACCGCCGCCCGCGTACACCGGGCTGGCCGGGGTCACCGCCCTGGGCCCCGCCCCCGGCGGGCCGGCGGCGGGGCCCGGGTACGAGCCGCCGATGGACCGGGCCACCTACATCGCCACCCGCCCGCGGATCCGGGCCAAAGCCCGGGCCCTGTTCACCGACGACGCCGGGCGGGTCCTGCTGGTCCGGCTGCGGCCGTGGGACGGGCCGCGCGGCCGGGTGCCGTACTGGACGCTGCCGGGCGGCGGGATCGAGGCGGACCGGGAACTGCCCCGGGCGGCCGTCCGGCGCGAGATCCGCGAGGAACTCGGCTGGGAGGTCGAACCGGGGCGGCTGCTGGCGCTGGACTGGCAGCCCGGGTCGGCCGCCGACCCGGAGGCCGACCCGGCGACCGGGCGGGACACCGCCGTGCTGGTGTCCGTGTTCGACGGGGGCACGGTAACGGAGCGGATGCTCGGTTCGATCGCGCTGCCGGAGGAGGAGCTGGTGGAGTGGCGGCTCTGCGGCCCCGCCGAGGCACGGGCGCTGCTGACCGGCCCGTCCTGGGCCCGGACGGCCGCCGCGCTGGCCGCGCGGGAGCGGGCGGGCGGGCCGGCCGAGCTGGTGCGCGGACGCACCGCCGGGTAGCGGCGGGCGGGCCGGGCGAGCTCAGGAGGGTTCAGGAGGGTTCAGGAGGGCGAGTCGGGGGGGGACCGGCCGGGTGGGTTGGTCGGACCGGCTGGTCGGACGGGGCTGTCGGGCAGGGCGGACAGGGCCGGGTCGGGTGGGTCACACTGGGGCCATGCAGAACGGGATCACGCAGCACGGGATCACGGAGGCGCTGGCCGGCCGGCGAGTGGCGTCGGTCAGCGGCGGCGACCGGCTGGACCTCACCCTCGACGGGCCGGTGACCGTCCGGGTGGCGCACGAGTTCCGCCTCGCCGCGCCCTCCTTCACCGCCCCGGCGGAGGTCGAGCACTACTTTCCGGCGCTGACCATCCGCCCGACCGGCACCCTGCTCGCGCTCGTCGGCCGGACCGTCGACACCGCCGAGATCACCCTCGCCGGCGGCCTGGAGCTGGCCTTCGCGGAGGGCGGCGCGCTGTCCGTCCCGCCGCACGCGCAGCTCGCGCCGTGGAGCGTGGAGACCGCGGAGGGGGCGATGTGCGCGGCGCTGCCGGGCGGCGAGGTCCGGTGGACGGCGCCCGGCGCGGCCTGAGCCGACGCCGGGCCGACGCGTCGTCCGGTCGGACTCTCCGGCCTGTCCGCCTGTCCAAGCTGTCCGGCCTGTCAGACCTCCAGGTCGGCCTCGATCCTGGTGAGCTGGTGGCGGGCCATCGCCAGGTTGGCCCGCGCCTTGTCCAGCGCCAGGTAGAGGAAGAGGCCCTTGCCGGTGCGGCCGGCGAGCGGCCGGATCAGGTGGTACTGGCTGCTGAGGGTGATCAGGATGTCCTCGATCCCGTCCTGTAGGCCGAGCATGTCCATGGTGCGCATCTTGGCGCGAACCACGTCCGTGTTCCCCGCCGCGGCCACGTTGAGGTCCAGCCCGCCGGGGCCGTCGAGGGTGGCGAGCGCCATGCCGCTGTTGTAGTCCACGAGTGCCGCGCCGATGGCGCCCTCGATGCTGGTCATGGCCTGCTTGAGCGCGCCGGCTGCGTCGGTCATCTGGGTAACTCCCTTTCGGTGGTGGTGTGCTGGGGTGGTAGGTGCGGTCGGGCCGGGGGCCTGACCGGTCAGGCCGGTCAGGCCGGGTCGCGGGGGTCCTTGGGCAGGAGGCTGTCGCTGAGCAGCCCGGCGATCCGCTGGGCCGAGCGGCGGGCCTCCAGGTGCAGCCGGCCGACATTGACGTCCGGGTGCGCCAGCAGCGCCAGCACGCAACTGCCCCCGGCCGCGTAGGTGGCGACGTAGCCGTGCTCGCCGCGCACCAGCGACTCGCGGAACTCGCCCTGGCCGGTGGTGTCGGCGAGCCGCTGGGCCAGCGACAGCGAGGCCGCCGTCATCGCGGCCAGGCCGGAGGGTTCCGCCCCGTGGGTGTCGTGCGCGACCAACAGGCCGTCCACGCTGGCCACCAGGCCACCCGCGAGGTGCGGGACGCGCTGCTTGACGGCGCGGAGCTCGGCGAGCAGTTCGGTCTCCAAGGCGATCAGTTGTCTCCTTCCGACACGCTGCTTGAGCGCCCGCCTCATGGCCGGGACGGCGGGGTCGCGGGTGGAGAGTGGTTCAAAGTCGGGCCTCCAGAAGGGTTCGGACCCGGGTCAGCAGCGCGATGTCCGGGTCGGGGACGGCCAGCGAGTGGGCCGTGGCCGTGGTGGGCGGGTGATCGGAGTGGGTGGGGGCCACGGGACCGGACGGCGTGGCGCCGGTGAGGGTGGCGCCGGGGACCCGGCGGTGCAGGCCTCCCGGCGGGCGGGCGGGGGCCGACGCCTCGGGGGCCGGCGCCTCGGCTTCCGCGACGGGCGTCGCGGGCCTCGGCGCCCCAGGTACCACAGGCGTCGCGGGTGCCACGGATGTCGCGGGTGCCACGGATGTCGCAGCGCTCGGTGCCACTGCCGGCGCGGCGTGCCGCGGGGCGGCGAGCAGCCCGGCGGCGGCCAGGCGACGGACGTCCGCCGTGACGCCGAAGCCGGACCGGCCGAGCAGGCGCGCGAGGTCCGCCGGGGTTCTTCGGCCGTCGGCGTGGTCCAGCAGTTCGCGCCGGCGGCGGCCGGGCGGGCGGTTCGACGGCCGTGGGACCGGCACCACCGGGCGAACCGGCGCGGTGTCGAGCTGCGGCCAGGGCCAGATCCGTTCCAGCAGCCGGCCCCGGCGCTCGACCTCGCGGCGCAGCCGGCCGGGGTCGACCGTGGCCACCGGGCCCAGCCAGTGCCGGGCGTCGGGCTCGAACCGCCAGACGCCACCGGTCCGGTCGGCGAGGACGAAGAACGCGGCGTCGAAGAGCGTGCCCAGGTGGCCGAGTTCGAGCTCGCCCCGGGTGAGCAGCCGCCGTTCGACCAGGGCCTCACCGACCCGGGCGCGCGGGCCGTGGAGCCGGAGCAGTTCCGCCCACTGCCCGGGGGTGATCCGGCCGCAGCCGGTGAGCAGTTCGGCCAGGCCGGGCGCGCGCGGGGAGTCGGCGTGGGCCACCTGGCCGTCGACGAGGTGCAGGCTGCCGAGCGGGCCGCGCAGGGCGCCGGTGGCGCGGCGGGCGGCGAGCAGGCCGAGGGCCTCGCCGGGGGTCTGCGGCGGTGCGGGCGGGCGGACGGCGGCGGGCGCGGCGGTCATCCGGGCCACCGGCCGGTGGAGCGCGGGCGGCGGGGGCGGCCCGTCCGGCGTGCTGGCCGAAACCCGATGGCCGCGGTGGGCGTCCCGTTCACCCCAGCACCAGTTCCTCGGCGAGCGCCTGGAGGCGGTAGCGGGCGGCGGCGAGGTTGCCCTGGGCACGGTCGAGCCAGAGGTGGAGGACGAGGCGGCTGTCGAAGACGGTGTCGATGAAGCAGATGAGGTGGTAGCTGCGGCCGGCGGTGACGATGACGTCCTGTAACGGCGACCGCCGGTCCTCCGCCCCGGTGAAGGTCTGGCTCTCAACGGCCGCCCGTACCAAGTCGGTTGTCTCGGCGGCCGCGGTCTCGTGGTCGCCGGTCGGGCACTCGCCGAGGCTGCCGAGCGCGAGTCCGCTGCTCCAGTCGACCAGGCTCGCGGAGCGTGCCCCGGAGATCGACATCGCTCCGGCGAGGCATTCGTCGATACCCGGCACACCGGCTCCTTCGAGGGGGTCTGGGCAGCCGGGCGCAGCACGGCACGGCCGGGCCGCCACCAGCAGTGGCGGGCTCGACACGGAAGGCTACTGCCGGATTCCATATGACGAACATTCCAATGGCATATTCACATCAGTAGCATCCACTTCCGGCCAAGGTATGACGAGGCGTCAGCCATCGCCGCCGGGCGAACCCGCTGGCCCGGGGACGGTCGCGGCCCGCAGTCCACCGCCACCCGCCGACCACCTGGCAGGGGAGCTTGGCCGAGAACCGGCCGCACGGCAGGGTTTCGACCGCCGTCATGCGGTAGAAGGACCGGGCGAGCAGGTCTACACCACCGGGTCGCCGCCCGACTGCCGCCGGGGCCCTCGGGCATGACGAAGGAGCCCCGGGCATGACGAAGGGGCCCGTTCCGCTGGACGGAACGAGCCCCTTCGGGTGGAGCGCCAGGCCCGGGTCGCACGGACTCTTCCTACTGAAAGTAGGACGTGCTCTGGTAGCACCGCTGACGCCTGTTCGGGAGGTTGTTTCCCTCCCGACGAGAAGAACATTAGCAGGTCATCACGCCTGCTCAGAAACCGGAGGGAGGAACGGGACCGGACCCGGCGGAACGGCGGCGACCCAACCCCGGCGCGGCGACCCCGACAGCCCTGGCACGGAGGGCGGTCAGGGCAGCAGCGCCCGGTAACCCGCGATCAGGGCGGTGAGGCCCAGCTCGAAGGCCCGGTCGGCGCGTTCGCGGCCGGCGGGGACGGCATCGAGGGCGTCGGCCAGGCGCGGGGTGGCGTCACGGTCGACGGCGTCGACCATGACGTCCGGGGCGACCAGGTCGAGGGCGGAGCCGAGGATGAAGCTCTCCAGGGCGGTGATCACGCCCATCACATCCCGTGCGGCGAAGCCCGCGCCCTCCAGGGTGGCGACGGCGCGCTCGTACAGCGCGTGCATGAACGGTTCGGCGAGCGGGGCGGTGGCGAGCAGGCGCACGATGCCGGGGTGTTCGGCGAAGGCGTCCCGGTAGGCGTGCGCCCAGGTGCGCAGCGCCGCGTCCCAGGGCTGGTCCCACATCGACTGCTCGCCGATGGTGCGGACGAGTTCGGCGCGCATCAGGGCGACGATCTCGGCCCGGCCGGCGACGTGGTGGTAGAGCGCGGAGGGGCTGACCTTGAGGGCGCCGGCGAGGCCGGGGATGGTGAGGTCGCCCGCCTCGTCGACCAGCCGCAACGCGGTGTCGACGATGCGCTGCCGGTCCAGCAGGGGTGTGCGCGGCCTGGCCATGCCGGTTCCTCGTCTTTCGGGGAGTCCTTCGGGGAGTCCTTCGGGGGCCCTCGGGGAGTCCTTCAGGAAGCCTTCCGGAGGATCTTCGGGAGGGCGAGGGGCCGGAGAGCCCTCCGGAGAACCCTCAAGATCATCGTTACCCAAGCGTTACTGAATGGCTTTCAATAAAACTCTTCCGCACCCGCCGGTGCCGCGCCTACGGTAACCGAACCCCATTCGGTTTAGGCAGGTCGTCCTCGTCACCTGCCGCGCCCCGGAGAGGACGCTCCCCATGCGTGCCGACACGATCTTCACCGGCGGCCGGATCCACACCGGAGACCCCGCCCACCCCGCCACCCACGCCCTCGCCGTCACCGCCGGACGGATCACCGCCCTCGGCGACCCGGCGCTCGCCCTGCGCGACGACCGCACCGAGACCGTCGACCTGGCCGGCGGCGCCCTGCTGCCCTCCTTCGGCGACGGCCACCTCCACCCGCTGCTCGGCGCCATCGGGCTGCGCGGCGTGCCGGTGCGCGACTGCACCAGCCTGGAGGAGGTCGTCGAGGCCGTCCGCACCTGGGCCGCCCGGCACCCCGAGGCCGAGTGGATCACCGGGGACGCCGTCAATCCGTGGCTCGCCGAGGGCGGCCTGTTCGACGCCCGGCTGCTCGACGCCGCCGTCCCCGACCGGCCCGTCCTGCTACGCACCATGGACCACCACACCGGCTGGGCCAACAGCGAGGCGCTGCGCCGCGCCGGGTACGGGCCGGACACGCCCGACCCCGTGGGCGGCGAGATCGTCCGCCGCCCGGACGGCTCCCCGCTCGGCACCCTGCGCGAGTTCGGCGCCCTCAACCCCGTCCTCGCGCTCGTCCCGCCGCCCCCGCTCGCCGAACAGGTCGCCGCCCTGCGCGAGACCACCGCCGCACTCGCCGCCGCCGGGCTCACCTGGCTCCAGGACGCCTGGATCGAGCCCGCGCAGGTCGACACCTGGCTCGCCGCCGTCGCCGAGCACGATCTGCCCGTCCGGGCCGGGCTCGCCCTGCTGCTCGAACCGGACGGCTGGCGCGCACGGCTCCCCGCCCTGGCCGCCGACCGGGAGCGGGTCGAGGCCGGCGGGCGCGGCCGGCTCACCGCCCGGGCGGTCAAGTTCTTCGCCGACGGCGTCGTCGAGTCCGGGACGGCCGCCCTGCTGGCGCCCTACAGCGACTGCCCGCACTCCCACGGCGTCGCCAACTGGACCGGCGCCGAACTGGCCGACGCCGTCACCGCCGTCGACGCGCTCGGCTTCCAGCCGCACATCCACGCGATCGGCGACCACGGCGTCCGGATCGCCCTGGACGCCGTCGAGGCCGCCACCCGCCGCAACGGCCTGCGCGCCCGCCGCCCGGTGATCGCCCACGTCCAGCTGGTCGACCCGGCCGACCTGCCCCGCTTCGCCGAACTCGGCGTGATCGCCAACTTCGAACCGCTGTGGGCCCAGACCGACCCGCTGATGACCGAACTCACCCTCCCCCGGCTCGGCCCCGAGCGCGGCGCCCGGCAGTACCAGATCGCCGCGCTGCTGCGCGGTGGCGCCCGGGTCTCCTTCGGCAGCGACTGGCCGGTCACCCGGTACGAGCCGCTGGCCGGTCTCGCCACCGCCGTCACCCGGCAGACCCCGGACGGCCTGCCGGCCGGCGGCTGGCTGCCCGAGGAGCGGATCGGCCTCACCGAGGCCCTCGCCGCGTACTCGGCGGGTGTCGCGCACCAGGCCTTCGAGGAGGCGGAGTGGGGCGTGCTGCGGCCCGGGATGCGGGCCGACCTGGTGCACCTGGCGGCCGACCCCTACGCGGTGCCGGCCGACGAGCTGGCCGCCGTCCCGGTGGCCGGGACCTGGCTCGGCGGCCGACGCACCCACTGAAGCCGACGCACGCACTGACCCAGGGCGGGCCCCCCGTACCCGCCCGCCGAAACGCCCCCCACGGCGTCCGGTCCCCGTCGACCGCCCGCACCCGATCGGCGGCCGACCGCTCTACCCTCGTCCGTACGACCCCAGGAGAGCTCCCCCATGACCCTGCCCTCCGACGCGGCCTCCCCGACCGCACCCGGCTCCCCCCGCACCGGCCCCGGCACCGGCCGCGCCGGGCCCGACACCGGGCCCGACAGCACCGGGCCCGGCACCGCAACCGCCGGCTCCACCGGCCCCGCCCGCCTGGAAGGCGGCGTGCTCGGCACCGGCGACATCGTCTTCTTCGTCGTGGCCGCCGCCGCACCGCTGACCGTGATGGCCGGCGTGGCACCGTTCGCGATCGCCTTCGGCGGCATCGGCACGCCCGTCGCCTACCTGGCCACCGGCGTCATCCTGGCCCTCTTCGCGGTCGGCTTCACCACCATGACCGCGCACATCCGCAACGCCGGCGCGTTCTACGCCTACGTCACCCGCGGCCTCGGCCGCCCCGCCGGGCTCGGCGCCGCGCTGCTCGCGGTGCTCTCGTACAACGCCATCCAGATCGGCATGTACGGCGCCTTCGGCTTCTTCGCCCACACCACCGCCGCCGACCTGCTCGGCCTGGACCTGCCCTGGCCGGTCTGGGCGCTGCTCGGCGTCGCGGTGGTCTGGCTCCTCGGCTACCGCTCGATAGACCTCGGTGCGAAGGTGCTCGGCGCGCTGCTGATCGCCGAGACCGGCATCCTGCTCGTGCTCGCCGTGGCGGTGCTGGTGCGCGGCGGCGCGCACGGGCTCGACCTGTCCTCGTTCGCCCCGCACAACGTGTTCTCCGGGGGCATGGGCGGGGTGCTCGGGCTCTCCTTCGCCGCGTTCATCGGCTTCGAGGCCACCGCCATCTACCGCGAGGAGGCCCGCGAACCACGGCGGACGGTGCCGCGCGCCACCTACGCGGCGATCGCCTTCCTCGGCCTCTTCTACACCTTCATCACCTGGATGATCGTGCAGGCCTTCGGCGCCACCGAGGCCGTCGCGACCGCCACCGCCGACCCGGCCGGGATGTTCTTCACCGCGATGACCGACTACGTCGGCGCCTGGGCCACCGACCTCCAGCGGGTGCTGATCGTGACCAGCCTGCTCGCCGCGCTGCTCGCCTTCCACAACACCATCACCCGCTACGGCTACGCCCTCGCCACCGAGCAGGCCGCCCCGGCCGCGCTCGGCCGGGTCCACCCGCGCCATGGCTCCCCGTGGATCGGCGGCATCGCGCAGTCGGTGCTGGCGGCGGTGGCCGTCGTGGTGGCGGCGCTGATCGGGGCCGACCCGTACAACCAGTTCTTCCTCTGGGTGAACTCCCCCGGCGTGGTCGGCATCCTGGTGTTGCAGGCGCTCGCCGGGCTGTCCGTGTACGCCTTCTTCCGTCGCAATCGCGAGGCGGCCGCGAGCGCCGGGGCGTTCCGGACGGTCGTGGCGCCGGTCGCCGCCACCGTGCTGCTGTGCGGGGCGACGGCGCTGGTGGTGTGGCGGCTGGACCTGTTCACCAATGCCGGACCGGAGGTCAACTGGCCGCTGGTGGCGATCGTGCCGGTGGTGTTCCTGACGGGCGTCGCCATCGCGCTGCGGCTGCGGGCGCGGCGGCCCGAGGTGTACGCCCGGCTCGGGATGTCGGAGGTCGACGCGGGCTGAGCTCGGAGGTCGACGGGCCGAGCAAGGCGGCGCCGCAGGGCTGGCCCACCCGCCTCGGCCCCGGCCGGCGGCCTCAGGCCTGGCCGACCGCCTCGGCGAGCAGCCGGTAGGAGTCGAGGAGGGCGGCGCGGTCGTAGGTGCTGGTGGTGACCAGGAACTCGTCCGCGCCGCTGCGCGCCACCAGGGCGGCGAGTTCGGCGACGGCCCGCTCCGGGGTGTCCGCGATGTGGCCCTTCAGCGACTGCTCGTAGGCGGCCTGCTCGCGCGGGCTCATCGGCAGGGCCAGGATCTCGGTGGCGGGCGCCAGCGGCGGGAACTCGCCGTGGGTGCGGGAGTACGCGCCGGACCACGCCTCCGGAACGAGCAGTTCCCGCGCCCGGTCGGCGCTCCCGGCGACCGCGACCGTGCCCGAGACCACCACGTACGGCTCGGCGGCCTGCGCCGAGGGGCGGAACCGGCTGCGGTAGCGGTCGATCGCCGCGAGCATCCGTTCCTCTCCCCGGACGGCGGCGATGACCAGCGGCAGCCCGGCGTCGGCCGCCAGGTCGGCGCCCGCACCGGTGGCCAGGACGAAGGCCGGCACCCGCAGGCCCTCGGCCGGGCGGGCGTGGACGCCGGGGTGGGCCTGCTGCGAGCCGTCGAAGTAGCCGAGCAGTTCGGCCAGCTGGGCGCCGAAGTCGTCCGCGGAGTCCTTCTCCCGGCCCAGCGCCCGCCGCACGCCGTCGGTGAACCCGACCGAGCGGCCGAGCCCCATGTCGATCCGGCCGGGGAAGAGCGAGGCGAGCACCCCGAACTGCTCGGCCACCACCATGGGCTGGTGGTTGGGCAGCATCACCCCGCCCGTGCCGACCCGGATCCGGGTGGTGGCCGCCGCCACCGCCGCGGCGAGCACCGTCGGCGCCGATCCCGCCACCCCGGGCACGCCGTGGTGCTCGGAGACCCAGAAGCGGTGGTACCCGAGCCGCTCGGCCTCGCGGGCGAAGGCCACCGTGTCCCGCAACGCCTGCGCCGGCTCCTCGCCCCGTCTGGTCCGGGAGCGGTCGAGGACGGAGAGCCTGGTCATGGGCGCAGCGCTGGTCACGCGGTGGACAACGCCCGCCGCCGAGCCGGGCATTCCCCCCTCCGCCATGCCCCGGTACGGACGGGCCCCGGTCAGTCCGTGACGGCGAAGCCCTGCGCCGCGCCCAGCCGGTGCAGCGAGTCCTGCCCCGGGATCCCGTCCGCGGCGGCGTCGGCGTACCCGCACCGGCGCTGCCACCCGGCGTAGGCGGTGACCGTCAGGCTGCCGAACGAGCCGTCCACCCAGCGCTGTTCGAGCAGCCCCTCGTCCGCCAGGGCCTGCTCGACGATCGCCACCTCGGCGCCGTACGTCCGGTGCCCCTGTTCGGCGCCGGGGTCGGTCCGGGCCGCCGCCACGACGTGCGCGAGCGACACCGTCCGGGGACCGGGCAGGTAGCCGAGCAGCCGCCGCAGCGAGCTCTCCCCCGGCACGCCGTCCGCCGCCTGGCCGGAGTAGCCCAGACTCCGCTGGTAGTCCGCGTAGTTCTCGGTGTCCGCGTCGCTCCAGTTCGGCCCGGGGCCGGAGCGGTAGTGGGCGCCGAAGCCCTGGGCGACGAGCCCCCGGCCGACCACGGTGACCTGGTAGCCCTGGGCGCCGTAGCCGTACGGGAGGCCGTTGATGGTGGTCTGGTACCGGGCCGGGGTCGGGTCCGCCGGGGGGTGCTGCGAGGGCGAGGGGATCGGGGTGCCGGGGCCGGCCGTGAAGTCGGGCCAGGAGCCGGGGTCGGTGTGGTCGTTGAACGGGACGTGGGCGTGCGCGTACCAGCCGCCGCTGGCCTCCCACACCTGCTCGTCGCGGTCGCTGGTGAAGTCGACCGGCCGGCCCATCGGCCACACGTCGGGCACGCCCCAGGAGGCGATCCAGGCGTGGATCCGGTCCCAGCCCGCGCACGGGGTGTCGACCAGCCGCGGGTACACGGTGCCCTGGTAGGTGCAGTAGGGGAAGAACACCGCCTCGATCTGGATCACCACGCGCCCGGCCCGGTTGGTGCGGGTCGGGCTCGTCGTCGGGCTGAGCAGGCTCTTCGAGCGGGAGTCGGCCGGGAACAACTGGGCGATCCGGCCGCTGAACGGGTCCCAGACCAGGTGCGGCGCGTCGCCGGCGCCGCTGCCGGTGAAGTAGTTCACCAGGTCCTCGTAGGTGCACCAGTCCTGCGGCGCGGCGGCGGTCGCGTTGCGGTCCCAGGTGATGTGGGCGATGGCTCTCGGGGGGTACTGCTGGTCGGTCGGCGCGTGGTCGCCGAGGTCGTGGATCTCGGCACCGGGCAGCCACAGGTCGGACATGCGGTCTCCTCCAGGCGGCGAACGGACGTCGTTGCGGGTATCGGCAGGTTCGCCCTCCGGATTGACCCCAACGGCGCAATGCACGGCAATGAACCACCCGTGCTCGCGCGCCCGTTCGGATCTGTGACGGGAATTCGTCCTCGCGTACGGACCCGGAGGCCCGCACCGCGTGCCGCCGGACCCGCGCTCCACCCTGCCCGGAAGGAAGCCCGAGAGGCTCCGGAAAGCCGTCGGGCGGGGGCGCATTCCACCCCGCCGCAGCCGCTCTGTCAATCGTTGACTTCGGAACTGGTCTAGTCCACGGTGGTGCGCGAAAAGCACTCATACCGTCATCACCGCCACGATTCTGACGAACCGACGGAGATTCCACCGTTATGCAACGAGTCTGCCTCGCCCTGCCCACCATGCGATCCTGCCCCGACACCATCGTGGAACTCGCCGAGGAGGCGGCCTACGCCGTCGCGAACTTCGACGTCGAGGTGCACCTCCTCATCCTCGACACCACCGACGCCGCCCAGTTCGCGGAGAACGCGGGCGCCGTGGCCGCCCTGGAGCCCACCCCCGGCGTGGTCGTCCACCACCTCGGCAACGCGCAGCAGCGGGAGTTCCTGCGCCGGGTGGCCGAGCGCTCCGGCGCCGCCGACCCGGAACTGCTGCTCGACATGATGCTCCCGCCGGCCGTCGCGTACGGCTCCTGCGTCAACCGGCTCTTCCTGGGCGCGGCCGCCCTGGGCTGCACCTCGGCGCACCTGCGCAACGACGACGCCGACTTCCAGGTCGTCGACGGTCGGAAGATCTTCCCGATCCACCACGAGCTGCTCTCGATCGGCCGACCGGCCGGCGAGGCGGCGGCCGGTGTGACCCGCTCCGAGCTCGACCCGGCCGACGCGGACAAGCCGGTGATGCTGGTCAGCGGCTCCTTCATCGGCGAACTCAACGTGGACATCAGCGAGATCCACGAGTTGGACCCGGACATCTACCGCGACGTGGTGCGCCTGTGGACCCCGCCGGTGTGGCCGGAGGAGGACCGGGACGCGATGGTGGACGTCTCGTTCAAGGGCGCCGGCTCCGAGCCGTTCACCACCGACGAATCCGTCCTCGGCGTGCCCGACATCTGGGACGTCTACATGTGCAACATCGCGCTGGACCACCGGGCCTACGAGGTGCTGCCGCTGCTGCCCTCGGTCAAGACCATCGGCAGCGACTACGCCCTGCTGCACGCCATGGTCCACTCCCGGCTGCCCGGCGTCGTCCACAACCGCCACATCGTCAACTACTACACGCCCGAACGCCGCATCGGCGCCGGCTTCATCTCCTACCAGATGCGGTTCGTCAAGTTCCTGCTGTCGATGCTGTACCTGTACCCGGTCTACGGCGGGATGATCGACCTCGGCCGCGGGCTGCTGGACGAGCGGCACGGGCTGAAGGTCGAGCCGATCCTCGACCTGGTGCGGGGCAGCGTCGACTGGGACCGGGCCGGGAACGAGTACTGCCTGGACGTCCTGGACCGCTCCTACCGCAAG
The DNA here is from genome assembly GCF_040685715.1 of Kitasatospora sp. NPDC088264. Classification (NCBI taxonomy): domain Bacteria; kingdom Bacillati; phylum Actinomycetota; class Actinomycetes; order Kitasatosporales; family Streptomycetaceae; genus Kitasatospora; species Kitasatospora sp. NPDC088264. Next base: position 13,131 of record NZ_JBFBIR010000023.1, read on the forward strand.
CTTGGCGGCAAGTACGCCGAGCTCGCGGACGCGGTGGCCGAGCAGCGCCAGCAGCTCCTGGACGAGGCGCAGGAGGACGCCGAGCGCTGGGCGGTGCTGATGGGAGCGTGGGCGTCGCTGGTGGCCGCCTCCCGCGCGGAGGGGCTCGGCACCGCCTCGGAGGTTGCGGCCGGGTGAGCGAGGACCTCCGGATCCGGCTCCTGGCCGAGGGCGACTGGGATGCCGTGGTCGCCCTGGAGCACGACGCCTACGCGGCCGACGGACTGTCGGAGGGCCGGGAGGCACTGCAGTCCCGCGCCCTCGCCTCGCCGCGGACCTGCTTCGTGCTGGAGCAGGACGGCGCCGTCCGCGGCTACCTGCTGAGCCTGCCGTACCCACCGCTGCGCTGCCCGGACCTCGACCGGCCGGAGGAGGCGGTGTTCGCGTCGGACAACCTGCACGTGCACGACCTGGTGATCGCCGAGGACCTGCGCGGCCGGGACGTCGCACTGGGGTTCATCCGGCACTTCCGGGAGCAGGCGTCCGAGCAGGGCTTCGAGCGGATCTCCATGGTCGCGGTCCGCGGCACCGACATCCTGCTGCGGCTGCTCGGCTACCGCGCCCACCGCGAGGTGACGGTGCCGTCCTGCTACGGCAAGCGCGCCGTCTACATGTCGATGCCGGTGGCAGCCGGCTGACCTTCACTCGTCCGGAGTAGTCCGGGCTGCGGCACTCACCCCGTCGAGTGATGCTGCTGACGGCTGCGCCCAGCCGCCAGCAGCATCACCACCGACCGAGGGAGAGCGCATGAAGGCCGCCGTCGTCCACGACTTCACCGCGCCGCTGGTCATCGAGGACCGCCCCGTCCCCGAGCCCGCGCCGCACCAGGTCAGGGTCAGGATCGAGGCGTCCGGCCTCTGCCACACCGACATCCACGCCGCCCACGGCGACTGGCCGGTCAAGCCGAGCCCGCCGTTCGTGCCCGGCCACGAGGGCGTGGGGATCGTCGAGGCGGTCGGCGGGGAGGTGCGCAACGTGCGGGTCGGCGAACGGGTCGCCATCCCCTGGCTGGCCGACGCCTGCGGGCGCTGCGACCAGTGCGTCTCCGGCTGGGAGACGCTCTGCCTCCAGCAGCACAACAGCGGCTACTCGGTGGACGGCGCCTACGCCGAGTACGCGCTGGCGCACGGCGACTACGTGGTGCCCGTCCCGGACGGCCTCGACCCGCTCGACGCCGCGCCGCTGTCCTGCGCGGGCGTCACCACCTACAAGGCGCTCAAGGTCTCCGGCGCCCGCCCGGGCACCCGCGTCCTGGTCTCCGGCATCGGCGGGCTCGGCCACCTCGCGCTCCAGTACGCGCGGATCTTCGGCGCCGAGACCATCGCGGTCGACGTCACCGACGACAAGCTCGCCCTGGCCCGCGAACTCGGCGCCGACCACGTCCTCGACGCGCGCACCCAGGACGTCGCGGCGGAGGTCCAGCGGCTCGGCGGCGCCCACGCGGCCATCGCCCTCGCCGTCAGCAACGCCTCCTTCCAGGCCGCTTACGGTGCGCTGCGGCGCGGCGGCACGCTCGTGCTGGTGGCGCTCCCGGCCGGCGGGAAGCTCGAACTGCCGGTGTTCGAAACCGTGTTGAACGGCACCAAGGTGATCGGCTCGATCGTCGGCACCCGCCAGGACCTCGCCGAGGTCTTCCGGCTGCACGCCCTCGGCCGCACCCGCGTCATCCTTGAGCCCCGCCGCTTGGAGGAGGTGAACGCCTGCTTCGACGAGGTGCTGGGTGGCAAGGTCTCCGCCCGGCTGGTCTTCGACCTGCGCTGAGCGGCCTGCGCTGAGCAACCTGCGCTGAACCCGGCCCCGGCCGAACGGGTGCGCCCACCGGTCAGCCGCGCCCGCCGGTTCGCCGCGCCCGGCACCCGTCCGTCCGCCGTCGGGACGCGGCTCGCGGCCGATCCGCCCCCTTGACCGGCCCGTTCGGGCACCAGAGGCCCCGCGGGTCACGCCCGCCCCACCCCCGTCCGGGCCCGGTTGCAGTTCCGTCTCCGTTCCGTCCGGCGGGGGGCGCGGCGCCGCCCGGTCCGGGATCGTGGGGGCAACGACTCGTTGGGCGGGGGGAGTTGCCGTGGGGGACGGCCAGGAGTTGGTGCCCGTGGTGGTGGGCGTGCTGGTGCGGGCGGCCGAGGGGGTGGCGGGCGGCCCGGGGCGGTCGGTGGCGGATCTGGTGCGGGTGCGGCTGCGGGCGACGCCGGAGGGCGCCCGGGCCGTGGACGCGGTCGAGGCGAACCCGGGGGACGCCCGGGCGCGGGGTGGGCTGACCGCCGCCGTCGGCGAACTGCTCACCACGGACCCGGCGTTCGCGCGGTACCTGGCCACCACCGAGCTCGGCCGGCCCGCCGACCCGCCGACCGTCCACCTCCGGGTCGATCCGGCCGTCGCCGGGGCCCAGGCCCGGGCCGCCCGGATCGGCGCCGCCCCCGTCCTCGTCACGCTGGCGCTGATCGTGGTCACCGCCCTGGTCGCCGTCGGGATCAACCTGGGCTCGCGCCCGCTGCTGCGGCCGGGCGGGCCCGACCTGGCCCACGCCGGGCGGACGCTGCGCGACCCGGCCCAGGTGCAGGGCGTGCTACCCGACCTGCGGGCCATGCCGGGCGGCTGGCAGGTGGAGAGCGGCCCACAGTCGGGAGCGGGCCCGGGCGAGGACGTGCCCTGCCTGCTCCCGGACGCCTGTGACCAGCAACTCGCCTACGCCACCGTGACGTTCCGCGCCGTGACCACGCACAGCGCACAGTTCACCGTGGTCACCTTCGCCTCCGCCGACGCCGCCGGCCGGGCCTTCGACGCGATGCTCGCCCACGTCGGCGGCGCCGACGCGGCCGCCGCCGTCCCCCTCCCCTCGATCGGCGACCAGCGCGCCGCCCGGACGCACGGCGCGGAAGGGGCGGAGGCCCTGGTGCGGGTCGGCATCACGCTGCTGTACGTCCGCGATTCGGGCCCGGGCTCCGACGCCGCCACTCCGGTGCTGGCCCTGTTCGCCCGACTGCTGGCCGAACGCGCCCAGCAGGCCGAGGACGGCCGCGAGCCCGACGCCGCCGCCCAGGGGGCCACCGCCTGACCCGGCCGCCCGCAGCCCCTGCTTGAACGCGCCGCACCCCGACCGAACCGGTCGCCGGGTGCGGCTGCCGTTGCGCCGGGACACGGGTGGGGCCACCGGTGAGGCCGCGAGGGGCCCGCTCCCCCGAATGCGTGTATCGCTCTCTTGACTGGCGTCACCAACACGCCATACTGGCCTCACTCCCCGCTCGCACGATGAGGTGCCCGCCCATGGAGCTATCCCCCTCCGCGCACGTGGACACGTTCTGCCGCGACCATCTCCCACCCTTCGACCAGTGGCCAGAACTCCGCTTCGACATACCGGAGTTGTTCTATCCGGACCGGCTGAACTGCGCCCAGGCGCTGCTCGACGGAACGATCGCCCGGTACGGCCCCGACCGCCGCTGCCTGCTCACCCCGACCGGCCAGTGGACCTACGGCGAACTGCGCGACCACGCCGACCGGGTGGCCCGGCTGCTGACCGAGGACCTCGGCCTGGCCACCGGCAACCGGGTGCTGCTCCGCGGCCCCAACACCCCCTGGCTGGTGGCCTGCTGGCTCGGCGTCCTGAAGGCCGGCGGCGTCGCCGTCAGCACCATGCCGCTGCTGCGGGCCGCCGAACTGACCGGACTGCACCGGATCGCCCGGCCCGCCATCGCCCTGTGCGACCACCGCTACCTGGACGACCTCGCCCGGGCCGAGACACCCGGCCTGCGGGTGCTCGCCTTCGGCGGGCCCGGCCCCCAGGACCTGACCGCCCGCTGCGCCGCCAAGAGCGGCGGCTTCACCGCCGTGCCCACCGCCGCCGACGACGTCGCGCTGATCGCCTTCACCTCCGGAACCACCGGACGGCCCAAGGCCACCCTGCACTTCCACCGCGACGTGCTCGCCAACGCCGACACCTTCTCCCGCCACCTCCTGCGCCCCACCCCCGACGACCTGTTCGCCGGCACCCCGCCGCTCGCCTTCACCTTCGGACTCGGCGGCCTGGTGGTCTTCCCGCTGCGCGCCGGCGCCGCCAGCCTCCTGCTGGAGCAGGCCACCCCCGAGCAGCTCGCCGAGCAGGTCCACCGGCACCGGGTCGGCGTGCTGTTCACCGCGCCGACCGCCTACCGGGCGATCCTGGCCGCCGGGCTCGCCGACCGCCTGTCCGGCGTACGGCGTTGCGTCTCGGCCGGCGAGCACCTGCCCGCCGCCCTCTGGGAGGCCTTCCACGCGGCCACCGGGCAGCGGCTGATCGACGGCATCGGCGCCACCGAGCTGCTGCACGTGTTCATCTCCGCCGCCGACGGCGACATCCGCCCCGGCGCGACCGGCCGCCCCGTCCCCGGCTACCGGGCCGCCGTCCTGGACGAGCAGGGCCGGCCGGTGCCGGACGGCGTGCCCGGTCTGCTCGCCGTCAAGGGCCCGACCGGCTGCCGCTACCTGGACGACGAGCGCCAGCGCGACTACGTCCGCAACGGCTGGAACCTCACCGGCGACACCTACGTCCGCGACCGGGACGGCTACTTCTGGTACCAGGCGCGCAACGACGACATGATCGTCTCGGCCGGCTACAACATCGCCGGCCCCGAGGTCGAGCAGGCCCTCGCCGCCCACCCCGACGTCGCCGACTGCGCGGTGGTCGGGGCGCCGGACGAACGGCGCGGCACCGTGGTGAAGGCCTACGTGGTGCTGCGCGAGGGCGCGCCCACCGGGCCGGAGCAGGTGCGGAGCCTCCAGGAGCACGTCAAACGGACCATCGCCCCGTACAAGTACCCGCGCGCGGTCGAGTTCGTCACCCGGCTGCCGCGCACCGCCACCGGCAAGCTGCACCGCGCCGAGCTGCGCCGGCTGGCCGCGACCGCCCCGGCCAGTGTGGCGATCGAGCGCCGGGTCGAGTGGTCCGACACCGACGCGGCCGGTCACTACCACTTCTCGGCCGTCCAGCGCTGGGCCGAGGCCGCGGAGGCGGCGCTGCTGCGCCGGCTGGGCCTGGCCGAGCTGTTCGGGCGGATCCCGCGGGTGCACTTCGAGGCCGACTACCGCGAGCGGCTCTGGTTCGGCGACCTGGTCCGCACCGAGCTGCGGGTGGTCCGGGTCGGCGGCTCCTCGCTGCACTACGCCTTCGAGGTGCACGGCCCGCACGGCCTGGCCGCGTCCGGGCGGATGTCGGTGGTGCACGCCGCGCCGAACGCCAAGGGCGCCGAACCCTGGCCCGCGCCGGTGCGCCGCGCGCTGGCCGAGGCCGGACCGCAACAGCCGGAGGTGGTGCGGTGACCACCGCGGCCCGCACCACCACCACCGCCCGCACCACCGCGGCCCGCCGCATCGCGAACCCCACCACCGCCCGCCGCATCGCGGTGATCGGCGCCGGTCCGGGCGGGCTCTACTTCGCCGCGCTCGCCAAACGGCTGGCACCGCACCGGGAGATCACCGTCTTCGAACGCGACGGCCGGGAGGACGAGTTCGGCTTCGGCGTGGTGTTCTCCGACGAGACGCTGGACGGCATCGCCCAGGCTGACCCGGAGGTCTTCGCCGCCATCGGTGCCGAGTTCGCCCGCTGGAGCGACATCGACGTGCGCTACGCGGGCGAGGTCCGCACCTGCGGCGGGCACGGCTTCGCGGCACTCGACCGCAACCGGCTGCGCGCGATCCTGCAACAGCGCTGCGAGCAGCTCGCGGTGGACGTGCGCTACCGCACCCCCGCCCCTCCGGTCGACCGGCTCGCCGCCGAGTACGACCTGGTGGTCGCCGCCGACGGCATCCACTCGGGCACCCGGGCGGCCTACGCCGACACCTTCCGGCCCGACCTGGACGAGCGGCACTGCCGCTACATCTGGCTCGCCACCGACAAGGTCTTCGAGGCCTTCACCTTCATCGTCGAGCGGTTCGACTTCGGCACCCTCCAGGTGCACGCCTACCCGTACAGCGCGACCCGTTCCACCTTCATCGTGGAGATCGCCGAAGACGCCTGGCGCCGCGCCGGGTTCGCCGCCCTCGCCGCCCGGGAGCCGGCCCGCGGCGCGAGCGACGAGGCGAGCGTGCGGCGCTGCGCGGACCTGCTCGCCGGGCACCTGGACGGCCACCGGCTGATCCCGAACGCCTCCCGCTGGATCCGCTTCACCACCGTGCGCAACGCCCGCTGGCGCCACCGCAACGTGGTGCTGCTCGGCGACGCGGCGCACTCCGCGCACTTCTCGATCGGCTCGGGCACCAAGCTCGCCCTGGAGGACGCCCTCGCGCTCGCCGCGAGCCTGCACGAACAGCCGGCGCTGGAGCAGGCGTTGGCCGCCTACGAGGCGGAGCGGCGCCCGGTGGTGGAGTCCACCCAGCGGGCCGCGCAGGCGAGCCTGGAGTGGTTCGAGACGGTGGAGCGGCGCACCGGGCAGGGCGCCGACCGGTTCGCGTTCAACCTGCTCACCCGCAGCCGCCGGGTCACCTACGGCAACCTGCGGGCCCGCGACCCCGACTTCGTCGACGCGGTGGACGCCGCCGCCGGCGGCCCGCCCGGTGTGCCGCCGATGTTCCGGCCGCTGAAGCTCGGCGCCCTGGAGCTGCGCAACCGCGTCGTGGTGCCCCCGCTCGCCACCTTCACCTCCACCGACACCCTGCCCAGCGGCTTCGACCGGGCCCAGCTGACCGCGCACGCGCTCGGCGGCGCCGGGCTGGTCCTCGCCGGGATGGCCGCCGTCAGCCCCGGGGGCCGGGCCACCGACCGCTGCCCGGGGCTGTGGAACGACCGCCAGGAGACGGCCTGGCGCGAACTCGTCGACGCCGTCCGCGCGGTGAGCGACACCCCGGTCGGCCTCCAGCTGACCCACGCCGGCCGCCGGGGCGCCACCGCCGCACCCGGCCCGGACGGGATCGGGCGTCCACTCGCCGACGGCTGGCCGCTGCTCGCCGCCTCCCCGCTCCCCTGGGGCCCGGACAGCCCTCCCCCGCACGCGGCCACCGCCACCCAACTGGCCACCGTGGTATCGGACTTCACCGAGTCGGCGGAACGCGCGGCACGGGCCGGCTTCGACGCGCTGGAGCTGCAGTTCGGCCACGGCCACCTGCTCTCCGGCTTCCTCTCACCGCTGACCAACCACCGCACCGACCGCTACGGCGGCCGGCTCGCGCACCGGCTGCGGCTGCCGCTGGAGGTGCTGGCGGCCGTCCGCGCGGTCTGGCCTGCCGGGCGGCCGCTACTGGTGCGGATCTCGGCCTGCGACTGGGCGCCCGGCGGCACCACCGGACCGGAGGCCGTCACGATCGGCCGCGCGCTGGCCGACGGCGGGGCGGACGCGGTGGACGTGTCCACCGGCGAGGTGGTCGCCCACCAGCGGCCGCCGTACGGACGCGGGTACCAGACCCCGTTCGCCGAGCTGATCCGCGCCGCCACCGGCCTGCCGACCATCGCGGTCGGCGCGATCTCCGGGCACGACGACGCCAACTCCGTGCTCCTGGCCGGGCGGGCCGACCTGGTCGCGATCGGGCGGGCCCAGCTGTACGACCCGCTCTGGACGCTGCACGCCGCCGCCGAGCAGGGCTACACCGGGCCGGGCGCGCACTGGCCCGGCCCCTGGTCGGCGGGCAGCCGCAGACCACCGGGCCCGAACGCCGACCGGGTCGCACCGCGCCTGCACCTGCTCGCCGAGCCCGCCGCGCCGGTGCACCGCCGCTGGCCGCCGCCCACCCCCGAACCGCGCTGAGCAGCCGAGGAGGAACCATGCCCGACCTGCCCCGCTTCACCGCCGCGGCCGTCCAGGCCGCCCCCGTCTACCTGGACCCGGCCGCCACCGTCGACAAGGCCGTCGCCCTGATCCACGAGGCGGCCGGCCACGGCGCCGCCCTGGTGGTCTTCCCCGAGGTCTTCGTCCCCGGCTACCCGTACTGGAACTGGACGATGAACCCGGTGCAGGGCTCGCCCTGGTACGAGCGCCTCTACCGCGCCGCCGTCGACGTCCCCGGCCCGTACGTCGACACGCTGCGCGCCGCCGCCCGGCAGGCCGGCGTGGTGCTGGTGATCGGCGTCAACGAACGCGGCCAACACAGCCTCGGGGTGCTCCACAACACCTTGCTGATCATCGGCGCGGACGGAGAACTCCTCGCCGTGCACCGCAAGTTGGTGCCGACCTGGGCCGAGAAGCTGACCTGGACGCCCGGCGACGGCAGCTCCCTGCGGGTGCACCGCACGGCCGTCGGCCCGCTCGGCGCGCTCGCCTGCGGCGAGAACACCAACACCCTGGCCCGCTTCACCCTGCTGGCCCAGGGCGAACTCGTCCACGCCGCCAGCTACATCGCCCTGCCGGTGGCCCCCGAGGACTACGACATGGCGGAGGCGATCGCGCTGCGCGCCGCCGCGCACTGCTTCGAGGGCAAGCTGTTCACCGTGGTCTCCTGCTCCACCATCTCGCCCGAGATGGTGGACCTGATCGCCGGCGACGACCACCAGGTGCGCAAGCAACTCGCCCGCCCGCGCAGCGCGTTGTCCGGCATCTTCGGCCCCGACGGACGCCCGGTGGGCGAGCCGCTGGTGGACGAGGAGGGCATCGTCTACGCCGAGATCGACCTCGGCCGGTGCATCCAACCCAAGCAGATGCACGACATCGTCGGCCACTACAACCGCTTCGACGTCTTCCGGCTGCACGTGGACAACCGCCCGCTGCGGCCGCTGGTGTTCCCGGAGGAGCAGGCATGACCAGCGACGACGGCACGACCGACCGCCACGGCACGACCGACCGCCACGGCACCACCGACCCCCACGGCACCGCCAACCCCCACGGCACCACCGACCAGGGCCGCACGGCCGACCACGACGACGACCAGCTCGGCCGCGCCAGGGTCACCGACAGCCCCGAACTCACCGCCTACTACGAGGAACTGGCCGAGCACGAGGCCGGCGCCCTGTGGACGGTGGCGAACGAGATCGAGCCCTGGTACCCGCAGCCCAAGTCGGTGCCGGTGCTCTGGCGCTACGCCGACCTGCGCCCGCTGGTCCGCAAGGCGCTGCCGCTGGTCAAGGCCGACGACGCCGGCCGCCGGGTGGTGATGCTGGTCAACCCCGGGCGCCGCGAACTGAGCGCCGCCGTCGGCCTGCTGTACACCGGCCTCCAGATCATGGGCCCCGGCGAGGCGATGACCGCGCACCGCCACCAGGCCGCCGCCCTGCGCTTCGTCCACGAGGGCACCGGCGCCTGGACGGTCGTGGACGGCCAGAAGCTCAGGGTCGGCCCGCGCGACTTCGCCATCACGCCCAACAACTCCTGGCACGAGCACGGAAACGAGTCCGACGACGCCCCGGTGATCTGGCAGGACGGCCTGGACATCCCGCTGGTCAACATGCTCGACGCGAACTTCTACGAGGTCCACCCGGAGCTGTACCAGCGGCCCGGCCCGGTGGTGAACTCCTCGCTGCTGAGCTACGGCGGCAACCTGCTCCCGTACGGCGTCGAGACCTGGAGCAGGCCCTACTCCCCCCTGCTCGGCTGGCCCTGGGAGCCGAGCTACCACGCGCTGTGCCGACTCGCCCGCGCCACCGGGGGATCGCCGTACGACGGCGTCATCATGGAGTACACCAACCCGGTCACCGGCGGCCCGGTGATGCCGACCATGGCCGCCCACCTGCAACTGCTGCGCCCCGGCCAGGCCACCCGCGCCCACCGCCACACCGGCTCGGTGGTCTACACGGCGGCCAAGGGGCGCGGCGTCTCGGTGATCGCCGGGCGGCGCTTCGAGTGGCAGCAGGGCGACGTCTTCGTCGTCCCGTCCTGGGCCTGGCACGAGCACGCGAACCTCGACCCCGGCGAGGACGCCTGCCTGTTCTCCTTCAACGACTTCCCGGTGATGCACTCGCTCGGCCTCTACCGCGAGGAGGCCCACCCGGCGCACGACGGGCACCAGGGCCCGGCCTGACCCACCGGACACGCGCCCCACCACCGCCCGGCAACCCCGAGGAGCCCCGACCATGCACCTGTTGACCTACTGCGCGGACGGCGACGAGACCCCGCGCCTCGGCGCCCGGCTCGGCGACCAGGTCGCCGACCTGACCGCCCTCGCCACCGCCGCCGGCGCCCGGCTGCCCGACGGCCTGCTCGACCTGGTCCGGGCCGGCGAGGCCGCGCTGGCCACCGCCCGCACGCTGCTGTCCCACGCCGGGCCCGGCCACCCCGCCGTCCGCCCGCTCGCCGAGGTCTCGCTGCGCGCGCCCCTGCGGCCCGGCAAGATCGTCGGTGTCGGCCTCAACTACGTGGAGCACGTCGCCGAATCGCACCGCACCCTGGACACCGAGCGCGAACTGCCCGACCGGCCGGTGCTGTTCAGCAAGCCCGCGACCGCCGTCACCGGCCCGGGCCAGCCCATCCGGCACAACGCCGACCTGACCAAGCAGCTCGACTGGGAGTGCGAACTCGCCGTGGTGATCGGCGAGCCGGCCTTCCGGGTGGCCGAGCGGGACGCCTGGCGGCACGTCTTCGGCTACAGCATCGTCAACGACGTCAGCGCCCGCGACCAGCGCCGTTCCGGGCAGTGGTTCTTCTCCAAAGGACAGGACAGCTACGCGCCGTTCGGCCCGGTCGTGGTCACGGCCGACGAGATCCCCGACCCGCAGGACCTCGACCTTTCACTCAGGGTCAACGGCGAGCTGCGACAGGACTCCAACACCCGCCACATGCTGTTCGGCATCGCCCGCCTGATCGCCGACATCTCCTCCGGCGTCACCCTCGAACCGGGCGACGTGATCGCCACCGGCTCCCCGTCCGGCGTCGGCGCCGGCCTGGTGCCGCCGCAGTTCCTCCAGCCCGGCGACCTGGTCGAGGCCACCATCGAGCGGATCGGCACCCTCGCCAACCCGGTGGTCGACGCCCGCTGAGCGGAGCACCCCACCCCGGCCAGCTCCCGAGAGGAGCCCCAGCACCCCATGACCACCTACCGGATCGGCCAGATCGTCCCCAGCTCCAACGTCACCATGGAGACCGAGGTCCCCGCCCTGCTGCGGGCCCGCGAGGCGGTCGCGCCCGAGCGGTTCACCTTCCACTCCAGCCGGATGCGGATGACCAGGGTCACCCCCGAGCAACTGCGCGCCATGGACGCCGAGTCCGACCGCTGCGCGGCCGAACTCTCCGACGCCCGGGTCGACGTGCTCGGCTACGCCTGCCTGGTCGCCGTGATGGCCACCGGCCCCGGCTACCACCGCGAGGCCGAACAGCGCCTGCACCGGCGCACCGCCGAGAACGGCGCCCCCGCCCCCGTGGTCACCAGCGCGGGCGCCCTGGTGACCGGCCTGCACACGCTCGGCGCCAAGAAGGTCGCCCTCGTCACCCCGTACCTGCGGCCGCTGGCCCGGACCGTGGTCGACTACCTGGCCCACGAGGGCATCGAAGTGCTCGACTACGCGGCCCTGGAGATCCCCGACAACCTCGACGTGGCCGCCCACGACCCGGCGCGGCTCCCCGCCATCGCCCGGCGTCTCGCCCACGCCGAGGCCGACGCGGTGGTGCTCTCGGCCTGCGTGCAGCTGCCCTCGCTGTCCGCCGTCGAGGAAGCCGAACAGCAGCTCGGCAAGCCGGTCGTCTCGGCGGCGATCTGCACCGCCCACCAACTGCTGCGCGCCCTCGGCCTGCCGGCCGTCGCCCCCGGCGCCGGGCACCTGCTCTCCGGCGCCTACGCCCAGGCCTGACGCCGGGCTCCCACCGCTATGATCACCACGAGCTGCCGGGGAGGAGGCGCACCATGTCGGAGAGCACGACCCGGCCCAGCTCGCTCATCCACACCGTGTACGGCGAGTTCGTGCGCCGCCTCGGCGGCTGGATCTCGATCGCCGACCTGATCGCGCTGATGGCCGAACTCGACGTCGACGGCCCGGCGGTGCGCTCGGCCATCTCCCGGCTGAAGAAGGCCGGCACCCTGTTCCAGGAGCGCCGCGACGGCACCGGCTACCGGCTCGCCCCGGCGATGGACCCGGTCTTCGAGGAGGGCGACCGCCGGATCTTCCACAGCCTGGAGCCCGCCGAACTCGCCGACGGCTGGGTGGTCGCGGTCTTCTCGGTGCCCGAGTCCGAGCGCGCCCACCGCCACCAGCTGCGCTCCCGGCTGAGCTGGCTCGGCTTCGGCAACGCCGCCCCCGGCGTCTGGCTGGCGCCCGCCCGGCTGCTGCCGGACGCCCGGCGGCTGCTGGAGCGCCTCGGGCTGAGCGCCTACGTGCACCTGTTCCTGTCCGCCGAGTACGCGGGCTTCGCCGAACTGCGCACCGCGGTGGCCGGCTGGTGGGACTTCCCGGCGATCGAGGCGCAGTACGCGGCCTTCGACGACGCCTGGCGCCCGGTCGCCGCCGAACTGCGCGGCCGGCCGCGGGTCGACCCGGTCGAGGCGTTCCGCGACTACGTCCCGATGCTCACCCAGTGGCGCCGGCTGCCCTACCTGGACCCGGGCCTGCCCGAACCGCTGCTGCCCGCCGACTGGAACGCCGTCGCCGCGCGGGCCGTCTTCACCGAGCTGCACGCGCTGCTCGCCGAGCCCAGCCTGCGGCACGTCGAGAAGGTCACCGGCCTGTCGGCCGGCGCCCCACCCCACCAGGAGCCGCGATGACCGACCCCGCCCCCGCCGACCTCCTCGTCCGCGCCGCCGCCGTCCACACCCTCGTCCCCGGCCGGCCGCCGCAGCGGGCGATCGCCGTCACCGGGGCACGGATCACCGCCCTGTCCCCCGACCCGCACGGCCTGGACGACCTGGTCGGACCGGCCACCGAGGTCCTGGACGCCCCCGCCGCGACGGTGCTGCCCGCCTTCGACGACACCCACACCCACCTGATCCTGGCCGGCCACAGCGTCCACGGCGTCCCCGTCCACCGGGCGCGCGACCTCGCCGCGTTCCTCGGCCTGATCCGCGAACGCGCCGCCCAGACCCCGCCCGGCCAGTGGATCCACACCACCGTCAACTGGCAGGAGGTGCTGCTCGCCGAGCAGCGGCTGCCCACCACCGCGGAACTGGACGAGGCCACCGCCGACCACCCCGTCCTGGTCCGCCGCGGCGCCTACAACATGGTGCTCAACTCGGCCGCGCTGCGCCTCGCCGGCATCACCGCCGACACCCCCGACCCGCCCGGCGGCCTGCTCGAACGCGACGACCGGGGGCGACTCACCGGGCGGCTGGTCAACAAGGCGGTCGAACTGGTCGAGCGGATGCTGCCGCGCCCCGCGCTCGCCGAACGGGTGGCCGGCCTGCGCGCCGCCTCCGCCGGCTACGCCGCCACCGGCATCGGCACCGTCCGCGACTGCCTCGTCCCGGTCGAGGACCTCGACGTGCTGCTCGCGGCCCGGGCCGCCGGCGCGCTCGCCGTCCGGGTCCGGGCGCTGGTCTCCGGCTTCGCCGCCCGCACCCCCGAGCAGGTCGACGAGCTGCTGGACCGGATGGACGCCTGGCGCGCCGCCGGCGAGGACGACGACCTGCTGCGGCTGTGGGGGGTGAAGTTCGGCATCGACGGCGGCTTCGAGGCCGGCGCGCTGGAGGAGCCGTACCAGGACCGGCCCTGCTACCACGGCCGGCTGCTCTGGGAGCCGAAGGAGCTGGTCGCGGCCGTCGACCGGGTGGTCGGGCGCGGCTGGCGGGTCGGCGTGCACGCCTGGGGCGACCGCGGCCTGCGCACCCTGCTGGACGTCTTCGAGGAGGTGCTCGACCAGCGCCCCGGCCTGCCGCCCGGCACGCTGGTGGTCGAGCACGGCGGACTGGCCCGGGCCGACCAGCGGGCCCGGGCGATCGCGCTCGGCGTACCCGTCACCGTGCAGCACCCGCTGCTGCACGACGGCGCGCTCGCCCAGCAGCGGGCCTGGGGCGAGGAGCGGACCGCCGGGATCTTCCCGCTGCGCGAATGGCTCGACGAGGGCGCGCTGCTGGCCGCCGGCTCGGACTTCCCGGTCGGCCCGTACGGCGCGATGGTGTCGGTGTGGGGCATGACGACCCGCCGGACCACCGCCGGGGTGGTGGGGCCCGAGCACGCCGTCGACCGGGCCGAGGCGGTCGCGCTGCACACCGTCCACGCGGCCCGGCTGATGGGCGAGAGCGCCGAACGCGGCAGCCTGCGGCCGGGGGCGCTGGCCGATCTGACGGTGTGGCCGGTCGATCCGCTGAGCTGCCCGGTGGACGTGCTGCGCGAGCTGCGGCCCGAGCGCACGGTCGTCGGCGGGCGGACCGTCCACCCGGCCCAGGCCTAAGGACCGTCCGGCCGGACCTCCTGGAGCAGCCCCCAGGTGAAGTCGGCGGTGCACGGGCGCGCCCGCCCGTCGGCGTCCGGGGCGGTGAAGTCGAGCTGGAAGCGGGTCGGCGCGCTGCCCTCGCGCGGCCGGGCGGGCGGAAACGCGGCGCCCAGGTCGGCGACCACGCAGCTCCACGGCGCGAGGTCGGCGAGGGTGCGCAGCCCGGGCGCCGGGGCGTCCGGTCCGCGCACCAGCCACTCGTTCAGCAGCGGCCGACCGGCCTGCGCCGGACCGAGCAGGCTCTCGAAGCGCAGCTCGGGCCAGAGCGGCAGCGCCCACTGCCGCGCGGTGCAGGCGAGGTCCCCGATCCGGCGCGGCACCACCGCCTGCGGCGGGCCGAGGACGGCGGCGCAGCGGTCGGCGCCGCGTGGGAACCGGGGCGAGCGGACCATCGCCTGCCAGCGCTTGTTCGCCTCCCGCATGGCGGCCCGGGTCGCGCCGAGCCGCCGCACGGCCTGCTCGACCGGTTCCGGGTTGAAGTCGGCCATCCGGCGCAGCAGCACGAGCTGGAACTCGGTGGCCCCGAAGCCGTGGATCGCCATGGCAGCAGGGTAGTGCCCGGGGCGTGGCACCGCCCTGCCGCCGAAGCGTTCGACCGTCGAAGGGGTCGAACGCCGAAGGGGTCGAACGCCGGGGCCGTCAGCCCCCGACGTAGGCCGCGAGGTGCTCGCCGGTGAGGGTGGAGCGGGCGGCGATCAGGTCGGCGGGCGTGCCCTCGAAGACGATCCGGCCGCCGTCGTGGCCGGCGCCCGGGCCGAGGTCGATGATCCAGTCGGCGTGCGCCATCACCGCCTGGTGGTGCTCGATGACGATGACCGACTTGCCGGAGTCCACCAGCCGGTCGAGCAGCCCGAGCAACTGCTCGACGTCGGCGAGGTGCAGGCCGGTGGTCGGCTCGTCGAGGACGTAGACGCCGCCCTTCTCGGCCATGTGGGTGGCCAGCTTGAGCCGCTGCCGCTCGCCGCCGGACAGCGTGGTGAGCGGCTGGCCGAGGCTGAGGTAGCCGAGCCCGACGTCGGCGAGGTTGGCGAGGATGCGGTGCGCGGCCGGGATGCGGGCCTCGCCGGTGCCGAAGAACTCCTCGGCCTCGGTCACCGGCATCGCGAGCACCTCGCTGATGTCGCGGCCGCCGAGGTGGTACTCCAGCACCGAGGCCTGGTAGCGCTTGCCCTCGCACTCCTCGCAGGTGCTGGCCACGCCGGCCATCATCGCCAGGTCGGTGAAGACCACCCCGGCGCCGTTGCAGTTGGGGCAGGCGCCCTCGGAGTTGGCGCTGAACAGGGCCGGCTTGACGCCGTTGGCCTTCGCGAAGGCCTTGCGGATCGGCTCCAGCAGCCCGGTGTACGTCGCCGGGTTGCTGCGCCGGGAGCCGCGGATGGCGCCCTGGTCGACGGACACCACGCCCGCGCCCGTGGGGATCGAGCCGTGCACCAGCGAGCTCTTCCCGGAGCCGGCGACGCCGGTGATCACGGTCAGCACCCCGAGCGGGATGTCGACGTCGACGTCGCGCAGGTTGTTCGCCCTCGCGCCGCGGATCTCCAGGGTGCCGTTCGGCTCGCGCACCGCCTTGCGGACCGCGGCCCGGTCGTCGAAGTGGCGGCCGGTGACGGTGCCGCTGGACCGCAGCCCCTCGACGGTGCCCTCGAAGCAGACCGAGCCACCCGCCGTCCCGGCGCCGGGTCCGAGGTCGACGACGTGGTCGGCGATCGCGATGGTCTCCGGCTTGTGCTCCACGACCAGCACCGTGTTGCCCTTGTCCCGCAGCCGCAGCAGGAGTTCGTTCATCCGCTGGATGTCGTGCGGGTGCAGGCCGGTGGTGGGCTCGTCGAAGACGTACGTGACGTCGGTGAGCGCCGAGCCGAGGTGCCGGATCATCTTGACCCGCTGCGCCTCGCCGCCGGACAGCGTGCCGGACGGCCGGTCGAGCGAGAGGTAGCCCAGCCCGATCTCCACGAACGAGTCGAGGGTGTGCCGCAGGGTCCCGAGCAGCGGCGCCACGGCCGGCTCGTCGAGGTCGCGGACCCAGGCGGCCAGGTCGCTGATCTGCATCGCGCAGGCGTCGGCGATGCTGGTCCCGCCGATCAGCGACGACCGGGCCGCCTCGCTGAGCCGGGTGCCACCGCAGTCGGGGCAGGCGGTGAAGGTGACCGCCCGGTCGACGAACGCCCGGATGTGCGGCTGCAGCGCGTCCCGGTCCTTGGTGAGCATCGACTTCTGGATCTTCGGGATCAGCCCCTCGTAGGTGAGGTTGACCCCGTTGACCTTGACCTTGGTCGGCTCGCGGTGGAGGAAGTCCTGCATCTCCTTCTTGGTGTACTTGCGGATCGGCTTGTCCGGGTCGAGGAAGCCCGAGTTCGCGTAGATCCCCACCGTCCACCAGCTGTCGGTCTTCCAGCCGGGGATGGTGATCGCGCCCTCGGAGATCGACTTGGTGTCGTCGAAGAGCTGGGTGAGGTCGATGTCGGAGACGCTGCCGCGGCCCTCGCAGCGCGGACACATGCCGCCGGTGATGCTGAAGCTGCGCCGCTCCTTGACGGTCTTCCCGCCGCGCTCGACGGTGACGGCGCCCGCCCCGCTGATCGAGGGGACGTTGAAGGAGAACGCCTTGGGCGAGCCGATGTGCGGCTGCCCGAGCCGGCTGAAGAGGATCCGCAGCATCGCGTTGGCGTCGGTGGCGGTGCCGACCGTGGAGCGGGGGTCCGCGCCCATCCGCTGCTGGTCGACGATGATCGCGGTGGTCAGCCCCTCCAGTACGTCGACCTCGGGCCGCGCCTGGGTCGGCATGAAGCCCTGGACGAAGGCGCTGTAGGTCTCGTTGATCAGCCGCTGCGACTCGGCGGCGATCGTGTCGAACACCAGGGAGCTCTTGCCGGAGCCGGAGACGCCGGTGAACACCGTCAGCCGCCGCTTCGGGAGCTCGACGCTGACGTCCTTGAGGTTGTTCTCGCGCGCGCCGTGCACGCGGATCAGGTCGTGACTGTCGGCACCGGGTGCCGCCGGCGGCTGCGCGGCCGTCCTCGTGGGCTTGCTCATCGTCTTCCCCATCTGTGCGGCGGAGCCGCCGTCGCGGTGGCTGATCACCGGCCGCCGCACCGGGGAGGGGAGCCCCGTCCACCGGTGCCGGCCAGGCATGGCGGAAGCCTAACCGCCGTCCCGAGGACGGCCCGGCCGGTGGGCCCGCGGATCGGCGTCCGGTACCGGCCGCACGGCGTGGCACGATCGCAGGGCGGCCGGACGGGGGGAGCCCGCCCGACCGCCCCGGTCGGCCTCAGTCCTTCACCACGCCGGCCGGCGTCAGTCCTTCACCGCGCCCGCCAGCCCGGACACCAGCTTGCGCTGGACCGCGATGAAGAAGATCAGCACCGGCACCGTCATCAGCGTCGACGCCGCCATGATGCCGCCCCAGTCGTTCTCGTCCGGCTTGAAGAAGACCAGCAGCGCGGACGGCAGGGTCTGGTTCTGGGTGGCGCTGATGATGAAGGTCTTCGCGAAGACGAAGTCGTTCCACGCGGCGATGAAGGAGAACACGCTGGTCGCGGCGAGGCCCGGGGCCACCAGCGGCAGCAGGATCCGCCACAGGATGCGGGTGCGGCTGGCGCCGTCGATCTGCGCGGCCTCCTCGATCGACACCGGGACGGCCGCGACGAAGCCGCGCATCATCCAGATGCCGAACGGCAGCGAGAACGCCAACTGCACCAGGATCAGCGAGGCGAGGGTGTTCAGCCCGATGCCCGGCGCGAACCGGCCGGCGTCGCGGAACATGAAGAACAGCGGGATGGTGAGCGCCTCGACCGGGATCATCTGGGCGATCAGGAACATCACCATGATGGTGGTGCGGAACCTGAACCGGAACCTGGTCACGGCCACCGCCGCCAGGAACACCACGACGGCCGAGAGCACCACCACCGACACCGCGATCACCAGGCTGTTCACGAAGTACCGGCCGAAGCCGTCCACGCTGAGCACCTGGCGGAAGCTCTCCAGCGTGGGGTGCGCCGTCCACGGCTTCGGATCCAGCGACCGCACCTCGCCCTTGGGCTTGAAGGCGGACAGCACCATCCAGAAGATCGGGAAGGCGGTGACCATGGCCAGCACGATCGCGCCGGTGTTGGCGGCGAGCCGCCAACGGCCGCGGGTGTTGCGGGTGGTGCGGCTCCGGGCGGTGCCGGTTCCGCCGGTGCCGGTCCGGGAGTCCCGGACGGGGTTCAGGGCGCTCACAGTTCGTTCCCCGTCCGTCGCAGGGTGCGGATGTAGAGGACCGTCGGGATCACCAGGATCAGCAGCATGATCACGCCGATCGCCGCGCCGAGCCCGTACTGCGAGGAGGCGAACGCCTTCTGGTACGCGTACACGTTGAGCACCAGGTTCTGGCCGGCGATGCCGCCGCCCTCGGTCATCACGTAGATCTGGGTGAAGACCTTGAAGTCCCAGATCACCGACTGGATCACCACGATGGTCAGGATCGGCCGCAGCATCGGCGCGGTGATCCGGCGGAAGGTCGTCCAGGTGTTGGCGCCGTCCAGGGCGGCGGCCTCCATGATCTCCTCCGGGATCGCCCGGATCCCCGCGTAGAGGGTGACCATCACGAAGGGGAAGGAGTGCCACACCACGACGGCGCCGACGATCAGGAACGCCGTCCACTTGTCGTAGAACCAGTTGAACTCGTGGAAGCCGGTGAGCCCGAGCTTCACCAGCGTGTGGTTGACCAGGCCGAGGTTGGTGTCGAACAGGAAGCTCCACACCGTCGAACCGGTCATCGCCGGAGCCGCCCAGGCCGCCATCGCGGCGGTGGTCAGCACCAGCCGGGGCCACCGCCCGACCTTGGTCAGCAGGACGGCGAGGGTCGCGCCGACGGCCAGGGTGGCGACCACGCAGAACGCGGCGAACCCGACCGTCTGCAGCAGCACCGACCAGAACTGGCCGTCGCTCAGGATCTTCGAATAGTTGCCGAAGCCGACGAAGGAGGTCGGGGCGCCCCCGGAGGCCTGGGCCTGCCCGAAGTCCAGCACGGACAGCAGGCCCAGCTGGTAGATCGGGTAGGCGACCAGCGGGATCAGGATGACCGCGGCCGGCAGGAGCAGCAGCAGCGGGGGCCGGCGGCGCCGGCCGCCCGAGGGTGCGGCCGGCGCCGTGCCCCCACGGCGCCCGCGCGGGGAAGGCGGCGCCGTCGGGGCGGTCGTGGTGGATGCGGACACGTGCGGGACCTGCTCTCTTCCGCGGACCAGGAGGTCGGTGCGGGACCAGGAGGTGGTACGGAACCAGGGGTTGGTACGGGGGTTGGAGGCGGGGCCGGGGGTCGGAGGCGGGTGCGCGGCCGCCGTCAGTGCGCGGCGAAGGCCGAGGTGATCTGGTTCGCGGCGTCGCCCGAGGCCTTCGCCACGTCCGCCTTGCCGGTGACCACCTGCTGCAGCATGGTCGGGATCACCGCCTGGGCGTCGATCTGCGCCCACGCCTGGTCGAGCGGGACGAACCTGGTGCCGGCCGCGATGGTGTCGGTGAACGGCTTCAGGAAGGCGTCCTTGGCGGCGACCTTGCCGCTGACGGACTTGAGCGTCGGCAGGTTGCCCATCGCGTCGTACATCTGCTCCTGGTACGCCGGGCCCGCCAGCAGTTCGGCGAATTCAAGGGCGAGCGTGCGGTGCTTGGCCGCCTTCATCACGCCGAGGTTGTTGCCGCCCGCGAACGCCGGGGCGATCGAGCCGGCCTTCTCCCCGGGCAGCGGCACCACGCCGTACTTGCCCTTCACCGGGCCCCCGTCGACCTTGCTGCGGCTGGAGTTGGGCAGGATCGCCATCGCCGACTTGCCGGCCGCGAACAGGTCGACGGTCTTGCCGCCGGTGAGGTCGGCGCACTGCTGGGCGGGGCAGCCGTCGGCGCCGAAGAGATCGGTGTAGCGCTTGATCCCGGCCTGCGAGGCGGGCGAGTTGATGGCCGCCTTGTACGCGGAACCGTCCTTGGCGGCGATGTCGCCGCCCGCGTCCCAGACGAACGGCAGCGCCCCGAAGGTGTACTTGCCGCCGACGGCGATGCCGAAGGTGTCGGGGTTCGCGGCGTGGATCTTCTGGGTGGCGGTGACAAGTTCGGCGTACGAGGTCGGCGGGGTCAGCCCGGCCTCGGTGAACAGGTCGCTGCGGTAGTAGAGCGCGCGCACGGCGACCCACCAGGGCAGGCCGTACGTCTTGCCGTCCACCACGGCGGTCTTGACGATCGCCGGGTCGAGGTCGCCCTTGTCCTGCCACTTGTCGAGGTCGGCGCCGATCTCGGCGAGGCCGCCGGCCGCGACGTAGCCGGGGAGGTCGGTGTTGCCGAACTCGACCAGGTCCGGGGCGCTGCCCGGGTCGTTGAAGGCGCCCTTCATCTTGGCCGCGCGGGCGGAGGCGTCGGTGTCGATGTAGCTGACCTTGACGGTGACGCCCTGGTGGGAGGCCTGGAACTCGCTCACCGCCTTGCCGACCACGGCCTCCTTGGCCGCGTTGCCCGCCTCGTTGTACAGCCAGACCTGGAGGGTGCCGGTCCGGTCGTCGGCGGCCTTGTCGCCGGCCGGCGCGGCGGTGCCCGGCGCGCAGGCGGTCGCGGCGAGGCAGCTGGCGGCGAGCACGGCGGCCGCGGCAGTCCGTCTGATGAGTCGCATGGGTGGAGAACCTCCCCTCCCGACAGTTGCCGCCGAGACGTGCGCCGCTGGGGACGGGTACGTCGAAGCAGGCCCTGACCGGGGCCGATGGTGGGTGTGGGTGGAGGACGGCCCGGACGCGTTGGGGGGCGTCCCGGGCAGGCCGGTACGGGGGTACGGCAGGGCGGACCGTTCGGGTGGGGCGGCGTCGCCTGCTCGATGGCAGGGACGTTAAGCGCGGGCGATCGGCGCCAACAAGAGGGGGTTCGGGAAGTTTTGCACTGCACAACGTTGTGTCGAAGAAGCGGCGTTGCGGACGCGAACGGGTACCTTCTGACAACCGCCGCCGTCGAGCGGGGGGAACACCGGCAGCACGCGGCAGCAGCACACGGCTGCAGTACACGGCAGTGGCACTCGACAGCGGAACGAGACAGGGACGGACCACCCATGACGGAGACGGGGCCCGACGCGGAGACCGAGCGGCCCGCGGGCACGGCGGCCGACAGACCCACCGGCGCTGCGGCCGAACGACCCTCGGGCGCAGCCGCCGGGCGCAAACCCGCGACCGAACGCAACCAGTCGTCCTCGCTGCGCCGCGCGCTCGCCGTCCTCGGCCACGTCCGCGACCACAGCGACGGGCGCGGCGTCCCGCTCGCCCAACTCGCCGAAGCGCTCGGCCTCAACAAGAGCACCGTGCTGCGGCTCGCGGGCCCGCTGCTCGACGAGCACCTCCTCGACCGCGACCGCGAGACCGGCTGGTTCCGGCTCGGCCACGGCTCACTGCGCCTCGGCCAGGCCTACCTCTCCACCCTCGACCTGCGCAGCGTCGCCGCCGAACACCTGCGCCGACTCCAGCGCGAGGCCGGCGAGACCGTCCACCTGACCGTCTGGCAGGCCCCCGGAATCGTCTACCTGGACAAGGTCGAGGACGAGACCAACGTCCGCATGGCCTCCCGCGTCGGCAGCCGCGCCCCCGCCTACTGCACCGCCACCGGAAAGGCCATCCTCGCCTGGCTGCCCGACGAGGCCGTCACCGAGGTCGTCGCCGCAGGCCTGCGCCCGGTCACCGCCTGGACCATCTCCGACGAGACCCGGCTGCGCGCCGACCTCGCCCGGATCCGCGCCCGCGGCTACTCCATCGACGACCGCGAGAACGAACCCGAGGTCCGCTGCGTCGCCGCACCGATCTTCGACCACGCCGGCGAGGTCACCGCCGCCCTGTCGGTCTCCGGCCTGACCTCCCGCATGACCGCCGCCCGCGTCCGCGCCCTCGGCCCCGTCGTCGCCCAGGCCGGGCTGCGGATCTCCCGCGAACTCGGTTCCGACCGCCAGCCGTCCTGAGCCCCGGCCCGGCCCAGGCCGGGGCTTCCGGGCTTCCGGGCTTCCGGCCGGGGCTATTCCGAGGGCAGCAGGACCCGCTGCTCCACCGGGGAGGACAGGATCACCGACGTCGCCGTCCGACCGAGCACGGAGATCGCCTCCCCAAAAGCAAACAAGGCCCGGCACCTTTAGAAAGGCACCGGACCTCATCCGACAATTGGAGCGCCAGGCCCGGATCGCACGGACTCTTCCTACTGAAAGTAGGACGTGCTCTGGTAGCACCACTGACGCCTGACGAGGAATCATCTCCCTCGCGACACCCAGAACAATACCAGCCCCACACCCACACACCGAACCCCGACCAACCCGCACCCCAAAAGCAAACAAGGCCCGGCACCCTTTGAAAGGCACCGGACCCCGTCCGACAATTGGAGCGCCAGGCCCGGATCGCACGGACTCTTCCTACTGAAAGTAGGACGTGCTCTGGTAGCACCACTGACGCCTGACGAGGAATCATCTCCCTCGCGACGAGAAGTACAGTACCAGCTCCGTGATCAATCACCGAACCGGAGGCGAACCCCGCATGACGAGCGCTCAACCCGAGGCCACCCCGTACGCCGACGGACGGCTCATGGACGTGCACCGCCCGCCCGCCGACACCGCCGGGCCCGCGCCCGTCGTACTGCTGTGGCACGGCCGGGGCCCCGACGAGCGCGACGTGCTGCGGCCGCTCGCCCGGGAGGCCGCCGGGCTCGGCCTGCTGGTGCTCGTCCCGGACTGGCGCTCCGACCGGCCTGACGGCGGCCGCGCCGAGCTGCTCGCCTCGCTCGCCCACGCCCGCCGCACCGCCGCCGCGTACGGCGGGGACCCGGACCGCCTGGTCCTGGCCGGCTGGTCGCTGGGCGGCCGGGAGGCCATAGCCGTGGCCACCCACCCCGACACCCCCGCCGAGCGGCGTCCCATCGCCGCCGTCGGCATCTCCTCCAGCTACGCCCGCCTGGCGATCACCACCGGGGACGCCCCTCTCGACCTGCTGGCCGAGCAGCCCTCTCCCGTCCCGCTCTGGCTGGTCCACGGCACGGAGGACGGGGTGCTGGACATCGAGCACACCCGGCAACTGAGCGCTGCTCTGACAAAGCAGATGTCCGCGGTACGGGTTCTCGAACCCGCCACCGACCACGCGGGCGTCATCATGACCGTGTACGACGCCGAGGCGGACCGCTGCCTCCCCACCACCGCCGAAGCGGTGCTGCGTGCCGGCCGCCGGACCGCCACCGTCCTCGCCGAGGCCGCCGGGCTGTCGTAGGTAGCGGCACCACAGGCAGGGCGCGGCCTACCGCCCCGCGACGAGGGAGCGCAGGCCGTGGCCGCGTTCCATGGCCTCCAGGTCGCGCTGCAGCGGCGGCCGGGGGACGGCCAGGACGGGGCAGCTCGCGTGCCGGACGCAGTAGGCGGTGACGGAGGGGCGCAGCGCCCGGGAGAGGCAGCCGCGGCTGCTGCCCGCGCCGAGGACGAGCAGGTCGTCGGGGTGGTCGGCGAAGCGGACCAGGGTGTGTCCGGTGTCGCCGCGGACGGCCTGGCAGCGCAGCCGGACTCCGGCGTAGCGGCCGGCGAAGGCCTCGTCGAGGGCTTGCCGGAGCCGGGCGACGGCGGCGTCGCGGCCGGCGGTGATGGCGGCCGGGCAGGGTGTGCGGCGGTAGCCGATCTCTTCGCCGGGCGAGGTCCAGCAGAGGAGGGCGAGGACCTCGGCGTCGGTGCGGTGGGCTTCGGCGACGGCGTGGTGGAGGGCGGCGAGGCTGCCGAGCGAGCCGCTGACGCCGACGACGATCCGGCCCGCGCGGTCGGCCCGCTCCGCTGCCCCGTCCGCGCCGGATATCTCGCTGTCCGCCATGGTGCGCCCCGCCTCTCGGTCCGTACCGCCGTGCTGTGCTGTCGTCCTCCAGCAAAGCGGGCCGGCACCGCACCTCCGGCGCCCGTTGACACGCCTCTGACGCGCGCGCGGGTGTTCCGTACGTGTCCCTGATGCCCCGGGGTCGCTACGACGCGGTCCGGTACGCCTCCAGGTGGTCGGCCAGCGCTGCGGGGTGGCCGGGCATGGGGCAGTGGTCACCGGGCATCACCGCCACCACGTCGTGGCCCCGCCGGCGCAGTTCGGCCTCCAGCAGGTGCCGGTACCACGGGCCGGACGCGGCCCCGGGAATCAGCACGTACGCAGCCATCGTCAGTGACCTCTCCGCAGCGCAACGGGCAGTCCGGACATCCTCCTCCATCCTCGTCACGGCACTCTGGTGAAGGCCGACCGTTTCCCGGTGTGAAACGGCTTGCCTATCCCTCCGGTGGTTCGGCTTCCCAGAGGTCGGCGAACATCCGGTCCAGGTGTTCCTCCCCGATCGGGGGGACCGGCAGCGGGTGGGTGGCCTGGGTGCGGAAGCCGTCGAGGAGCAGGGCGAGGTAGCGGCGCCAGAGGTCGGGGCGCAGGTCGGTGGTGGCGGGCAGGGCGCGGCAGAGCGGGCCGAGCAGGAAGAGCAGGTCCATGGTGACCACGTCGCGCCGCATGGTGCCCTGGTCCTGGGCGCGGGCGATGAGGGCGCCGACGGTGGCGGCGTTCCGGCGGCTGATCTCGATCATGCCGGGGATGGTGGGGATGGCCTGGGTGACGAGGTCGTTGATGCCCCGGTCGGCGGCGACGAGTTCGAAGATGCGCTCGAAGTAGTGTTCGAGCGCGGTCCAGGCGTCCTCGGCGGCGAGGGCTTCCTCGCCGGCCCCGGCCAGGCCGACGGCGGCGTCGGCGAACACCTCGCCGATCAGCGCCTCGCGGGTCGGGAAGTGGCGGTAGAGGGTGGCGTTGCCGACGCCGGCCTCCTTGGCGATCTGGTCCAGCGGGACGTCGAGGCCGTGCCGGGAGAACATGCCGCGGGCGGCGGCGAGCAGCAGGTCGCGGTTGCGCTGGGCGTCGCGCCGGAGCCTTCCCGGGGGGTTCGCGCTGCTCGGTGCCATGTCCCGACCCTAGCAATCCCGGGGGCGGGTGGTCGGGCGGCGGTCAACTACCCTACGGAGGCGTTGATTCCGCGAGGGGTCCGGAGCGGCTCGCGAGGGGCCGCGGTGAGTCGAGGGGGCGGCCATGGCCGAAGTGGTGGAGTTGCGGTACTACCCGGTGAAGGGGTGCGCCGGGGTCGAGGTGGCGCGGGCGGAGCTGACTCCGGCGGGGCTGGCCCACGACCGGGCGTTCATGGTGGTGGACGAGGACGGGGTGTTCCGCTCCCAGCGCCGGGACCGCCTGCTGGCCACGGTCCGCCCGACGGTCGGGGAGGACGGCCGCCGGCTGACCCTCGACGCCCCGGGTGTGGAGCCGGTGACCGTCGCCGTGGACACCGAGGGTCCGCGCCGGGCGGTGCAGCTGTTCGGCGCCCCGTTCTTCGGGATCGACCAGGGCGAGGAGGTGGCCGGCTGGCTGTCCGGGGTGCTGGGTGCCCGCAGCCGGCTGGTCCGGGTGCCGCCGGAGCACGACCGGGTGACCGACGGGCTGGTACCGGGCACGTCCGGCTACGCCGACAGCTGCGCGGTGCACCTGCTGTCCCGCGCGTCGCTGGAGCGCTTCAACGCGCTGAGCGGCGGACTCCCCGTGCCGGCGGACCGGTTCCGCCCGAACCTGGTGGTGGACGGCTGGGACGAACCGCACACCGAGGACCTGGCCCGCCGGATCACCGTGGGCGGCGCCGAGTTGGCCTATGCCAAGCTCGCGATCCGCTGCTCGGTGACGCTGGTCGACCAGTCGACGGGCGCGAAGGCCGGTCCGGAGCCGCTGCGGACGCCGGCCGGCTACCGCCGGGCGGCGGTCGGCGGGGTCGCGTTCGGCAGCAAGTTCGCGGTGCTGCGGCCCGGCACGCTGCGGGTCGGGGACGAGCTGGTGGTGGACGCCTGGGGGCCGTCCGAGCTCTGAGGCCGGTCGCGGCGGGCCGCCGGGGCGGGCGGGGGGCCGCCCCTCGGCGATCCGGCGGGCCCGTCGTTCCGGCGGCCCCGGCGGAGACGTGCGCCGGGGCCGGGAGGGGCGTGGGGCGCGTGTCAGCAGCCCTGGTCGATCAGCGAGAACGTGACGTAGTGGTCACCGGTGTAGTAGTCCTCCTGGGTCGCCTGACCGGTGATGATCCGGCGGGTGCCGCGGGTCGGGGCACCGGGCGTGATGACGGTGTACTCGTGGTAGTAGCCGTTGGACTGGCTGGGCAGGACGTGCTCCCTGTTCTGGAACACGACGCCGTCCTGGGAGTACGGGAACGGCCCGTCGGTGGCGATCAGGTTGAGGGTGTCGGTCGCCTCGGGCGGGAGGGCGGACAGACACACCGTGCCGCTCACGTCGGCGTGCGCCTCGGTGGCGACGGCGACGGGCGCGAGGGTCATCAGGGCGACGGCGGTGACGGCGGCAGCGCGGGTCTTCCACGCGCGTAGAGTGCGGGTCATGTCCACCAGTGTGACCAGCCACCGACAACTCCGGAAGCCCTGCGACAAACTATTAACCGACGGGTAACTCACCTGTCTGACCAGCGACTTGAGCCGTATCCCAGCTCCGACCCGAGCCCGGCCGGCGCCGTCCACGAACCGCCCGGACACCCCATGGGTCGACCGCCGTCGAACTAGCAACCCGACCGCTGTCGGCTCCTCACAGCTTCCTCACGTTCGCTCCCCGCTCCAGTCGCGCCGCATAGAGTGACGGATCATGTCGGACCGGAACGACCGCTGACGGGGTGGGCATGAACACGGGGACGAACACGAGCGCGGGCACGGGACCGCACCCGGCCACAGCCACGGGCGCGCCGCTGACCGCGCGGCAGCTGATCGGACTGCTGGTCGACCCTGGCGCCTTCCAGGGCTGGGACGAGCCGCCGGCCGACCCGCCCACCGACCAGGCCGACCCCGGCTACCGCGCCTCGCTCGACCGGGCCCGCGCACGCACCGGTCTCGACGAGGCCGTCCTCACCGGTGCCGGCCTGGTCGGCGGGCGGCCGGTGGCGCTGGTCGCCTCCGAGTTCGGCTTCCTCGGCGGCTCGATCGGCGTGGCCACCGCCGAGCGGATCACCCGCGCCGTCGAGCGCGCCACCGCCGAGCGGCTGCCACTGCTCGCCCTGCCCGTCTCCGGCGGGACGCGCATGCAGGAGGGGTCGGCGGCCTTCCTGTGCATGCTGCGGATCACCGCCGCCGTCCAGGCGCACCGCGCGGCCGGTCTCCCCTATCTCACCTATCTACGGAACCCGACCATGGGCGGGGTCTTCGCCTCCTGGGGCACGCTCGGCCAGCTGGTGTTCGCCGAGCCGGGCGCCCGGCTCGGCTTCCTCGGCCCGCGCGTGTACGAGGAACTGCGCGGCGTGGAACTGCCCCCGGACGTGCAGCGGGCGGAGACGCTCGCCGGACGCGGCCTGGTGGACGCCGTCGTGCCGCCGCAGGACCTGCGCGAACTGGTCCGCCGCACGCTCGCCGTCCTCGCCACCACCGCGCCCGCCCCGGGCAGCACGGACACCAGCGGCACCGGCGCCCCCGGTCCCGGCCCCGGCCTCGCTCCCGACCCCACCCCCGACGGGGCCGCCGAACACCCCGACGCCTGGGACTCCGTCCGCCGCACCCGTCGCCCCGACCGCCCGGGCACCCGCGAGCTGCTGCGCCACACCGCCGAGGAACTGGTGCTGCTGGACGCCCCCGGCGGGCGGGACGGCGCGCTGGTCCGCGCCCTCGCCGTCCTCGGGGGTCGGCCGGTCCTGGTGGTCGGCCAGCAGCGGCAGACCCCGGAGCACGAGCGCCCGTTCACCGCCGCCGACCTGCGGGCCGTCCGGCGCACCGCGCGGGTGGCGGAGCAACTGGGGCTGCCGCTGGTCACGGTCGTCGACACGGCCGGGGCCGAACTGTCCGCGCAGGCCGAGCTGGACGGGATCGCGGTCGAGATCGCGCACTGCCTGACCACCCTGCTGGCGCTGCGCACGCCCGTCCTGGCGGTGCTGCTCGGCCAGGGCTCGGGCGGCGGCGCGCTGGCGCTGCTCCCGGCCGACCGGGTGCTCGCCGCCGGGCACGCCTGGCTGGCGCCGCTGCCACCGGAGGGCGCGTCCGCGATCGTCCACCGGGACGGCGGGCACGCCGCCGAGCTGGCCCGCTCCCAGGGCATCGGCGCGGGCCACCTGGCGGAGGTCGGGCTGGTGGACGAGGTGGTCGAGGAGCGGCCGGACGCGGCGGACGAGCCGGAGGCGTTCTGCGCGCGGCTGGGACGGACGGTCGGTGCCGCGCTCGGCGGGCTGGCGGCGCTGCCGGAGCCGGACCGCCTCGCGGCGCGGGCCCTGCGTCACCGCCGGCTCGGCGACCTCCGCTGAACCCCCGCCGGGGCCCGACGGTCTCCCCCGGGCCCCCACGGGTGTGGCGCCGGTCTCAACGGCGGCGAGATCGTCTGTACCCAACGTGCCGACGGCAGACCGGCGGGTGACGGCCTCAGCGGCCCAAACGGTGAGTGCGCTCACACCGGAATGCGGTCCACGACGGGCGATAGTGGCAAGCCTCGGGCACCCGCGCCCCGCCCCGCCGACGGGGCGTTCGCGCAGGCCACCGCCGGTCGGCGCGCTCCGCGCAACCGACCCTTCGAATCCACGGCGGCCACCCCCCGTACGACCGGGGGTCGTAACAAGGGGGTCTTGGCGACGCCCGATCCGGCATGCCAACAATGGCTCAGTCGTCAGCCGCACCGGCACCTGTCCCGCCGGTAGCGACTTACTGCCAGGTCACGCCCCACGACCATTTCGGCCCCTGTCCGGCCATGGTCCAAGGCGGGGCGTGACCCGGCCCAACCCGATTGAGGTCCTGTTCTTCATGCCCACTTTCAAGCTCCGCATGCGCACTTCCGCCGCGATTCTCGCCGGCGCCGCCGGTCTGACCGCCCTGGGCGCGGGTGTGCTGCCCGCCACCGCGAACGCCGCCACCCTGTCCCCGCAGGCCGTGGCCGCCCAGATCGTCCCGGCGAACCAGCTGGCCTCCTTCAGCCAGATCATCGCCCACGAGTCCAGCTGGAACGTGACAGCGACCAACGCCAGCTCGGGCGCGTACGGCCTGGCCCAGGCGCTGCCGGGCTCCAAGATGGCGACGCACGGCTCCGACTGGAAGACCAACGCGACCACCCAGATCAAGTGGGCGCTGGACTACATGAACTCCCGCTACGGCAGCCCGAACGCCGCCTGGACCTTCTGGCAGGCCAACCACTGGTACTAAGCCGACCACCTCGGCTCACCGGACTCCACCCGCATCCTGACCACTCCCCCCTCACCCCGGGGGTCGGACAGGGATCACCGGGGTGACCCCAGAGGGCCCGGGCCCGCGCGATCCGCGTGGCCCGGGCCCTCTCGTGGTTCCCACGCACCTCTCGCGGGTCGCGCGGTGCCTCCCGCCGTTCGCCCGACCCGCCCCCGGCTCACCCGGCCCGCTCCCGGTTCGCCCGACCCGCCCCCGCCTCGCCCGACCCGCTCCCGGCTCGTCCGGACGCCCGGGCCGCGCCCCGTCGCTCAGAGCTCGCCGGTGAGCCCGAGCAGTTCCCGCATCCGCGCGTACTTGGCGGCCAAGCGCTCGGCGGTCGCGACGTCCAGCGCGGCCAGCCGGGCCGGGTCCGAGTTGTGGGCGAGGTCGGCACGCTTGACCAGCAACGCGCCCGGCGTGGCCAGGACCCGCGCGGTGTACGCCTCGACCGGCTCGTCGGGGCGGCGGGTGAGCGCGTCCACGATCGTCTTGGTGGCCTCGGACAACGCGGCCCCCGCCAGCCACTCCCGGCTCAACCGGTCGTCCTCGACGGTGTCGTGCAGCCAGCCCGCCGCGATCTGGGCGTCACTGCCACCGCGCGCGGCCGTCCCGTGTGCGACCGCCGCGATGTGCTCGCCGTACGGGTGGCCGTTCTTGTCGACCTGCCCCTCGTGCGCGCGGCGGGCGATCGCCTCCACCTCGGCCAGGCTCAGGTACTCGGGTTCCATCGGCGCGTTCTCGGGCTCCATCGGCTCATCGTAGGCCCGTGGTCTCCCCGTTCACGCTCACTGGTTTACTGCCCCGGGGCGGGAGACCCCCGGCCCACCCGGCAGACCGTCCGAGCGATCCGAGGAACCATGCCATCCCTGCACCCCCTGCTGTCCGGATTCGCCCCGATCTGGGCGCTGACCGGGGTCGGCTACCTGGTCGGCCGGACCGGGCTGCTCGGGCCGCACGCGGAGCCGGTGCTCAACCGGTTCGTCTTCCACGTGGCGATGCCGGCCTCACTGTTCCTGATGATCGTCCGCACCCCGCTGGACCACTTCGCCAACCCCTCGATGCTCGCCTTCACCGCCGGCACCGTCGTCTCGATCGGCCTCGGGCTGCTCGCCGGGCGCCTGCTGTTCCGGCGCAAGACCGGCGAGTTGGCGATCGGCGCGATGGCCTGCGGGTACGTCAACTCGGCCAACCTCGGCATCCCGGTGGCGATGCAGCTCCTCGGTGACGCCTCCTTCGTCGCACCGGTGGTGCTGTTCCAGATCCTGGTGGTCACGCCCGCGGTGCTGGCCGTCCTCGACGGCGGCGCGGCCGGCCGCCGGGCCCTGCTCACCCTGCCACTGCGCAACCCCATCCTGTTGGCCACCGCGCTCGGCGCCGCCGCCTCCGCCTGCGGGTTTCACCTGCCCGCCGAGCTGAACCGCTCCTGCGAACTGCTCGGCGGCGCCGCCGTGCCGACCGCCCTGGTCGCCCTCGGCATGTCGCTGCACAACCGCCCGCCGGCCACCGGCCGTTCGCGCCACGCCGAGGTCGGGCTGACCGTCGCGGTCAAGACCCTGATACAGCCGCTGGTCGCCTTCGCGGTGGCCGGCCCGCTGCTCCACCTCCCCGCGCACCAGCTCCTCACCGTGGTGCTCTTCTCCGCCCTGCCCACCGCGCAGAACGTCTACGTCTACGCCCGCGAGTACGGCCAGGGCACCGGGCTCGCCCGGGACTCGGTGCTCTGGTCGACCCTGGCGTCGATGGCGACCCTGTCGGTGATCAGCTGGTCCCTCGCCGCGTAGCCGGAGCCTTCCGGAGAGGTGACGACCACCCGTACACGGCACGACAGTTGTCCCCCACGAGCCGTACAAAAGCGGGGAACCGGGGCCCTCGTCGGACTCCCGGTGGAATGCTGGCGCCCATGAGCCAACCGGACCTTCGTTCCGCAGAGTTCCACCACTGTCCGTCCGTCGTCACGCTGCCGCAGACGGACGTGGACCACTACAACACCGTTCCGCGCGGTGCCTTCCTGATCGATCCGCGCCTGCGCTGCGACCTCGCCGGCGGGCACGGCGGCACCCATTCCGCGCTGGTCCAGGGCGTCGGCTTCGACCTGCACTGGGCGTCCTGGCCCGAGTACCTGGTCGAGGTCGGGCCGCGCTGCCCGGCCGTCGGCCCGTACGAGGGGCCGGAGCCGCCGCGCGACCCCAACATCTGCCTGCTGCGCGAGGACCACCCCGGGCCGCACTACGGCGAGACCTGGTTCTGACGCCCCGCCGGTCACTCCCCCAGACCGGTGGTGCCCGCCGAGTTCGATCCCAACGCCTCCCCGGGCCGGCCGGGGTCACCCCCCGGCCGGCCCGGGAGGCGTCCACCAGTTGGATCAGCGCCCGCAGATCGGCCGGGCGCTGCCTTCACCCCCGCGGAGTCCCATCATGTCCGCCCGCACCACGCCCTCCCCCGCCCGCACCGCCGCCTTCCTCACCGCCTACGACGCACTGCTGGCCCGCTGGCCCGTCCAGGTCGAGCACCTCACCGTCCGAACGCCCCACGGCACCACCCGGATCAACGCCTGCGGCCCGTCCGACGGCCGCCCCCTCGTCCTGCTGCACGGCGGCGGCGCCACCTCCACCATGTGGTTCGCCAACGTCGCCGCGTGGACGGCCGCCGGGCACCGCGTCCTCGCCCCCGACCTCATCGGCGACCCGGGCCGCAGCGTCCACGACGGCGCCCCGCTCGCCGGCGTCCCC
This sequence comes from Kitasatospora sp. NPDC088264, assembly GCF_040685715.1. Classification (NCBI taxonomy): domain Bacteria; kingdom Bacillati; phylum Actinomycetota; class Actinomycetes; order Kitasatosporales; family Streptomycetaceae; genus Kitasatospora; species Kitasatospora sp. NPDC088264. Next base: position 45,326 of record NZ_JBFBIR010000023.1, read on the forward strand.
GGGCTGCTCGGCTGGTTGGACGCCGTCCTCGACCAACTCGGCCTCCCCCGGGCCGACTTCTGCGGCCACTCCTACGGCGGCTGGATCGCCCTGGAGTACGCCCTGCACGCGCCCGCCCGGGTCGGCCGACTCGCCCTCCTCGATCCCACCCAGTGCTTCGCCGGCTTCCGCCCCGACTACCTGCTGCACGCCCTGCCGCTCTTCCTCCCCCGCCGCACCGCCGCCCGGGCCCGCGCCTACCTCGACTGGGAGGCCGGCGACGGCCCCCGCCCGGACCCCGGCTGGCGCGAGGTCTACGCCCTCGGATACGCCGACTTCCCCGCCACCCGCGTCGTCACCGGCCCCCGCCCCGGCCTCGACCGGCTGCGCTCCCTCACCACCCCGACCCTCGCCCTGTTCGCCGAACACAGCCGCACCCACCACGCCCCCCGGGTCGCCGAGGCCGCCCGCCGCGCCCTACCCGAGGCGACGGTCGCCGTCCTGCCGGGCCTCTCGCACCACCACCTGCCCATGGCGGGCGCGGCGGAGATCAACGCCCGGCTGACCGGATTCCTCGCCGCCCCCCGCGGCTGACGGCAGGGCCGTTCGGACGGCACGGGCGCCACGCCCGCGGCGAACCGGCCCTGCCCGGCCGCTGCGCACAAGCCGCCGGCGACGGATTGGCCCGAACTCGCCAGAGTCGCCAAATCCCTTGTACCGCACTCGACTTGGCGCTGGCAGACTGACACCGCCACGTCGGCCCACTCACACCTCACGGAGCAGCCATGCCCGCGTTCGTCCGACGCCTCGCCCCCGCGGCGGTGCTCGCGCTCACCGCGCTGGCCGTCACCCCGGGCAGCGCGTCCGCCGTGGACCGTGACGGGCCGGCCGTCGCCGCCTCGGCGGGCGAACACCCGGGGCTGACCTGGACCGCCCTGGAACAGCGCGCCGGTGTGGTGCACGTCGGCACCGACAGCGCCAGCAACCCCTACCTCGGGGACACCGCCGCCGACACCGAACTGCCGGTGCTCTGCCTCCACCAGGACGGCCGCCCGGCCCCCACCGGGATCCCCACCGCCGGCTTCCACAGCTGGGCGGGCGGGGAGGTCGCCGCGACGGCCCCGACGGCCGGGTCCGACCTGAGCGGCCGGGACGACGCCGACGGGCTCTGCGAGGACTCCTTCGGCGCCGGCTGGCGAATGGCCGAGTTCCACGACGGGCAGGGCTGGTCGCTCTGGGCGGCCGGCACCCTCCCGGCGGGCACCCGGTTCTGGACGGCGATCAACGACCAGCCGGCCAACCCCTGGTCCTGACGTCCGCGTGGTCCCGGGCCGTCCCGTGCGAGCGCGGGACGGCCGACGGGGGCGGGGATCAGTAGATCAGGTACCCCGGGCGGTGTCCTTCGTCGTCGATCTCCCCGGTGGCCTGCGCCCGCAGCTTGCGGGACAGCTCCTCCAGGGCTCGGGAGGCCGCGACCTCCTCACCGATCCTGGCGAGCGGGCGGTCGTCCGTGCTCTTCATCGACTCCCCGTGGGCGCGCAAGCCCGGCGCCCGCGCACCGGTCAGTCTGGCCTCGCACGCCGTGTGCACTCCGTCTTCCTCGAAGCTCAGCTCCACGTCCCACTGGTTGTGCATGCCACACCTCCTGGCAGCGGCCCCCTCGCGCCTGTCCGGACCGGCACGGACGGTGAGCCGTGGCGGCCGCTCACACCAGCGTGCGCCCGTCCGGCCCGTGGCGGCAAGCGGGCCCGGCCCGGGGCTGCGGACCCGACCGGGAACCAGTTCCCCCACCACGGGTCTCCCGGCCGCGGCTGCTCTCCGCCGCCGGCCGGGCCGCGTCGCCGCCCCGGCGGTACGCTGACGGAAGCGCGCCGCGACCGCCGACCGAACCCGGACCCGCCGGCGCGGCGCGGGCAGTGACAACCGGGTGGTCCCTCCGTGGCGGTCTTCCTCCTCGCCCTCGGCGCCGCCTGCTGCCTGGGCCTCGGCTTCGTCCTCCAGCAGCACGCGGCGCAGCGGGCGCCCCGTGCCGACCTGCTGCACTGGCGGCTGCTCCTGGACCTGATGCGGATGCCCGAGTGGCTGCTCGGCACCGGGTTCATGGTGTGCGGACTGATCCTGTCCGCGCTCGCCCTCAACCAGGGCGAGGTCTCGCTCGTCGAGCCGCTGCTCGCGACCAACCTGCTGTTCGCCATGGCGCTCTCCCGGGTGCTGACCCGCCAGACCCTCGGCCGCTCGGGCTGGGCCGGGGTGCTGCTGCTCGGCCTCGGGGTGACGGCGTTCATCGTGGCCGGCCGGCCCAATGGCGGCGGTGCGCCCGCCGGGGAACTGCGGCACTGGCTGGTGGTCGGCACGGTGGTCGGGCTGACCCTGCTTCTGGTCTCGTTGGCCCGGCGGCTGCCGCTGTTCGAGGAGGCCACCCTGCTGGCCCTCGCCGCCGGTCTGCTCTACGGCCTCCAGGACGCGCTGACCCGCACCACCACCCAGCGCCTCGACCACAGCGGGCTGGACGCGGTGCTGCGCAGCTGGCAGCCGTACGCGGTGGTGGCGGCGGGCGTGGTCGGGCTGCTGCTGGTGCAGAGCGCCTTCGAGGCCGCGCCGCTGCGGATGTCCCTGCCGGCGCTGACCGCCGCCCAGCCGCTGTCCGGGATCGCCTGCGCGGTCGGCTTCCTCGGCGACCGGCTGCGGGTCACGCCGGGTGCGCTGGCCTGGCAGTCCGCCGGACTGCTGGCCATCGTGGTCGGGGTGATCGTGATCGGCCGCCACCCGGCGATGCCGGGCAGCGTCCGCGAAGCCCCGGAGAGCGTCGGGGCGCCACCGGAGGACGAGCGGCCCGAGGAAGGCCCCGGAGGCCGTCCGGGAAACGGTCCGGCCTGACCACCGGTGCCGGAGCGTAATTCGCTTGACCGGGCCACGGGTCAACGCTGCACTGTGGCGAGGCACACGGGCCGTGGTGCCGTCGTCATCCAGGGGAGGAAGCGGTAACGATGGAGATCCGTCCGACAACCGATCAGGACCTCGACGTCTACGTCGACACGCTCCATGCCGCGTTCGGGCTCTTCCCGGAGACCCCGGCCGACGGCGGCGGGCTCTGGTGGTCGGCGACCGAGATGGACCGCAACCTGCTCGCCGTGACGGCGGACGGGCGGCCCGTCGGCACCGCCGGCGCGTACACCTTCGAGCTCACCCTGCCCGGTGAGGCCCTCGTCCCCACCAGCGGGGTGACCGGCGTCGGCGTCCTGCCCTCGCACCGGCGCCAGGGCGTGCTCACCGCGATGATGCAGCGCCAGCTCGCCGAGTTTCGGGCCCGCGGGGAGTTCCTCTCCGTACTGCTGGCCTCCGAGGCCGTGATCTACCGCAGGTTCGGCTACGGACCGGCGACCTACACGCAGCGGCTGACGGTGCCGCGCCATCAGGCCGCCTTCGCCCTCCCCCGGGCGCGCGGAACGGCCGACACTGCGGCGCCCGGCCCGGGCACCGGCTCGATCGAGCTGCTGCGGCGGGCCGAGTGCGGCGAGATCCTGGAAGCGGTCTACGACCGGTACCGCCGCGCACAGCCCGGCGCACTGTCCCGGCCGCACCGCTGGTGGGCCTTGGGCGCGGGCCGGCCCCCGGTCTCCTCGGCGTCGCGCTACGTCGCCGTCCACCGGGATGCCGACGGTGTCCCGGACGGCTACGCCTGCTACTCGCTCGGCGACGGCACCTTGACGGTCGACGAGACCATCGCCACCGACGACGCCGTCGCCACGGCCCTGGCCCGGTTCGCGCTCGAACACGACCTGGTCTCCCAGGTCGTGTTCAAGCACGTTCCGTCCGACCACCCGCTGCGTTGGCAGCTTGCGGACTTCAACGCCGGCGAGGGGAGCAGCAGCACCGACTGGCTCTGGGTGCGGCTGCTGGACGTCCCGCGGGCGCTGACCTCGCGCGGCTGGTTCGTGGACGGCGAGCTCGTCCTCGACGTCGACGACCCGTTCCTCGGCGAGCACGGCCGCTACCTGCTGACCGTCCAGGACGGGAAGGCCGAGTGCGTCCCGACGGACCGGGAGCCCGACCTGTCCCTGGACGTGAGCGACCTGGGCTCGGTCTACCTCGGCGGCACCACCCCGAGCACGCTGGTGCGCGCCGGGCACATCCGGGCCCACCGCCCGGGCGCGGCCGCCCTCGCCGACGCCCTCTTCAGCGCCGAGCGCGCCCCGCACTGCCTGCACTGGTTCTGACCAGCTGGTTCTGCCCGACTGGTTCCGGCCGCACGCTCGCCTCGCCGCCCCTGTGCGACAGGCCTACGGGCGCGCCGGGACCGACGCGGGCGCGAGCTCGGGCTCCGTCGCCGGCTCAGGCCCTGTCCCCGGCTCGGGCTCGGGCCCTGTCCCCGGCTCGGGCCTCGCCTCGTCGGCAGTGCCCGTCCGGCCGCGCCGGCGGTCCATCTCACGCCACTCCGGCCGCAACCCGGCCAGGTTCGTGGAGGCGAAGTAGAGGGCGCCGCCCGCGACCAGGGTGGGTATCAGCCCGACGAGGCCGACCGCTGCGCCGGCCAGCAGGCCGCCGAGCGGGATACCGGCCCAGGCGAGGGAGTCGCCGAGGGCGTGGACGCGGCCGAGCAGGTGGCGGGGCACCCGCTCGAAGAGCACCGCGCCGAGGATCGGGTTGAGGAAACCGCCGCCGAAGCCGCCGACCGCGAAGACCGTGAGCACCACCCACAGCGGCGCGCCGCACGCGAGCACCAGGAAGCGCGGGGCCCCGACGAGCAGGAAGCCGGCGAAGAACACCGTCCGGCGGGGCAGCCGGTGGGCGACGGCCGCCGCGATCAGGCTGCCGACGACCGCCGTGATTCCCCCGGCGGTGCCGGTCAGGCCGATGGCGGCCGGGCCGTTCCCCGACTCCCGCGCCCAAACCGGGAGGAGGACCGTGATGAACCCGGCGTCGAGCAGGTTGGTGATGCCGACCAGCACCGTCACGGTGAGCAGCAGCGGATCGGAGCGCAGGAAGGTGAAGCCCTCGCGGAACATCCGCCAGTAACCCACCGGTTCGGCCCCGGACTTGGACTCGGACTCGGCCCCGGCGGCCTGCTCGCCGGCGGATGCCAGGGCCGCCGCGCGCCCCATCCCGCGCGGCAGGGCGAAGGCGATGACGAGGGACCCCAGGGCGAAGGTGGCGGCGTTGAGCGCCAGCCCGGCCAGCGGGCCCATCAGCGCGACCAGCCCGCCACCGACCGCCGGGCCGACCGTGGAAGCCAGCCGTTCGGTGACGCCGGAGAGACCGGTGGCGCGCTCCATCGGCACCCGGGCGCGGTCGGCGGCCTCCGGGACCATGACCGACTTGGCCAGATCCCCCGGGCCGCGCATCGCGCCGATCACCGCGACCATCGCCAGCAGCACCCCGAACGGCAGCAGCCCCAAGGCGTGCAGCAGCGGGACCAGCCCGGCCGCGACGGCGCTCACCAAGTCCGTCGTCCAGGACACCACCCGCGGCCCGAGCCGATCGACCAGCGGCCCGGTCAGCGCCTTGACCAGCACGTACGGCGCCATCTCGGCGAAGGCGACCAGGCCCGTCATGGTGGCGCTGCCGGTGGTGGCCAGGACGAACCAGGGCAGGGCGATGGCCGAGACACGCGTCCCGGTGATGGAGACGGCCATCGCGGAGAGCACCCCGACCAGCGGTCGGAGGCTACGCGCGGGCGCGTCGGCGACGGTGGTCATCGGGACCCCGCCTCACCGGTGTCGGTGTCGGTGTCACTGTCGGCACCAGCGCCGGTGCCGACGCTCGCGTCGGGCAGCACGTGCACGACCACGGAGACCCGCTCGGTGCCCTCCGGGGCCGGCCCCTCCGCGTCCAGCACGCGGTAGCGCCGCACCACCGCGGACAGATCAGCGGCCAGTTGCCCGGCCTCCTCGGGGGTGAGCTGCAACAGCACGTCGCTGAGGCCGACCGCCTTGCGCCACTCCCGCGGCATCGTCTCGAAGGCGTCGACCGACCGCTGTGCGGTCAGGGCGTGGGCGGTGAGGACGGACCGGAGGAAGCCGACGGCCGTGTCGGGCTCCTCGTCGGCCATGTCGTCACCCGTCCAGACGGTGAACTTGTGGGCCGAACGCCACCACCGCTCACGGGCGTTTCCGCGCTCGGGATCCTCCTCGACGAAGCCCGCGGCGGCGAGCTGGCGGAGGTGGTAGCTGGTCGCCCCGGAGTTGAGCCCCAGCTGCTCGGCGAGCCTGGTCGCCGTGGAGGGGCCGTGCTTGCGCAGCAGCCCGACCAGCTGCATGCGCACGGGGTGGGCCATCGCCCGCATGCCCTTGGCCGTGAGGACGATGTGGGGGTCATCGCTGTGCATCCAGCCGCGTTCATCGGTCATGGCAGGAGCGTAGAACCGCAAAGACATCTTTGCAAAGGGTTTTTTGCGAAGATGTCTTTGCGGTGAGCAAGAGGGTCGCGAAGGGCCGCACGCCGACCGTCCGCCGGCCTTCCGTCAGTCGTGCGCGACCACCAGCAGCAGCACCACCGTCAGCCCGCCGCCCGGCGTGGCCTCCACCGCCAGCCGCCCGCCCGCCGCCAGCACCAGGCTGTGCACGGCGGGCCCGACCGGCCCGTCGGCGCGGGCGCCCGCGAGCAGCCACTCCCGCGCCCCGGGCAGCTCGGACGACCCCCGGTCGGCCACCCGGATCTCCACCCGCCCGCGCGGTCGCGCCGCCCCGCTCAACCCGGCCGCCCGCAGGGCCGTCGCGGCCGGGCCCGGCCCGCCCGCCACCTCGGCGCGGACCAACACCCGCCCGCCGGGCGGGTTGCGCCGGATCGCGTGGTCGACCAGGCCGGCGAGCGCGGCCTCCAGCCGCCGGGCGTCCGCGGCCACCACCGGCAGCCCCGGCGCCAGCCGGGTCGTCACCGCCGCCGCCCGGCCGCCGCCGCGCACCACCTTGCGGACCACCTCGGCCACCTGGACGTGCCGTGCCTGCGGCTCGCAGCCGGCCTGCCGGCCGGTCCACTCGACGCGCTCCAGTTCCGGCCGGGACAGCTCCCGGGGCCCGGCCATCTCGCCCGGTCGGAACGGTCCCGGTTCCTCGCCCGCCACCACGCCGCCGGGCCCGCCCGTACGGCCGGGGCCACCCGGCCCGCCGAGGGCGCCGAGTGCCCTGGCCCCCGATGCGACATAGCCCCAGAGCTTCCCGCTTGCCATCGCCCTGCCCCTCACGCATCGCCGGCGGCCGTCATCAGTACCGCGGCCGACCGGCGCGGGCCGCTTCCCAGGCCCTGCTGTCAGCCTGCACCTCACTCGTTCGGGTGACAATCCGGCTCCGGGACGCGAACCGGGCACCACCCCCGCCGGTCGGCCGGTGCCACACCCGCCGACCGGCGGGGCAGGCCCGGGCTCCGGCCCGCCGCGGGCCCGCGACGCGGCGCCGCCGACCCCGGGCCGGGCCTCACGAACTCCCTTCGCCCGCCCGGAGGTCCGCCGCCCGGGCCGGAGCCCGGAGACCCCCCTAGACTGGCCCCATGCCCCGGCTCAACGACCAGGTGCGGGAGCTGCTCCAGGAGTACGCCGACCTGATCAACATCACCGGCGGGGACGCCTTCCGGGCGCGGGCCTACGAGAAGGCCGCCCGCGCGGTGGGCGGCCACTCCGAGGACGTCGCCGGCCTGGACGCCAAGGGCCTGCAGCAGATCCCCGGCGTCGGGAAGTCCACCGCCGAGAAGGTCGCCGAGTACCTCACCACCGGGCGGATCACCGCCCTGGAGGCCCTTCGCGTCGAAGTCCCGTCCGGGGTCCGGGAGATGACGGCCGTGCCCGGCGTCGGCCCCAAGCGCGCCCTCGCCCTCTACCGCGACCTGGGCATCGCCTCCGTCGACGACCTGGCCGAGGCGGTCCGCTCCGACCGGCTGTCCGGCGTGGCGGGCTTCGGCGAGCGCAGCGGCGAGAAGATCCTGCACGGCATCGAGTTGCTGCGGCGCTCCGGCGGCCGCACGCTGCTCGACGCGGCCACCGAACTGGCCGAGCAGCTCGTCGCCGCGCTGTCCGCCGTGCCCGGCTGCACCCGCTGCGCGTGCGCGGGGTCGCTGCGCCGGATGCGCGAGACGGTCGGCGACGTCGACGTGCTGGCGACGGCCGCCGACTCCGCCCCGCTGATGGCCGCGCTCACCGGACTCCCGTACGTGGCCGAGGTGATCGCGAGCGGTCCGACCAAGACCTCGGTGCGCACCACCGGGGGCGTGCAGGTGGACCTGCGGGTCGTCCCGGAGGAGGACTGGGGCGCGGCACTCGTCTACTTCACCGGATCGAAGGCGCACAACATCAGGCTGCGCACGATGGCCGTCCGGGCCGGGCTGAAGCTCTCGGAGTACGGCCTGTTCCGGACCGCCGCCGAGGGAGCGGACGGCGAGGAAACGGACGGCGAGGGCGCGGACGGCGCCAAGGTGGCGTCCGCGACCGAGGACGAGGTGTACGCGGCACTCGGCCTGCCGTGGATCGCGCCGCCGCTGCGCGAGGACCGGGGCGAGATCGAGACCGCCCTGCGCGGTGAACTCCCGGATCTGGTCCAGGAGTCGGACCTTCGCGGCGACCTGCACACGCACACCGACCTGACCGACGGCCTGGCCACCCTGGAGGAGATGATCGACACCGCGGCCGCCCGCGGCTACTCCTACTACGCCGTCACCGACCACGCACCGGACCTGGTGATGCAGCGGATGACGGACGAGAAGATGCTCGCCCAGCGCGAGCGGCTGCGCCGACTCGCCGACCGCCACCAGAAGCTGCGCCTCCTGCACGGCACCGAGCTGAACATCGGCCCGGACGGCGGGGTGGACTGGCCGCCCGGGTTCCTGGCCGGCTTCGACGTCTGCGTGGCCTCCGTGCACTCGCACTTCACCGCCGACCGGGCCGCCCAGACCCGCCGGCTGATCCGCGCCTGCGAGAATCCGCACGTGCACGTCATCGGCCACCTCACCACCCGGAGGATCGGCCGCCGCGGCCCGATCGACGTCGACCTGGACGCGGTGTTCGCGGCCGCCGCGCGCACCGGCACCGCGATCGAGATCAACAGTTCCCCGCAGCGGCTCGACCTGCGTGACGAGGACATCCTGCGGGCGAAGCGGCACGGCGTCCGCTTCGCGATCGACAGCGACGCCCACGCCACCGGGCAGCTCGCCTACCCGCGCTTCGGCATCGGTACGGCGCAGCGCGGCTGGCTCACCGCCGAGGACGTGATCAACACCTGGCCCTGGCAGCGGCTGAAGCGTTTCCTCCGCAAGGACGCGCTGCGCTGAGCGGGCCGCCGGGCACCCGGTGGGCGGCCCCCGGGCACAGGGCCGCCCACCCTATGGTCAGCTCGACACCGCCCCGAGCCCACCCCGCCGCCGCCCCGACGCGGTCCCGAGCCCACCCCGACGCCTCCCCGAGGTCACCGCTCCGCGAACGAGGCCCCCGGCGTGGCCAGCACCCGGGCCGCGCTGCGGTGCCCGAGGCCGGCGGCCAGGTGCAGGTCGCCGGCCTCCAGGAAGCCGGCCAGGAATCCCGCCGCGAAGGCGTCCCCGGCGCCGGTGAGGTCGCGCACCTCGCTCACCGGCGGCACGGGCACCGTGAACGGCGCGTCCCCGGGCACGTCGACGGTGGTCGCCTCGGCGCCCGCCTTGGTGACCACGGTGGTGGCCGCCAGCCGGGCCCGCTCCGGCCCCGGCAGCCCGCCCACCAGCAGGCCCAGGTACTCCGCCTCGGACCGGTTGGCGAACACGAAGGTCGGCGCCAACTCGGCCAGCAGGGCGAGGAAGCGCTCCCGCCCGTACTGCTCCAGCATGCCGGTCGAGGAGGCGTCCACCGAGGTGGTGCCACCCGCCCGTCGGACCCGCGCCAACGCGTCCACCGCGGAGCGGCCGACCGGATCGCCGTCGAAGGAGTAGGCGGGCACGTGCAGGTGGGTCAGGCCGGCCAGCCACTCGTCCGGCACCCGGTCCAGCAGCTTGGCCGCGCCGCGGTCGGGCAGCATGGTCCGTTCGCCGGTCTGGTCGATCAGGACCACGATGCTGCCGGTCTGGCCGCGCCGGGCGACCCGTACGTCCACGCCGTGCCCGGTCAGCTCGGCGACGACGCCGTCCCCGACCGGGTCGGCGCCGACGCAGCCGATGAACCGGGCCGGGTACTGACCGGCGGCGAAGCTCGCGACGTTCGCCGCGCTGCCGCCGCGCCGCCGGAAGACCTGGGCGCTGGAGTCGGTGCCGTGCCGCAGCGGGCCGTCGACCCAGACGACGATGTCCTCGACGAGGTCGCCGAGCACCCCCAGCACGGGTCAGGCCCCGCTGCGGGCGGCGGCCGCCAGCGCGGTCGCGATCTGGCCGCCGAGCCGGACGTTGCCCCGGTAGACCTCGACGTTGACCTCCAGGCTGCGGCCCTGGGTGTCGCGCTGGATGTGGTCGAGCAGGAACGGCGTGGAGGCGTTGCCGGTGACGCCCTGGCGCTCGGCCTCGGCCCAGGCGCGGGCCAGGATGCCGTCGAGTTCCTCCGGCGGCAGCTGCTTGGCGGGGTCCACCGGGTTGGCGATCAGGACGGCCTGCGGCAGGGCGAGGCGGTCGCGGGCCTCGATGAGCCGCGCGGCCTCCTCGGGCGACTCGACGCTGAAGTTGATCTCGTGGCCGGAGTCGGTGACGTAGAAGCCGGGGTACTTGCGGGTGCGGTAGCCGATGACCGGGATGTTGAAGGTCTCGAAGCGCTCCAGGGTGGCCCGGATGTCGAGGATCGACTTCACGCCCGCGCTGATCACGGTGACCGGCGTGGCGGCCAGGGTGGTCATGTCGGCCGACTCGTCGAAGCTCTCGGAGGCGCCGAAGTGGACGCCGCCGAGGCCGCCGGTGGAGAACACCCGGATGCCCGCCCGGTGGGCGAGGAAGGCGGTGGCCGCGACGGTGGTGCCGCCGTGGCGGCCGAGCGCGGCGACCACCGGCAGGTCGCGCAGGCTCACCTTGTCCAGGCCGTCCGTCGCGGACAGTTCGGTGATCTGCTCGGTGCTCAGACCGACCGTGGGCACGCCCGCGTGCACGCCGATGGTCGCCGGGACGACGCCCGCCTCGCGCAGCTGTCGCTCGGCCTCCAGCGCGACGGCCAGGTTGCGGGGGCGCGGCAGGCCGTGGGTGAAGATGGTCGATTCCAGCGCGACCACGGGCCGGCCGTCGGCCACGGCCTGCGCGACCTCCTCGGAGACGCGGATGGCCCGCGCGGAACGGGTGGCCGGCGCGGAGCCGGCGGCTTCGGGGGTGCTGGGGGGCAGTCCGGTCATGGTCGGATCTCTCTGTGAGATGCCACTGCGGTGGGGCAACGTGTCGCTCAGCGTATGGACGGTTCGCATCGGAATCCAGAATGAGTCCTGGGGCTTTCCATAGGCTCAGACCTATGGGTTGGCTTAGGCTTGAACCATGGGCTTCACCTTGCGTCAGCTTGAGGTCTTCCTCACCGTCGCCGAAACGCTGCACTTCGGACGGGCCGCCGAACGGCTGCACATCTCCCAGCCGACGGTCAGCCAGGAAGTCGCCCGGCTGGAGCGGACCGTCGGTGTCGAGCTGTTCGACCGCAGCCGCCGCTCGGTGGCGATGACCGAGGCCGGCGAGGTGATGGCCGCCGAGAGCGCCCGGCTGCTCGGGCAGGCCGAGACGCTGCTGGCCCGGGTGCGGCTGCACGAGGAGTCCCGGCTGGGGACGGCCCGGATCGTCGCCTCCCCCAGTGTGGTGAACCGGCTGCTGCCCGCCGTGGTCAGCCGCGCCGAACAGGAACTGCCCGCGCTCACCACCGCCGAGGTCGCCGTCGACACCGGCCAGGTCTCCACCGCGCTGGCCGCCGAACTCGCCGACATCGGCCTCGGCCGCTTCCTCGACGAGGTGGCCGGCTACCGGCTGGAGCGGATCGCCGACGAGCCGGTGCGGGTCGCCCTCGGCCGGGACCACCCGCTGGCCGGCCGGACGAGCGTGCGCCTCGGCGAACTGCGCGACCTGCCGCTGCTGCTGTGGCCGCGCGAGCAGCACCCGCGCTACTACGACCACGTGCTCGGCCTGTGCGCGGACCACGGCGTCGACCCGCCGGTCCTGGTCAGCCCGCCGCGGATCGTCGGCTCCCGGCTCTACCTGCTCGCCCGCAACCGCGCGTTCTCGCTGGTGCCCGGCTCGATGACCGGCCACCTCACCGAGGACGTGGCCACCGTCCGGCTGGACGGCCGGGCCACCCTGCCGCTGGAGATGCAGTGGCGGCTGGACGACCGCCGGCCCCGGCTGGCCACCCTGCGGGACCTGATCCGCCAGGAGGCGGCGGCCCTGGAGGTCGACTAGGGCTTTGCCGGGCCCGCGACGCCGGGCACCCGAAGCGCCCCCGGCGAATCCTTGACGCTGGCATGCCACCGCCGAAAGGATGCCCGGACCGCCCACCCGGCCTGCGGCAGCGCCCGCCGGCCGCCCGAACCCTGGGGACCAGCCTTGGCCGTCCGCCCGCTGCTTCGCCGCGCCGCCCGCCTCCTCGGCGCCGCCGCCCTGACCCTCGCCGGCACCCTCACCGCCGCCGCCCCCGCCCACGCCGACTTCGGCACCGACTACCACGACCCGGTCACCGCCACCCGGCCGCTCACCCGCCCCGACACCCGCTCCTGCACCGTCGAGGTGATGCACGACCAACAGTTCCGCAACGGGTACGGCAACCCGCCCGACACCCCGTACACCACCACCCTCACCCCGCCCGCCGACTGCGCCGGGCCCTGGTCGGCGGTGGTCCTGGACCTCCACGGGCAGGTCGCCGGGCGGCAGTTCGACCGCATCTTCAGCGCCCGCGTCGGCGGCGTCCAGGTGCTGCTCTCCTCCACCCCCGAGCCGTCCAAGGACGGCATCGAATGGAAGCTCGAACGCGATCTCACCCGCTACGCCCCGCTGTTCGCCGCCGGCCCGCAGCCGTTCTCCCTCGACCTCGCCAACGTCACCGACGCCACCTACACCGGCGTCTTCACCATCAGCGCCAGTGTCACCTTCTACACCGCGAACGACCGCTGGCCCGCCGCCCGCGCCGCCGACCGCCTGCTCACCACCGGGCCGTTCGCGCTCACCCAGGCCGCCCCCGCCGCCACCCGCGAGCTCACCTTCCCGCAGAACCTCGAACGCCTCACCGCCGAGGTCTACACCCGGGGCGGCGGCGCCTGCGAGGAGTTCGCCTACGCCTCCGCGCCCGACGCCTTCGTCAGCGCCAACCCCGGCCTCGGCTCCTGCGGCAAGGGCCCGTTCCGCGAACTGCGGCTCACCGTCGACGGGCGGACGGCCGGCGCGGTCTGGCCCTACCCCGTCATCTACACCGGCGGGTGGGATCCGCTGCTCTGGCGGCCCGTCCCCGGCGTCTTCGCCTTCGACCTGCCCGCCTACCGGCTCGACCTCACCCCCTACGTCGGACTGCTGCTCGACGGCCGCCCGCACACCGTCGGCATCGCGGTGAACGCCACCGAGGCGCAGAACAACGACACCTGGACCGGCCAGGTCAACCTCTTCGCCGACGTCGACCACGGCACCGCCCGCACCACCGGGCAGCTCACCGACCACCGGGTCGCCCCCGAGGCCGCCGTCGACACCCGGCTCACCGACCACGGCGGCGGCAGCGGCGACTGGACCGTCACCGCAGGCCGGCACGACCTCGCCCGCGGCTGGGTCCAGACCTCGCACGGCCGGATCACCACCGAGGTCCGCGACGACCTCGCCTTCCGCTCCGCCCAGCAGCTGCGCGACAGCGGCAACGACGTGACCCTGCACAACCGCACCGACCTCACCCGCACCACCGCCACCTGGGGCGGCGGCCCGCACCGCACCACCACCGTGCGCGAGGGCGAACCGCTGGACGTCACCTACCGCGTCACCCACGACGCCGCCGGCAACACCGACCAGCGGACCGCCATGGACCTCGGCTACCACCGCGAGGCCACCGCGGCCACCGGCGGCCACGTCACCGAGCGTTCGACCGTCGACCACACCCTGCGCCCCACCGCCCGCCGCCACGACGGCGACTCCACCGTCCGCACCGGCACCAGCACCGAGGACTACCGCAGCACCGGGCCCGACGGGCCGTACCACCGCACGCTCGCCTTCGTCGACGGCTGGCCGAAGCCGTAACACCGCCCCGAATCTCCCGACTTGCGAAATCCATCCGATTTCGGGCGGTTGACCCCTGGTGCACACGGCGTGGGAAGCGCATGATGGGAGGTGGACCTGCGAGGCAGCTGAAGGAGTTCGACCGCAGGAGGCAGTGGTGACAGATCGAGACGGATCAGGGTCTGCCACTGGCACTACCTCGGTCGACGATCGAACTGCCAGGCCGGAGGACACGATGTCCGGAGGCCACCCCCGCCTCGTAGGTTCCCCGCGTCCACGGAGCGCCCCCTCGGCTCCGTGGACGCGTCCGTCGCGGCAGGGCCCGTCACTGCGGCGCCTGTGACCGCGGGGCCCATCGCCGCGGCGCCCGTCACTGCGGCACCCATCACTGCGGCACCGGGTAGCCCGTCCCCCAGGCGTGGACGGCGATGCCGACCCGGCGCTCCCCGTCCGCCGCCGATGCGGCCCGGCGGGAAGTTCACGTCACGGCCCCGGCGCGGTTCACCAACGCGCGGTGAGGCTGGCGGCCATGAACGCTTCCAGTGGACATCTCCCCGTCAGCCGGCGCGGGATCCTGGCCGGTGCCACCGGTCTCGGTCTCGGCGGCGCCGTCTCCCTCTCCGGCATCGCGGCCACGCCCGCCGCCGCCTCTCCGCTGCTGCTGGAGCGGCCGGACCGCTCCGGCGCCCCGCGCGTCGCCGGGCTGCACCTCCAGTTCGGCTCGGACGCCTCGCGCGAGGTCGTGGTCTCCTGGCACACCACCGCCTCGGTCGGCAACCCCCGTGTCCGGTACGGCACTTCGCACGGCGGCTTGGGCCGCAGCGTGCAGGCCGACACCAACACCTACCGGGACGCCAAGTCCGGCACCGAGGTCCAGATCCACCACGCCCGGCTGAGCGGCCTGCACCCCGACACGGACTACGTGTACGCCGCCGTCCACGACGGTGCCACCCCGGAGCTCGGCACCGTCCGCACCGCCCCGCGCGGCCGGGCCGCCTTCACCTTCACCAGCTTCGGCGACCAGGGCACCCCCACCCTCGGCAAGAAGACCGCGAACGGCTACGCCAACGACAACCTGGGCAGCCCCGCCGCCGGCGACACCACCGCCGGAGTCGAGCGGATCGCCCCGCTGTTCCACCTCGTCAACGGGGACCTCTGCTACGCCAACCTCGCCACCGACCGGGTCCGCACCTGGTCCGACTGGTTCGAGAACAACACCCGCTCCGCCCGCCACCGCCCCTGGATGCCCGCCGCCGGCAACCACGAGAACGAGCGCGGCAACGGCCCGACCGGCTACGGCGCCTACCAGGCCTACTTCGACCTCCCCCCGTCCGGCTCCGACGACGAACTGCACGGCCTCTGGTACGCGTTCACCGCCGGCGCGGTCCGCGTCATCAGCCTCAACAACGACGACGTCGCCTACCAGGACGCCGGCGACTCCTACGTCCACGGCTACTCCGGAGGCGCCCAGCAGCGCTGGCTGGAGCGGGAGTTGGCCGCCGCCAACGCGAACCCCGAGATCGACTGGATCGTGGTCTGCATGCACCAGGTCGTCATCTCCACCGCCGACAAGTTCAACGGCGCCGACCTCGGCATCCGCGAGACCTGGGTGCCGCTGTTCGACAAGTACGGCGTCGACCTGGTGGTCTGCGGCCACGAGCACCACTACGAGCGCTCGCACCCGATCCGCGGCCAGCAGCAGACCGACACCCGCACCCCCGTCCCGGTCGCCACCGACACCGCCACCATCGACACCACCCGGGGCACCGTCCACCTGGTGATCGGCGGTGGCGGCACCTCCGCCCCCTCCAACCACCTCTTCTTCGAGCCCGCCAAGGCCCGCGTCATCACCGGCGTCGGAGCCGTCGACCCGGCCACCGGCAAGCGGCCCCCGCAGTACGTGATCGAGGACGCCCCCTGGTCCGCCTTCCGGGACGCCGAAAACCCGTACGGCTTCGCCGCCTTCGAGGTCGACCCGGGCGAGCGCGGCGGCCGGACCACCATCGACGTCACGTACTACTCCGTCAGCGGCCCGTACGGAGACCTCGTCCCCGTCGACCGCTTCACCCTCACCCGCCCGCGCGGCGCCCGCGGCGGCGGCCGGGGACGCTGACCCCGGGCGCCCGGGGCGGTGGCGCCGGCCCGGACCGGCGCCACCGCCCCGGCAGCGCGCTCACCCCCCGACAGGCGCGGTACCGTTCCTCCGCGCGCCCGAACGCACCGAGCGCACCGAGCGCCTGAACGCCCGAACGCCCTGGAGGCCCGCCCGATGCCCGTCGACCGCCCCGCCGACGGCACCGGGAACGCCGGCCGCCCCGACTACGGCCGACTCGCCGCCGTCGGCCCGTACTTCGCGCTCGACACCCCCGCCACGCCCGGCGCGGGGCCGCCCCCGGGCTTCCGGCCGCTGCCCGAGCTGTACGGCGCCGGGCCGGACGCGCCGCTGGCCCTGCGGATCCGGGTGGTGGCGCAGCGGCTCGGCACCGCCGAGCCGCGGGTCGCCGCGTCGATCCTGCACCTCGGACTGGCCGCCCGTTTCTGGTCGGTGGGCCTCGGGGCGGCCGTCCTGCTGGGTACGGTCCCGACACTGGAGCACGCCTGGGTACGGATCCCGGATCAGGGGCCGCTCGACCTCTGGACGCCGCCGGAGCCCCCGCTCCCCGCTCCGTTCCCCACTTCGCTCCCGCTCGCCGACCAGCTGTACGAGGCTGTCCTGGTGGGCCAGTTGGAGCCGCTGGCGGCGGCGGTGCGGTCCGCCGTCCCGCTCTCCGCCCGGCTGCTGTCGGGCAACGCCGCCTCCGCCCTGGCCGGTACGCTGCGGGTCCTGGACGCCCACGCACCGGTCCCCGCAAGGGCGTTGGTGGCGGAGCTGCTCGCGCGCCCGCCACTGGCCGGTACCGGGACGCTACGGACCGGCCCGCGCGGCGCCGCCTTCCGGCGGACCAGCTGCTGCCTGTACTACCGGGTGGGGCCGGGCGCCGGGGTCTGCGGCGACTGCTGCTTCACCCGGCCGCCCGCACCAAGACGGGGCTGATACATCCAGGAGTGGAGGTCATGTCCGGACCACCTCCCGGTTCGCCGCCGCCGACGGCACCGCCGCCCGCCCCACCACCGGGCCTCCGGTCACCCGTCAGCCGTCAGCCGTCAGCCGTTCGTCCGCCAGCTGGAGGTGCCCCCGCACCAGGTGGTGCACGCAGGCGACGGTGTGCACCTCGGCGGCGGCCCGGGCCCCGGCCGCGTCGCCGGCCAGGACGGCGACCAGGATCTCCCGGTGCTGCTCGGCGAACCGTTCCTGGTCGGGGCCGTGCGGTGCGGGCAGCCAGAGCAGCGGCCCGAGTTCGGCCTGGAGCCGGACGGCGAGCCGGGTGAGGCGCACGGACTGGGCGGCGACGGCGAGTTCGATGTGGAAACGGGCGTCGGCGCGGCGCTGTTCGGCGGGCCCGGCGGCGTCGCGCAGGTCGTGCACCAGCCGGGTGAGCCGGGGTGCGAGGTCGACGGGGGCGCGTTCGGCGGCGAGCCGGGCGGCGGTGCCGGAGACGGCCAGTTCCTCGTCGCCGAGGTCACGCAGGTCGACGGTGGCGAGGTCGCGCAGCCGGGCGAGTTGGAGGCGCTCGGGGCCCTCGCCGGGGGTGCGGACGAAGCTGCCGCCGTTGCGGCCACGCCGGGTCTCGATCAGGTCGGCCTCGCGGAGCAGGGCGAGCGCCTCGCGGACGGTGCCGTTGGCGACGCCGAGCTGGTCGGCGAGGTCGTTCTCGCTGGGCAGTTGATCCCCGTCGGCGACCAGGCCGAGGGCGATCGCCTCGGTGATCCGGCGGGCCACGGCATCGGCGCGGCCGAGGTCGGTCAGCGGCGCGAGGACGGCGCTGAGCAGCGGGGTCGCGCTCCCGATCGTCGCCACGCCGACCCTCTCCTCGATCACCGTCGGACTGGGTGCTTCCGGCAGGGTACCTCCCGGTCGGGCACGCACCCTTGCCGCTAGAAACCCGATCTCGTATGTTTTCCCGCGATCCCGGTCCGAGCACCACCCCCCGGTAAGCCCTCACGCGTCACGCCACGTTCCCAAGAGCAGGAGCAGGTCATGACCGATGCCAGCGCACGTGCCACCTCCCCGACCGGCCCCCTCCCCCCTCAGGGCCCCGACCTCGGCGCCGATGCCGACGCCGCACGGCTGGCCGCCCTCGGCTACGCCTCCGAGTTCAAACGCGACATGAGCCTCTGGGCGAACTTCTCCCTCGGCTTCACCTACCTCTCCCCGGTCGTCGGCGTGTACACACTCTTCGCCTCCTCCCTCGCGACCGCCGGCCCGCCGATGGTGTGGAGCTTCCTGATCGCCGGGGTCGGCCAGTTGCTGGTGGCACTGGTGTTCAGCGAGGTGGTCGCCCAGTTCCCGGTGGCGGGCGGGGTGTACCCGTGGTCGCGCCGGCTCTGGGGCCGCACCTGGGGCTGGCTGACCGGCTGGGTGTACCTGCTGGCGCTGATGTCCACCATCGCCGCGGTCTCCTACGGCGCCGGCCCGTACGTGGCCGCGCTGCTGGGCGTCGAACCGAGCACCGCGACGACCGTCTGGTGCGCGCTCGGCCTGCTGCTGCTCGCCACCGTGATCAACCTGGGCGGCACCAAGGTGCTGTCGGCGGCGGCCGTGTTCGGCTTCGCCGCCGAGCTGCTGGGCGCCCTGGCGGTCGGCGCCTGGCTGCTGCTGACCCACCGCTACCACGGGCTCGGTGTGGTCTTCGACCGCTTCGGCGCGGGCGACGGCGGCTCGTACACCGACGCCTTCCTGGCCGCCGGACTGATCGCGGTCTTCCTCTTCTTCGGCTTCGAGGCGTGCGGCGACGTCGCCGAGGAGGTGCCGAACCCCGGTCGACAGATCCCCAAGTCGATGCGGCGCACCCTCTACGTCGGCGGCGCGGCGGCGATCGGCGTCAGCCTGGCGCTGGTGATGTCGATCCAGGACATCGGCGCGGTGGTCTCCGGCGACGACAAGGACCCGGTGGCCTCGGTGCTGCACGACGCGTTCGGCGCCACCGGCGCCCGGGTGGTGATCGGCGTGGTGCTGATCTCCTTCCTGTCCTGCGTGCTGAGCCTCCAGGCGGCGGCGAGCCGGCTGGCGTACTCCTTCGCCCGGGACCGGATGATCGCGGGCAGCCGGCTGCTCGCCACCGTCTCGGACCGCCTGCGGGTACCGCCGTACGCGCTGCTGCTCGCTGCGGCAGTGCCGGGCGTGATCATCGTCGGCGCCTCGGCGCTCTCCGAGGGCGCCCTGACGAAGATCATCTCCTTCTCCAGCATCGGCATCTACCTGGCCTTCCAGATGGTGGTGCTGGCCGCCCTGCGCGCCCGGCTGCGCGGCTGGCGCCCGAGCGGGGACTTCCGGCTCGGCCGCTGGGGCCTGGCGGTGAACATCGGCGCGCTGGTGTACGGGCTCGCCGCGATCGTCAACATCTGCTGGGGCCGCACCCCGGACGCCGCCTGGTACGACGACTACCTCGTGCTGCTCTCGGCCGTGGCGGTGCTCGCGGCCGGCGGGCTCTACCTGCTGCTGGCCCGCCCGCACCTGCGCGGCGACGCCCCGTCCGGCGACGCGACGGCCCCCGCCGGGGACGCCCGATGACCCTCACCCCTGGAGGAATCCCCGTCGCCGCCCTCGACCGCCTCCCGGACGACGGGCACCCCGAAGGCGCGCCATGAGCCCGGAGCCATGAGCCCGGAGCCACGGAACCCGGAGCCACGGAACCCGGAGCCACGGAACCCGGAGCCACAGAGCTTGAGTCACGGAACCGGAGCCGCGAAACCGGCCCGCGTCCGGCTTGTCCAGAGCCGGGCGCGGGCCGCCGGTCCCCACCCGGTGCCGATGCCCTTGGCGGCGGGTGAAGCACTCGCGTGCGGTGCGGTCAGACCGCGACCGCCTCCGCCATCTCCCCCTCGGCCTCCACCGGGCTCTCCACCGCCCGGCGCCCGCGCCCCTCGTAGAGCGCGGCGGCCACCAGCGCGGCCCCGCCCAGCAGCAGCCAGACCACCAGGGTCACGACGTGCCCGCCGAGGCCCGCGCCGCCGTCGAAGTACAGGATGCTGCGCGCGCCCTCCAGGAAGCCGGCGCCGGTCCAGAAGCCGTGCAGCGCGCCGAAGAAGCCGTTCTGCAGCTCGGGCCGGAAGACGCCGCCGGAGCTGGTGAAGTTCAGCATCACGAACAGCACCATCAGGGCCAGGGTGGTCCACCTCTTCAGGAAGCTGTGCAGGCCGATGCCGATCAGGACGACGCCCGCCGAGTAGAGCCACCCGAGCGCCCACACCGCGGCCAGGTCGTGGTCGACCACGTGGAAGACCGGTCCGGCGGTGACGATCCCGATCACGCTCACCACCAGCGACACCGCCACGCCGACCAGCGCCCGGATCCGCATGCTCAGCCCGGCGCCGGCCGCGCCGATCACGGCGACGCTGGCGTAGGAGCCGATGCTCAGCGCGACCAGCAGGAAGAACAGGCCCTGGCCGGTCGGGTCGCCCTCGGCCGGGGTGGTGAGATCGGTGACGTGCAACGGCACGCCCTGCCGGTCGGTGACGTTGCTGAACACCGCCGTGGCGGCCACCGCCGAGGTGTCCGAGTTCCCCTTGGCGACGAGCAGTTCGGGGCTCCTGGCATCCGGGAGGAAGGCCCCCACCAGGTCGCGGTCGCGCAGCTGCTGCTCGGCGGTCGCCCGGTCTGGCAGGGTGCGGACGTCGACCGCCGCCCCGGCCTTGGCCTGGATCGCCTGTGCCAGGCCCTGCGCCTGCGGGGTGGTGCCGACCACGGCGACCTTCAGGTGGTGCGGCTCGGGCTGGTGGAAGGCGCCCTGGTAGGCGAGCGCCATGCCGAGGCACATCAGCAGCGGGGTGATCAGGTGGAGGGCGAGGTGCTTGAGCGAGTGCCCCAGGGCGGGCGCTGCGGCAGGGGTCTGGGATGTGCTCATGGCGTTCGTACCGTCCTCCGGTGGCGTCGAGTCAAGATAGGTGGCAAATACAACCATGAGGGGTGTCGAATGCGCCTACATCAGGTGGTAAATGCAACTATCTTGGATGTAGCTTACAACTATCTGACGCCGTTCGAAAGCCGGCCGCCCCAGCAGGGGACACGGCCGAGCGCTCAGGACAGCTCGAACACGCCGTACGAGAAGCCGTCCGCCCGCAGTTCCCCGTCCGCCACCCGCACGCCCCGCACCTCCAGCGGGCGCACCCCGCCGTGCTCCAGCCGCACCGCCCCCGGCTCCCGGCGCGGATTCACCGCCACCAGGTACCGTCCGGCCCGGGTGTACACCAGCGGGTACCCGGCGTGCCGGACCTCCACCCCGCCGGAGGCACCCAGCCCCGGATGCGCCCGGCGCAGCGCGATCAGCCGCCGGACGGTGTGCAGCAGCGACGTCGGATCGGCCCGCTGGGAGAGCACGTCCGGGCGCCGCGGGTCCGGGTCGACGGGCAGGTAGAGGCGCTCGGGCGACGCGCTGGAGAAGCCCGCCGTCGGCCCGGGCTCCCACTGCATCGGGGTCCGCGAGCCGGCCCGGTTGTACCGCGGGCCGAGCACGCTGCCCTCGACGTCGGGCAGTCCGGGCAGGTAGCGCATGCCGATCTCGTCGCCGTAGTAGACGGCCGGCAGGGTGGGCCAGGTGAGCAGGAACGCGAAGGCGGCGGCCAGTTGCCCGTCGGCGCGCGGGCCGGTGGCCAGCCGGGAGAAGTCGTGGTTGGCGGTGGGCAGGGCGATGTGGCCGACACCCCCGGTCGCTTCGGCGGCGGCGCGCCAGGCGTCCAGGAACACCTGCGGGGTGCCGCGCCCCTCGGCCTCGAAGTAGCACGGGCCCTGCTGCCAGAACTCCTCGACCGTGCCGGCGCCGTTGTTCCACAGCGAGCGCAACGCCAGGCCGTGGTCGGCACCGCCGAACTGCAGGAAGAAGTCCGCGTGGAAGCCCGCCGCGACGGCGGCCGCCGGATCGCCCCACTCGGCGAACAGCGCGGCCTGCGGGTGGGCGCGGTCCAGCCAGTCCCGCAGCCCGGTCCACAACTTGGCGGTCTCCACCAGGCCCGGGTCGTCCTTGACCAGCGAGGAGGCCATGTCGACCCGGAAGCCGGCCAGGCCGAGGCCGAGCCAGTGCGCCATGATGTCGCGCAGGGCCGCCCGGTTGGCGCGCGGGCCCTCGGCGTCCACCGGCTGGCGCCAGGGATCCTCGGAACTCGGGCGCGCGTAGCCGAAGTTGAGCGCGGGCTGGCAGTCGAAGAAGTTCGGCCGGTACCAGCCGGGGCGGCTACCGGGCGAGGCGACGAAGCCGTCCACCCGCTGGTCGGACCAGATGTACCGGTGGTCGGACGGGTCCTCGGCGGCGGCCAGGAACCAGGGGTGGCGGTCGGAGGTGTGGCCGGCGACCAGGTCGAGCAGGATCCGGATGCCCTTGCGGCGGGCGGCCTCGACCAGCGCGACCAGGTCCTCGGTGGCACCGTAGCGCGGGGCCGGGGCGAGGTAGTCGGCGACGTCGTAACCGGCGTCGCGGAACGGGGAGGCGAAGCAGGGGTTGAGCCAGACGGTGTCGACGCCGAGCCAGGCGAGGTGGTCGAGGTGCGCGGCGATGCCGGCGAAGTCGCCGATGCCGTCGCCGTCGGAGTCCGCGAAGCTCTGCGGGTAGATCTGGTACAGGACGGCGTCGGCCAGCCAGTCGGGGCCGGGGCGGGGCGGGGTCATGGGGTGGGTCCTCCTGCCGGATCCGGGGGCCGGGGCCAGGGCTGGGGCCGGGGCTGGGGAGCACGATTCTCGCCCATCCCCGGCCGCGCCGACAGCCCGCCGACAGCCCGCCGAGGCCGTCCCGACAACTCGCCGACCGACCGCCCCGGCACCCCGCCGCCCACCGGCCCCTCAGGCCCGCGCCACCGCGCACGCCGCGGTGAACGCCCGGGCCCGCCGGGTGATCTCCGCCCAGTCCCCCGCCGCGACCGCGTCCGGCGGCACCACGTCCGTGCCCGCGCAGACCGCGAGCGCGCCGTGCGCCAGGAAGTCGGCGGCGTTGCCCGCGTTCACCCCGCCGGAGGCCACCAGCGGGACGTCCGGGTACGGGCCGCGCAGGTCCTTGAAGTAGCCGGGGCCGAACGCCCGGGCCGGGAAGATCTTCACGGCGGCGGCCCCGAGGTCCACCGCCCGGGCCACCTCGGTCGGGGTGAGCGCCCCGAGCACCACCGGCACCCCGGCGGCCCGGGCGGCCTGCGCGACCTCGGGCCGGCAGCCGGGGGTGACCAGGAAGGACGCCCCGCTCGCGACCCCGCGCTCGGCCTGCTCGGCGGTCAGCACGGTGCCCACGCCGACCCGCCAGCCCGCGTCCGCGGCACGCCGCAGGTGCGTCGTCACCTCCGGTGTGGTGTAGGTGAATTCGGTCCAGTTGATGCCGCCGTCGGCGAGCGCGGCGCACAGCGCGGCCGCGTCCGGGATGCGGGGCGCGCGGACCACGGCGATCACCGGGTCGTCCCGCAGATCGGCGAGGGGGTTCACGGAGGGGGGATTCACAGGGATCTGGTTCCTCGGTCGGTGCGGCGCAGGGCGCGCCCGGGCCGGGCGCCCGTGGTGCGGCCCTGCCGGACGACGGCGGTGCCGTTGACGTACACGTGCTGGACGCCCTCGGCGGGCAGCCGGGGGTGCTCGAAGGTGGCGGCGTCCCGGACCTTCTCGGGGTCGAGGAGCACCAGGTCG
The DNA here is from genome assembly GCF_040685715.1 of Kitasatospora sp. NPDC088264. Lineage (NCBI taxonomy): Bacteria > Bacillati > Actinomycetota > Actinomycetes > Kitasatosporales > Streptomycetaceae > Kitasatospora > Kitasatospora sp. NPDC088264. Next base: position 69,078 of record NZ_JBFBIR010000023.1, read on the forward strand.
GCGTGGTGGCCGGGGGCGATCAGGCCGCGCCGGTGCAGCCCGAGCCGGGCGGCGGGCCGACCGGTCATCCGGGCGATCGCCTCCTCCAGTGTCAGCACGCCCAACTCCCGGCTGTAGTGGCCGAGGTAGCGGGGGAAGGTGCCCCAGGCGCGCGGGTGCGGCCGGGCGCCGACCAGCAGTCCGTCGCTGCCGACGGTGTGCGCCGGGTGGCGCATGATCGCCCGGACGTTCTCCTCGTGCCCGACGTGCTGGAGGATCGTGGTGGCCAGTTCGTCGCGGCGCAGCAGGTCGAGGAAGACCTCCGTGCCGCTGCGGCCCCGCTCGGCGGCGAGTTCGGCGACGGTCCGGCCGACCGCCCGCGCCAGCTCGGCCGTCCGGACACCGGAGATCTGGATCGTCGCCCAGTCGGTGACGACGCCGTGGCAGCCGTCGCTGCCCTTCTCCTCCACCTCATACCGGATCCGCTCGCGGGCGGCCGGGTCGGCGAGCCGGGTGAGTGTCGCCGCCGGACCGCCCTCGGTGGCCCAACTGGGCAGCAGGGCGGCCAGGGTGGTGGAGCCCGGCAGGTAGGGGTAGCTGTCCAGGGTGAGGTCGACGCCGTCGGCGAGCGCCTGGTCGACCAGTTCCAGCAGTTCGCCGGCCCGGCCCCGGTTGACGCCGAAGTTCATCGTGGCGTGGGTCAGGTGCAGCGCGCAGCCGGTCCGCCGGGCGATCTCCACCATTTCCGCGTAGCCCTCCAACGCGCCCTCACCGTACGAGCGTTGGTGCGGGGCGTGGAAGCCGCCGTAGGCCGCTACCACGGTGCACAGCTCGACCAGCTCGGAGGTGTCCGCGTACATCCCGGGGGTGTAGCTGAGGCCGCTGGACATGCCGACCGCGCCGTCCAGCAGGCCCTGCGCCAACTCCTGGCGCATCCGGTCGAGTTCGGCCGGGGTGGGCGGCCGGTTGGCCCAGCCCATGGCGAGCATCCGCAGCGAGCCGTGCGGGACGAGGTAGCAGGCGTTGACGGCGACGCCGGTGCGGTCGATCCGGTCCAGGTAGCCCGCGACGCCGCGCCAGTCCCAGTCGAAGCCCTCCGGATCGCCGTTCCAGCCGGCCAGTTGGCGACGCAGCGCGGGCAGCGTGGCGTCGTCCACCGGGGCGTAGGACAGGCCGTCCTGGCCGAGGACCTCGCAGGTGACGCCCTGGGTGACCTTGGCCGGGTGCTCGGGTTCGAGCAGCAGGGCGAGGTCGGAGTGGGCGTGCATGTCGATGAAGCCGGGGGCGAGGACCAGCCCGTCGGCGTCCACCACCGTCGGCGCGTCGAGGCCGTGGCCGATCCCGGTGATCAGCCCGTCGGCGATCCGCACGTCCGCCCGGTAGCGGTCCGCGCCGGTGCCGTCGACGACGGTGGCGCCCCGGAAGACGGTGTCGGGCGCTCTGCCGCCCGCCATCAGAAGAACGTCCTGACCAGCCCGGTGACCTTCGGCTCGGCCGCGTCGGCGGAGTCCAGCACCGGGATCGCGGTCCACTTGTCGAAGGCCGTGCACGGGTGGGAGACGCCGAGCCGCAGCACCGCGCCGATCGGGGCGAGGTCGCCCGCGTCGCGCAGGAAGGCGTGCTGGTCGTTGAGTGCGGTGATCCGGGCCGCGGTGCCGGTCAACTCGGCGCCGCCGCGCACGCGTTGCGGCTCGGGCAGGCCCTCGTCGAAGGGCAGGTCGCGCTTGCCGGCGTCCAGCAGGGCCAGTTGCGGCTCGGGCCGGGACACCACCCGGGCCCAGCCGTGCAGCGCGCTGCGGAACGGCGTGGCGCCGGCACCCCGGACCAGCGGCGAGATGCCCCGGTAGAAGCCGTCGTCGTGGGCGATGTACGCGCCCGAGCGCAGGACCACGAGGGCGTCCGGCAGGCCTGCCAGTTCCTCGACGACCAGGTCGAAGTAGGCGCTGCCGCCGGCCGTCACGATCGGCCGGGCGTCGTCCGGGTAGGCGCGGGCGAGCCGGCCGTGCAGGTCGGCGAGCGCCTTGAGGTAGTCGCGGACGGTGGCCAGCCCGTCGGCGGTGGCGTCGTGGGCGAGCGCACCCTCGTAGCCGCCGACGCCCGCGAGGCGCAGGGTGGGGGCGCGCAGCACGGCGGCGGCGATCTCGACGGCCGCGTCCACGCCGCGGGCGCCGGTGCGCCCGCCGGGGCCGCCGAGTTCGACCAGGACCTCGACGGGCCGCTGGGCCCCGGCGGCGCGCAGCGCCTCGTCCATCAGCCGGACGCTCTCGGTGGAGTCCACCCAGGAGACGAAGGCGAACGCCGGGTCGGCGGCCAGTTCGGCGGCGAGCCAGGCCAGTCCGGCCGGGTCGAGCAGGGTGTTGGCGAGCAGGATCCGCTCGACTCCGAAGGCCCGGGCGACGCGCACCTGCGGCAGGTTGGCGAGGGTGATGCCGTGGCTGCCGGCGGCGAGCTGCGCCTGCCACAGGGCGGGCGCCATGGTGGTCTTGCCGTGCGGCACGAGCGCGACCCCGGCCTTGGCGCACCAGTCGGCCATGGTGCGGAGGTTGTGGTCGAGCGCGGCACCGTCCAGGGTGAGCAGCGGGGTGCCGAGCCCGGTGAGGGTGGGTCCGGTGGCCAGCCAGTCGCGGACGGAGTGCCCCCAAGCCTCCGGCGGGGCGGCCTTGAACCGCCAGTCGAGCGTCTCGTCGGCGAGGGCCGCCACCGCGCCGTCGTCGATGCCCGGCCCGGTGCCGATGCTTGCGAAGGTCTGCTCCACCGTCTTCCTCCATCTGCCGTGTTGCAACATGTGCAATGAGGGTTGCACATGTTGGCATGACGGTTCTAGCATCGGCGCCGGATCACGGTCAACGGAACGGCCGCCGCAGACGGAGGAGCCCAGCAGATGCCGCGACAGGACACCCCGGGCCCGGCCCGCCCCGGTCCTTCCCCGACGGCCGTGTGCGTGGGCGAGTCCATGGCGGTGCTGCTGCCGGACCGGCCGGGCCCGCTGGAGGCGGTGGAGAACTTCCGGTTGTCGGTCGGCGGCGCGGAGTCCAACGTGGCCGGCGCGCTGGCCGCGCTCGGCGTCCCGACCGCCTGGATCAGCCGGGTCGGCGACGACGGCTTCGGCCGCCGGCTGCTCGCCGAGGTCGCCGCCCGCGGCGTGGACGTCTCGGCGGTCGCCGTCGACCCGCACCGCCCCACCGGCCTGTACCTCAAGGAGGTCGGCGGCGCCACCGGCCACCACCACGACCTCGGCCCCGGCCGCAGCCGGCTGCACTACCACCGGCGCGGCTCCGCGGCCGCCGCGCTCTCCCCCGCCCTGCTGGCCGACCCGGCGGCCGTCCGGCTGCTGTCCGGCGCCCGCCTGCTGCACCTGTCCGGCATCACCGCCGCGCTCTCCGACGACTGCCTGGCGCTGCTGCGCGCCCTGCTCGCCGACCGCCGCCCGGAGCGGACCGTCAGCTTCGACCTCAACTGGCGCCCCGCGCTCTGGCACGACCGCGACCCGGCCGTCCTGCCGCCGCTGCTGGACGCCGCCGACCTGCTGCTGATCGGCGCCGACGAGGCCGAGGCCGCGTTCGGCACCGGGGAACCGGCCGCGCTGCGCCGCCGCTTCGCCTCCCCGGCCACCGTGGTGGTCAAGGACGCCGCCCGGCTGGTCACCGCCCTGGAGCGGGACGGCACGGCGGTGAGCGAACCGGCCCTGGCCGTCGAGGTGGTCGAGGCCACCGGCGCGGGCGACGCCTTCGCCGCCGGCTACCTGGCCGGCACCGTCCGCGGCCTGGACCAGCGCCGCCGGCTGCGGCTCGGCCACCTGAGCGCCGCCTGCGCGCTGACCGCCCACGGCGACCAGGCCGAACTGCCGCCCGCCGCCGTGGTGGCCGCGCTGCTCGACGCCTCGCCCGCCGACTGGGCCGCCACCCGGGTCTCGGTGGAGGGCATCACCGGCCCGGCCGTCCCCGCGGACCGGTCCCGCGACACCCGGCGGGCCCGGGCACAATGAGCACGAACCCGAGCCCGAACGACCCCGGCGGAGCACGATGAGCCAGACCGTCACCCGCGCCCTGCGCCTGCTCGCCGAACTCGGCGAGGGCGAGCGCTCCCTCGACCAGCTGGCCGAGGTGCTCGGCGTCCACAAGACGACCGTGCTCCGACTGCTCCAGAGCCTGGAGGAGGAACGGTTCGTCTACCGTGACGCCGCCTACCGCTACCACCTGGGCGCCGGCCTGTTCGCCCTCTCCGGCCTCGCCCTGGAACAGCGCGGCGTCCGCCGGATCGCCGCCCCGCACCTGGCCGAGCTGAACGCCACCACCGGCCAGACCGTGCATCTGGCCGCGTACGAGGGCGGCGAGGTCGTCTACATCGACAAGTTCGACTCCCGGCACCCGGTCAGGATGTACTCCCGGATCGGCCTGCGCGCCGCCCTGCACAGCGCCGCCGTCTCCAAGGTGCTGCTGGCCGACCTGCCGCTGCCCGAACGCCGCCGGGTGGCCGCCGGGATCGACTTCACCCCGCACACACCCCGCACCCTCAGCACGCCCGAGGCGCTGCTCGCCGAGCTGGAGAAGGTCGCCGTCCAGGGCTGGGCGCAGGACCACGCCGAGCACGAGGCGTTCATCAACTGCGTGGCCGCACCGATCCGGGACGCCAGCGGCCGGGTCGTCGCCGCCGCGTCCATCTCGGTGCCGGACGTCGTCCTCCCCTACGAGCAGGTGCTGGACCTCCTCCCGCAGCTGCTCGCCACCACCCGCGCCATCTCGGCCGACTGCGGCCGCCCGGACCACAACTGATCAACCGTCAGACCGTAAGGAACCCCATGAACGAGCAGCACCCGACCAGCGGCAAGACCGAGGTCCGCACCGACGGCGCCCCCGCCCCCGCCTGGATGTTCTCCCAGGGCGTCCGCAAGGGCCCGATCCTCCAGGTCTCCGGCCAGGGCCCGCAGGACCCGGCGACCGGCGAGTACCTGTACCACGGCGACGTGAAGGCGCAGACCCGGCGCACGCTGGAGAACGTCAAGGCGATCGTCGAGGCCGGCGGGGCCACCATCGAGGACGTGGTGATGTTCCGGGTCTACCTCACCAAGCGGGCGGACTTCCCGCTGATGAACGAGGTGTACGCCGAGTTCATCGACGAGAACATCAAGCCCGGCGGCGTGAAGCCCTGCCGCACCACGATCTTCGTCGAGCTGCCGCAGGAGCCGATGCTGGTCGAGATCGACGCCCAGGCCGTCGTCGCCTGAGACACCGTCGAGCGGCCCGACCACCGCAAGGGCCCGGACGCGCACCAGGCGTCCGGGCCCTCCGCCGTCCCCCTCGCTCACCGCCCCGCGGGCACGCCCTGCTCGGCCGGGGCCCCCGAGCGCGCCACGACCCGCCCCTCGCCCGCCGCGCCGCGCCGGTCGAGCGCCGCCGCGAACACCGTCACACCGAGGGCGACCGCGGTGAGCAGCCCGCCCACCCAGTTCGGCGCGTCGTAGCCGAGGCCGCCGGAGATGACCAGCCCGCCGAGCCAGGCGGCCAGCGCGTTGCCCAGGTTGAACGCGGCGATGTTGGCGGCCGAGGCCAGCGTCGGCGCGCCCGCCGCCTGGTCCATGACCCGCTTCTGCAGCGGCGCGACGGTCGCGAAGCCGAACAGCCCGATCAGCGGGATGAGGACGATCGCGGCCGGCTTGCTGTGCGCGGCGAAGGTGAAGGCGAACAGCAGCACCGCGAGCACCGCGAGGATCACGGTGAGGCTGCGCATCAGCGCGCGGTCGGCGAACCAGCCGCCCAGCAGGTTGCCGACGAACAGGCCGACGCCGAACAGGAAGAGCAGCCAGGTGACGCTGCTCGGGGCGAAGCCGGCCAGTTCGGTCATCATCGGCGTGATGTAGGTGAACATCGCGAAGATGCCGCCCCAGCCGAGCACGGTCATGGCGAGCGCGAGCCAGAGCCGCAGGGTCCGGAAGACGGCCAGTTCGGGGCCGAGCCGGGCGGCGCCCGCCCGCGGCTGGACGGGCACCAGCGCCGCGATCCCGGCGAGGCCGAGCAGGCCGAGCCCGGCGACGACGTAGAACGTGGAGCGCCAGCCGAAGTGCTGGCCGAGCAGGGTGCCCATCGGGACGCCCAGCACGTTGGCGGCGGTGAGGCCGGTGAACATCAGGGCGATGGCGCCGGCCCGCTTGTGCGGGGCGACCAGGTCGGCGGCGACGACCGAGCCGATGCCGAAGAACGCGCCGTGCGCGAAGGCGCTGACGATCCGCCCGATCATCAGCAGCCCGAAGGCGGGGGCGACGGCCGCGATCAGGTTGCCCACCACGAACAGGCCCATCAGCGTCAGCAGCATGCCCTTGCGGGGGGCCCGGGTGCCGAGGATGGTGAGCAGCGGGCCGCCGACCACGACGCCGAGCGCGTAGCCGGAGATCAGCAGACCGGCGGTGGGGATGGAGACCGAGAAGTCGCCGGCGACCTCGGGCAGCAGGCCCATGATCACGAACTCGGTGGTGCCGATACCGAAGGCGCTGATCGCCAGCGCCAGGAGCGCGAGGGGCATGAGGGACCGCTTTCCAGAGAGAACCGTTGCGCATGCAACTACCAGCGTCGACAATACGAGACACCCGCAGGTACTTGCAAGCGCCACCTATCCCCGACGACAGCAATCCCGGCCACGCCACTTGCCACACCCTCGAGCGGAGATTAGGTTAGGCTCACCTAACTAACTGGAGGTCCGTCATGAGCCTGCCCGCCGGCGACGCCGAGGTGCCCGAACCCACCACCGCCGAGCGCGTCCAGAGCCTGCTCAGCGCGACCTCCTCGCTCACCGTCCGCGCCTGCGGCGAACACCACGACCTCGACACCCCGGTCTCCGTCCACGGCTCCCGGCTGCGCCTGCGCGCCCCGCTGGGCGACCCGCTCGCCACCGCCGCCGCCCGCGCCACCGACGGACTCGCCGTCGTCCTGGACGTCACCGACATCTCCCCCGTCGCCGTCCGCGACCGGATCCGCGCCCGCCTCACCCTGGCCGGCCGACTGCACCTGGCCCACCTCGCCGACGACGGCCTCAGCGTCCACCTGCGCGTGGACGTCGCCCACGCCGTCCTCGCCACCCCCTACGGCACCGGCGCGCTCACCGCTGGCGACCTCGCCCTCGCCACGCCCGACCCGCTGGCCCGTTACGAGGCCGCCATGCTCACCCACCTCGCCGACGACCACGCCGACGCCCTCGCCGTCCTCACCCGGCTGCTCGACCCGGACCTGCTCGCCCAGCACCCGGAGGTCCGCCCGCTCGCCCTGGACCGCCACGGCCTGGTCCTGCGCCTGGACCACCCGCACGGCCACCGCGACGTCCGCCTGGTCTTCCCCGAACCGGCCGCCGACACCGAGGACTTCGGGCAGCGGATGCACGAGCTGCTGACCGCCGCCCAGCACGGGCTGCCCGCCCACCGGCTCTGAACCGGCCCGCCGAAGCACACTGACGTATCGTCAACTCTCCCCGGACACACCCACCAAGGCCCGGAAACGACAGCGGCCGACCCGGCTCGCGAGAGAAGTCTCGCGAGCCGGGCCGGCCTGGGCGTGTCCCGCGCCCATGTCCACTGCTGCGGCGATCACCCGGTCGAGCGGTCACCCGACATGACCATCCCGGGCGGTCGATTCGCCCCGTAGCAGCGGTGGTTCCTCATCCGGTACATCCGGCAGATCCGGCACATCCGGTACATCCGGTACGGGTCAGAGCGCGACGCCGTGGGCCCGCAGGTAGGCGACCGGGTTGATGTCCGAGCCGTACTCCGAGCCGTTGCGGATCTCGAAGTGCAGGTGCGGGCCGGTCACGTTGCCGGTCGCGCCGGAGAGGCCGATCTGCTGTCCGGCCTTGACGGCCTGACCGATCTTCACCCCGATCGAGGAGAGGTGCGCGTACTCGGCGAAGTGGCCGTCGGCGAGCTTGATCTCGACCTCGTTGCCGTAGGCGCCGCCGTTGCCGGCCTTCACCACGACACCGTTGCCGACGGCGCGCAGCGGGGTGCCGGTGGAGGCGACGAAGTCCTGGCCGGTGTGGTGGCCGGAGGCCCACATCGAGCCTGCCACGCCGTACGCGGTGCCCAGCTTCGGGCCGGCCAGCGGGGCGACGAAGGCCGAAGCGGCGGCGACCGGCACGGCGGTGACCACGGCGGACGGCGCGGCGGTCTGCAGCTGGGTCTGGAGCTGGGCGGACGGCTTGGCCGCCTCGGTCCGGACCTCCGGCTGGGCCTGCGGCTTGGCGGCGGTGGTGGCCGGCGCGGCGTCCTGGGCGGACGGCTGGGCGGGCTTCGCCGGGGCAGCGGGCTTGGCCGGGGCGGCCTGGCCCGCGATCACGAGCCGCTGACCGGGGAAGATCAGGTCCGGGTTGCCGCCGACGACCTCACGGTTGTGGTCGTACAGCGCCTGCCAGCCGCCGTCGACGTGCTGGGCGTCGGCGATCCGGGACAGGGTGTCGCCGCTGACGACGCGGTAGCTCTCCTGCGACGAGGCCTGGGCCTGGTCGGCGGGAGCGGCGGCCGGGGCGGCGGTGACCGCGGCGGCCGGCGCGGGGTGGGCCTGGGCGCTCATCGCGGTGACGAGCGGCAGGGCGAAGGAGACACCGGTGACGGCGGTGGCGATCCCGATGCGGGCGGCGCGGGGCAGGGCGATACGACGAGCCTGTGCAGGCATGGAATTTTCCTCTCCGACGCCTGCGAGGTGAGCTGTCGGGTTCGGGCTGGAGTTGCCCGGCCGCACATGCGGCTTCACCCCTAGCCGGCCCTGGATCCGGGTACGCGAAAGCGTGCCGTTTCCGGTCCGGCGACTTACCTGTGGGTCCCCCGCTCCTGCCGTACAGAGTTCGGTGCGAGCCACCGGGCAGCGGCAGGATTCGGCGTTCCACCCGGTGGATCCGTCCGGACTGGCCGGGCGGTCGCTGAACTAAAACCCATCCGTTCGGGTGAAGCAATGTCGATCACTTGAACCGGCAACAACCCCCCGAGCTGCGGTGACCCTCCGAATGATCGGCTGCACCGTACGTGCACAATCCATTCACCCGGCGCCACTGATCCACGACGCTGCGCCGATTCCGCCACCGCTGCGCACCCGCCCGCTCACGCACCGCGCACCCACCGACACACCCCCCGGTGACCCTTGTCACGTACGCCCCACGGGCGCAGGATCGGCCCGTGGCCACCTCCGAAGCAGGAACACTGCGCCTGGGCACCTCGCGGGGACGCTGGGTCCTCCTCGCGACGGTGCTCGGCTCCAGCATGGCGATGCTCGACGGCACCGTGGTGAACGTCGCGCTGCCCCGCATCGGCACCGATCTCGGCGCCTCCCTCGCGTCCCTGCAGTGGACGCTCAACGCCTATCTGCTCACCCTGGCCGGACTGATCCTGCTCGGCGGCGCGCTCGGCGACCGGTACGGCCGGCGCCGGGTCTTCCTGATCGGCGTGCTCTGGTTCGCCGCCGCCTCCGCGGCCTGCGCCGCCGCCCCCACCATCCACGTGCTGATCGCCGCCCGCGCCGTCCAGGGCATCGGCGGGGCGCTGCTCACCCCCGGTTCGCTCGCCATGCTGCAAGCCGTCTTCCACCCGGACGACCGCTCGGCGGCGGTCGGCCTGTGGTCGGGCCTCGGCGGGGTGTCGGCCGCGGTCGGCCCCTTCCTCGGCGGCTGGCTGGTGGACGGCCCCGGCTGGCGGTGGATCTTCCTGCTGAACCTTCCGCTCGCGGCCGCCGTGGTCGCGGTCACCTCCCGGTTCGTCCCCGAGAGCCGGAACGAGAGCGCCGTCGGCCGCTTCGACGTCCCCGGCGCGCTGCTCGCCGCGCTCGCCCTCGGCGCGATCACCTACGCGCTGACCGCCGCCGGGGAGGGCCTGTCCCCCGCGGTCTGGCTCACCGGCGCGATCGGCCTGCTGCTCGGCGCTGCCTTCATCGCGGTCGAGCGCCGCGCCGCCGAGCCGATGCTGCCGCTCGGCCTCTTCTCCTCCCGGCTGTTCACCGCCGTCAACCTGGTCACCCTCTGCGTCTACGCGGCGTTCAGCGGGGTGTTCTTCCTGCTGGTGGTGCAGTTGCAGATCGTCTCCGGCTTCTCCCCGCTGGTCTCCGGCCTCGCCCTGGTCCCGATCACCGTGCTGATGCTGACCCTGTCGGCGCGCGCCGGGCGGCTGGGCAAGCGGATCGGCCCCCGGATCCCGCTCACCGTCGGTCCGCTGCTGTGCGCCGCCGGGGTGCTGCTGATGCTGCGCACCGGCCCCGGCTCCTCCTACTGGGCGGACGTGCTGCCCGCCGTCACGGTGCTGGGCTGCGGGATGACCCTGTTGGTCGCGCCGCTGACGGCGACGGTGCTGGCCGCCGTCGAGGTCCGGCACGCGGGCATCGCCAGCGGCGTCAACAACGCCGCCGCCCGCGCGGCCGGGCTGCTCGCGGTCGCCGCGCTGCCCTCGCTCGCCGGGCTGAGCGGCGACGCCTACCGGGTGCCGTCCGCGGTGGACTCGGCCTTCCGCACCGCGATGCTGATCTGCGCCGGGCTGCTGGTCACCGGCGGGCTGACGGCCTTCGCCACCGTCCGCGGCAACGTGCTCGCGCCGGTGGACCGCCCGGTGGCCGAGCCGGACTGCGAGTGGGCCTGCGGCACCACCCCGCCGCTCGACCCGGGCCACGTCCACACGGACGAGGGCCCCGCCACCGGATCGGCGGCAGGGCCCTCAGCCAGCTGACGAATCGTCAGAGGATGTCACCGGGCGCGTACTTGGCGGCCTCCGGGTAGGCGGCGGCGACGGCCTCCACCTGGCGGACCACCTCGGCGACCTGGGCACCGGCCGCACCGGTGAAGGAGAGCCGGTCGGCCAGCAGCGCGTCCAGCCCGGCCCGGTCCAGCGGGATCCGCTCGTCGGCGGCCAGCCGGTCCAGCAGCTCGTTCTCGCGGGCGCCCGCACGCATCGCCAGCGCGGAGGCGACGGCGTGCTCCTTGATGACCTCGTGCCCGGTCTCCCGGCCGACGCCCGCGCGCACCGCGCCCATCAGCACCTTGGTGGTGGCGAGGAACGGCAGGTAGCGGTCCAGCTCGGCCTCGATCACGGCGGGGAAGGCGCCGAACTCGTCGAGGACGGTCAGGAAGGTCTCCAGCAGGCCGTCGAAGGCGAAGAAGGCGTCCGGCAGCGCGACCCGGCGCACCACTGAGCAGGAGACGTCACCCTCGTTCCACTGGTCGCCGGCCAGCTCGCCGGTCATCGAGGCGTAGCCGCGCAGGATGACGGCCAGGCCGTTGACGCGCTCGCAGGAGCGGGTGTTCATCTTGTGCGGCATCGCCGAGGAGCCGACCTGGCCCTCCTTGAAGCCCTCCGTGACCAGCTCGTGGCCGGCCATCAGACGGATGGTCTTGGCCAGACTGGACGGCGCGGCGGCCAGCTGGACGAGGGCGGTGAGCACCTCGAAGTCCAGCGAGCGCGGGTAGACCTGGCCGACGCTGATCAGCACGTTCTCGAAGCCGAGGTGCCCGGCGACCCGGCGCTCCAGCTCGGCGAGCTTGTCGGTGTCGCCACCGAGCAGGTCCAGCATGTCCTGGGCGGTGCCGACCGGGCCCTTGATCCCGCGCAGCGGGTAGCGGGCGATCAGCTCCTCCAGGCGACGGAAGGCGACCAGCAGCTCGTCGGTGATCGACGCGAAGCGCTTGCCCAGGGTGGTGGCCTGCGCGGCCACGTTGTGCGAGCGGCCGGCCATGACCAGCTCGGAGTGCTGGGCGGCCAGGCGGGCCAGCCGGACCAGCACGGCCACCGTGCGGTCGCGCACGTGCTCCAGCGACTGGCGGATCTGCAGCTGCTCGACGTTCTCGGTCAGATCCCGGGAGGTCATGCCCTTGTGGATCTGCTCGTGGCCGGCGAGTTCGCTGAACTCCTCGATCCGGGCCTTCACGTCGTGGCGGGTGACCCGCTCACGGGCGGCGATCGAGCCGAGGTCGACCTGGTCGATCACCCGCTCGTAGTCGGCGACGGCGTTCGCCGGTACCTCGACACCGAGGTCCTGCTGGGCCTTCAGGACGGCGAGCCACAGGTGGCGCTCAAGGACCACCTTGTGCTCGGGGGACCACAGCTGGGCCAGGGTCGCCGAGGCGTACCGGGAGGCCAGGACATTGGGGATCTGGGGCTTCGCGCTCACGCTTCGCAAGCCTAACAGCCGAGGTCAGCCGGAACGTCGGCGCATCGGGCGGCTCCGGCCCGGGCCGGAGCGGACGGCTCCGACCGGGCCCGCCCGACGATTCCCGCCGGGCGCGGGGCGGCCCGCTGCCGGGCGGCCTACTGGGCGGCGCCGGACCGGCCGGCCAGCACCGGCAGGACCTGCGCGCAGATCGAGTGCAGCGCGATCCGCTGCTCGTCGGTCATCGCCTCGAACGCCTGGTGGGTGCGGGCCATCTCGCCGCGGATGCGGTTCAGGATCTCCCGGCCCTCGTCCGTGATCACGACGATCTTCACCCGGCGGTCGCCGGCGGCGGCCTCCCGGTGGGCCAGGCGCAGCGACTCCAGCCGGTCCACGATCCCGGTGACGTTGGACGCGTCGCAGCCCAGCCGTCCGGCCAGCGCCCGCATCGGCACCGGCTCCTGCACCGCGCCGAGCGCCTTGGCCTGCGAGGAGGAGAGCCCGTGCCGGGCCGCGGCCGCCGCGAAGTCCTGGAAATACGCGGCGCCGACGGCGGCCAACGCTTCCATCAACTCGGCGTTGGTCGGTACGGTCGTCGTCGCTGTCGAACCCATGGGGTCAGCGTACGGCCAAGTGCTTCAGCAACTCAAGCTTTGACCACGGCAACCGTCGACGGCTTGACCGGAACTGCGGCATCGGCCGGTCGACGAAGCCTCCGGCCGGTCGACAGAGCTTAGAGCACCAGCTGATCGAACAGGTGCCGCAGCTCCGGGTCCGGGTCCGCGGTCAGCCCGGTGTGCACCGGCCCCGGCTGGACGATCGCGCTGCGCGGAGCGGTCAGCCAGCGGAACCGCTGCCCCGGACTGTCCCCCGCCGCCGGGCCGGCCTCCGGCCCCCCGGCGCAGACCGCCTCGATCCCGTGCAGCGCCCGCCGCACCCCGTTCACGTCCGCCACCGGGTCGAGCGCCAGCAGCCGGGCCTGGTCCAGGTGCGTGCGCGCGGCCAGGTACCCGTTCTGGCGGCAGTACAGCAGCACCCCGACGTTGACGCACTCGCCGCGTTCCACCCGCGGCACCGCGCGGATCACGGCGTACTCGTAGTCGTGCAGCTCGACGGCGGCCGGCAGCGCGGGCGTCCTCGGCTCGGTCATGCGGGCACCTCCGGCAGCCAGTCGCGCGGACCGGCCAGTCGGCCGGTCAGCTGGGCGCGGTACGCGGCGCGCACCGCCTCGGGCGAGTCGAAGCCGGGCTCGTCCAGCAGCCAGACCTCCGGGATCCTCGCCACCGCGCCCTCGATCGCGGCCTCCGCGAGCGGTGCGAGCGCCTTGTCGGCGGCCGTCAGGTCCGGCCGGGCCCGCAGCAGCGCGTGGTCGGAGGCGTCGTACGGGCGGCGCACCCAGGCGGCGGCGCCCGCCCAGTGGTGGTGGAAGATCAGGCTCGCGCCGTGGTCGATCAGCCGCAGCCCGCCGGTCGCCACCAGCAGGTTGGGGTTGCGCCAGGAGCGGTCGACGTTGCCGATCAGCGCGTCGAACCAGAGCACCTGGCCGGCCAGCTCCGGATCCACCTCGAAGCAGAGCGGGTCGAAGTTGAGCGCGCCGCTGACGAAGGCCATCCCGAGGTTGGTCCCGCCACTGGCCCGCATCTGGTCCTGGACCTGCTGGTCCGGCTCGCTGCGGGCCAGCACCGGATCCAGGTCGACCGTCACCAGCTCCGGCACCGGCAGCCCGAGCCGCCGGCCCAACTCCCCGGCCAGCACCTCCGCCACCAACGCCTTCCGGCCCTGCGCCGCGCCGACCCATTTCAGCGCGTACAGCCGCCGGTCGTCGGCCTCGACCAGGCCCGGCATCGAGCCGCCTTCTCGCAGTGGCGTCACATAACGGACCGCCGTCACCTCGGGGAGCACGCCCGACAGCCTATCGGTGCCGACCCGTCACCTCCTCCCCTCCGTACGCCCCGTCCCACCCCTCCACCATCCGCCCCACCCCGGTGGCAGCCCCCGCTGCTCCGTGCGAGTGTGGCGGACAGCAATGGGGACCTTCGCGGTTACGACCTGCACGGCAAAGGGATGAGCGATGGAACGACCTCGGATCCTGATCGTGGGCGGCGGCTTCGCCGGCCTGGAGTGCGCCCGTCGACTCGAACGCAAGCTCGCGCCGTCGGAGGCCGAGATCTCGCTGGTCACACCGTTCAGCTACCAGCTCTACCTGCCCCTGCTGCCGCACGTCGCGGCCGGCGTGCTGACCCCGCAGTCGGTCGCGGTCTCCCTGCGCCGCACGCTGCGCCGCACCCACATCGTTCCGGGCGGCGCGATCGGCGTGGACCCGGCCTCCAAGGTGTGCGTGGTCCGCAAGATCACCGACGAGGTGGTGGCGCAGAAGTACGACTACCTGGTCCTCGCCCCCGGCAGCGTCACCCGCACCTTCGACATCCCCGGCCTGACCGACTACGCCCGCGGGATGAAGACGCTCGCCGAGGCGGCCTACGTCCGCGACCACGTGATCGCCCAACTCGACCTCGCCTCGGCCACCCTGGACCAGCGGGAGCGCGAGTCCCGGCTCCAGTTCGTGGTCGTCGGCGGCGGCTACGCGGGCACCGAGACGGCCGCCTGCCTGCAACGCCTGACCACCGCCGCGTCCCACCGCTACCCGCGCCTGGACGCCCGGCAGATCAAGTGGCACCTGATCGACATCGCCCCGAAGCTGATGCCGGAGCTGGGCGACGCGCTGGGCCTGGCCGCTCTGGAGGTGCTGCGCGGCCGCGGGATCGAGGTGTCGCTGGGCGTCTCGGTGGCCGAAGTCGGCGCCGAGTCGGTCAAGTTCACCGACGGCCGAGTACTGCCCTGCCGCACGCTGATCTGGACCGCCGGGGTGGCCGCGAGCCCGCTGATCGGCACGCTGGACGCGGAGACGGTCCGCGGCCGGCTCGCGGTGACGGCGGAGATGCGGGTGCCGCAGTTCGAGAGCGTGTTCGCGCTGGGCGACGCGGCCGCCGTGCCGGACCTCGCCAAGGGCGACGGCGCGGTCTGCCCGCCGACCGCCCAGCACTCCGCCCGGCAGGGCCGCGTGGTGGCCGGCAACGTGATCGCCGCGCTCCGCAACCAGCCTCTGGAGCCCTACTACCACAAGGACTTGGGCCTGGTGGTCGACCTGGGTGGCAAGGACGCGGTGTCCAAGCCGCTCGGCGTGGAACTGCACGGAGTGCCGGCCCAGCTGGTGGCCCGCGGCTACCACCTGATGGCGATGCGCACCAACGCGGCCAAGTTCCGGGTGGGCGCCAACTGGCTGCTCAACGCGACTGCCGGGGACGACTTCGTCCGGACCGGCTTCCTCGCCCGCCAGCCCGCCCGGATGCGCGATTTCGAGTACACCGACTCCTACTTGACGAAGGATCAGGTCCGGGCGCACGCCCAGGCCCTGCTCGCCAAGGGCTGAGCCGCCCGGCGCCCGCCTCCGGAACCGATCCGGAAACGGGCACCGGGCATCGCGTCACAACAGCCCAGCGTCACGACATCACGGCGTCACGACAGCCGCGCGCCGGAACAACCCAGCGTCACAACGTCCCGGTGTCACGACGTCACCGCGCCGCCAGGTACATCCCGCCCGCGTCCTGCCCCGCCGTGTTGCGGCACGCGTAGTCGCCGCTGCTCTGCCCCCACAGCAGGGTCAGGCAGCGCCCGAGCGCCTGCTGCCCGTAGTAGTTGGGGTGCATCGACTCCTGCAGCACGCCCTGCGTGGAGTTGAGGCCGCCGTCCAGGAAGCGCGCCCATTCGCTGGTGGTCGCGGACGGTCCGGCGGTGGCGGTCGGCTGCCGGGTGGCCGTCGAGCAGACCTCGCGGCCCTGCAGCATGTCGGAGAGGTCGAGGAACTGGGCGCCCTTGGACGCCGCGACCCCGGCCAGCGACTTGGAGATCTGCGGCACCATCGAGTCGCGCGCCCAGTCGGCGTCACCGTCCCAGAACGGGCAGCCGCCGGTGTTCGAGCGGGTCCAGCCGCTCTCCGGGTAGCGCATCTCGGCACTGCGCGGGATCGGCGAGGGGTAGGACTGCAGGACGAGGCGGTAGTCCCCCTGCGCGTAGCCGGCCCCGGCCATCACCGCGCGGATCTCGTCGATCGCCTTGCCGACGCCGGCCATCGCCGTGGGCATCTTCGAGTCGATCGAGGACTGCGCGGAGTCGTGGCAGTAGGAGTACCAGATGAGGTAGTCCTGGACGCAGTTGGAGATGATGCCGCTGAAGCCGAGGTCGTTGCCGCCGATCGACAGCGTGATCAGCTTGACGCTGTTCTGCCGTGCCACGGTGGCGAGTTGGTCGGCCTGCGGGGCCTCGCCCTTGAGCGTCTGGCCGCCGTTGGCGGCGCGGAAGATGTTCGCGGTGACGGCGCCGGAGCAGGCCAGGTTGATCTCGTTCTGCGCGCCGGTGGAGGCGCTGAGCACCTCGGCGACGTCGGAGCGGTCGCAGCCGCTCGCGGCCGTGGGGCCGTAGATCCGGGAGGCGTCGGCGGAACTGCCGTTCCAGGCGCGGTCGGTACCGGCCCGGCTGCCGCTGGTGCCGGCGGCGTTGCCCATCCAGCGGCCGGCCTCGCCGGAGATGTAGCTGTCGCCGAGCGTGACGCTGGCGGTGGGGCCGCCCGGTGCGGCGAGGGGTACGGAGGGGGCCGCGGCGGCCGACGCGGCGGTGGCGAGGCCGCCGGCCATCAGACCGCCGGCGGCCAGCGGGAGGGCGAGGGCCGCGGTGAGCAGCCGTCGGCGGAGTCGAGGGGCGCTGCGGGTGATGCTCGAACTGTTTTCGGGCACGGCGGAACTCCTGCGGCTCGGTCTCCCCGTGCGGTGGGGACGGGGAGACGCCTAGGTGAGGGTGCGCCGCCGGCCGGTGGCGCGATGAACATGACATGCCCGCACTGGTTACCGCTAGGTATCTGCACCAGGTTTCCCGCTTTGTTACCGCCGGGTTCAGACCAGCGGAGCACCGGGTTCAGACCGGCGGAGCGCACGGGTCGAACCGGACCGGCGCGGCCCGGTTCACACCAGCCGCGAACCGGCCCCGCCCGCCCCCAGCACGGCCGCCAGGTCCTCGGCCAGCCGCTGCGCGTCCGCCGGTTCCAACTGGGCCACGGTGAGCCGCAGCCCGGGCGGGGACTGGACGCGGTAGCGCGCGCCGGGCGCCGCGACCCAGCCGCGCTGCACCAGCGCCACCAGCACGGAGGTCTCGTCCGACACCGGCACCCAGACGTTCAGCCCGCTCTCGCCGTGCGCCTCGATGCCGCGCGCGGCGAGCTCGCCGAGCAGCGCGTTCCGGCGGGCCCGGTAGACGCCGGCCACCCGGGCGACCGGCACCGCGTCGGTGCGCCACAGTTCGGCGACGGCCCGCTGGAGCAGGTGGCTGACCCAGCCGGCGCCCAGGCGCAGCCGCCCGGTGACCCGCCCGATGGTGTCCTGGTCACCGACGGCCACCGAGAGCCGCAGGTCCGGGCCGTACGCCTTGGCCGCCGAGCGCACCACGGCCCAGTGCCGCGCGCCGGCGCCCACCAGCGAGTGGTACGGCTGGTCGACCATGCCGTGCCCGTGGTCGTCCTCGATCAGCAGCACGCCGGGGTGCTCGGCCAGGACGGCCCGCAGCTCCTCGGCCCGGCGGGCGGTGAGCGCGGCGCCGGTCGGGTTCTGCGCCCGGCTGGTGACCACCACCGCACGGGCGCCCTCGGCCAGCGCGGCGGCGAGCGAGTCGGGCAGGGGGCCCTCGTCGTCCAGCCGGACGGGCGCGGGCCGCAGGCCGAGCGCGGGCAGCAGGTCGAGCAGGCTGCCCCAGCCCGGGTCCTCGACGGCGACGGCGTCGCCGGGGCGCAGCCGGATGGCGAGGATGCGCTCGATGGTGTCGAGCGAGCCGGAGGCGACGGCGATCGGGCCGCCGGGCAGGCCGTCGGCCTCGAAGGAGGCGCGGGCGAGCGCGAGCAGCCCGGGGTCGACGGCCGGGTGCCCGTACAGGACGGGCTCGGCGTGGGCGGCCCCGGCGGCGGCCGCGAGGACCGGGGCGAGGTCGGGCAGCAGCGCCGGGTCGGGGTTGCCGCCGGACAGGTCGCGGGCGTGCGGGGGGACGGGGACGCGGATCTGGTCGCGCGGGGTGAGCGCGGGCCTGGGGAGGATCCGGCTGCCCTTGCGGCCGGCGGTCTCGATCACCCCGCGGTCGCGGAGCAGCCGGTAGGCGGCGGCGACGGTGTTGGGGTTGACGCCGAGTTCGGCGGCGAGGTCGCGCAGCGGGGGCAGCGCGGTTCCGGGGGCGAGGCGCCCGGTGCTCACGCCCTGTTCGATGTGGGACGCGATTTCGCTGGCGCGTCGCCCTTTCAGCGGATAGTCTCCTAGCACAAAGTAAATTATGCACTAGTACATAGAGGTTGTCATGTCGGCCCCTTCAGAAGGCTCCGCCAGCTACTCCCGCACCCCCCGCACCACCCCCACCCGCTACAAGGACCGCGCCACCTGGGAGCAGGAGGCGATCCACGACATCCTCGACCACGCGTACATCTGCCACCTCGGATTCGTCGCCGACGGCGCCCCCGTCGTCCTGCCGACCATCTACGCCCGCGTCGGCGGCCGGCTGTACGTCCACGGCTCGACCGGCAGCCGTCCGCTGCGCAACGCCTCCGCCGACCAGGGCCTGCCGGTCTGCCTCACCGTCACCCTGGTCGACGCGCTGGTGCTGACCAAGTCCGCGTTCAACCACTCGGTCAACTTCCGCTCGGTCATCGCGCACGGCACCGCCCACCAGGTCACCGACCCCGAGGAGCTGGACGTCGCGCTGGCCGCGCTGGTCGACCACGCGATCCCCGGCCGCTCCGCCGACGTCCGCCCGGCCAACGCCAAGGAACTCGCCGCCACCGCCGTCCTCCGGCTCGACCTGGACGAGGTCTCGGCCAAGACCCGCGCGGACGGCGCCGACGACGACCCGGAGGACCTCGACCTGCCCCACTGGTCCGGCCTGATCCCGGTCACCACCGTGCACGGCACCCCCGAGCCGGCCGCCTCCACCACCGTCCCGCTGCCCGCGCACCTGCGCGGCTACCCCCGCTGACGGAGGGCCCGCCGATGCTGATCAGATCCTGGGACCGCGGCGACGAACAGGAGTGGCGCGCCTGGCTGGCCGAGGGCCGCGACTTCGGCCTGCTCGCCGCCAACGGCGGACCGGGCGAGGGCCCGGTGCTAGTCCCGACGCACTTCCTGCTGGACGCCGGGCGCGGCGAGATCCTGCTCCACCTCGCCGCGCCCAACCCGCTGCTGGCCGCCGTCCGGGCCGACCCGCAGGTCACCCTCGCGGTCACCGACGGCTACGCCTTCGCGCCCGGCCACTGGCGCGGCGAGCCGGGCACGCCCACCAGCTACTACGCCTCCGTCCACTTCCACTGCACCGCCGAGCTCGTCGAGTCCGCGGCGGGCAAGGCGGAGATCCTCAACCGCCAGCTGGCGCACTTCCAGCCGGAGACGCCGGACACCCGGGTGGTGCCCGGTGAGGGCGAGTTCTCCCGGCTGCTCCCCGGCCTGCGCGGGCTCCGCCTGACGGTCCGCGAGGTGCGGGCCAAGTTCAAGTACGACGACAAGAAGCCGGCCGACGCCCAGCACGCGATCGCCGACCGGCTGGCCGAGCGCGAGGCCGACCGCGCGAACGCCCCGCACCCCCGGCGCGACCAGGACGCCGCCGCCCGCACCCAACTGCTGCGCCGGCACCAGCGGCGCGTCGGCTGACCGGGACGCACCGAGTGACCGGGGGGCACGTCAACTGGCCCGGCAGGCGCGCCGGCTGACCGTGGGGCGCGTCCGACCGTTCACGCTCCCGGCGCGAACGGCCCATCACACCGCGGGTGACTGACCCCGGATCACCCGATCGGCCTCCAATTCGAGCAGGGCGGCCCCGTCGCTGCTCGAATGTGAGACGAGTCCTGCCCACTCGGCCGTCAGAGCGGGCCCGTCCACCTCGGGGAGCGCGCTTGTCCACACTCAACAGCCATCGGGCGGGCGAGGCCCACCTCGGGCACGTCATCTTCATCTCCGCCGCCGCCGCGATGGGCGGGTTCCTGTTCGGCTACGACAGCGCGGTGATCAACGGTGCGGTGACGGGCATCCAGAAGCACTTCGCCGTGGGCAACGGCGAAACGGCCTTCGTGGTGGCCATCGCGCTGCTCGGCTCGGCGGCCGGCGCGGTGGCCGCCGGCCGGCTCGCCGACCACCTCGGCCGGGTCCGCACCATGCTGCTGGCCGCCACCCTGTTCGCGATCAGCGGCATCGGCTCGATGTTCCCGCCGAGCATCCAGGTGCTCGCCACCTGGCGCGTGGTCGGCGGCATCGCGATCGGCATCGCCTCGGTGATCGCGCCCACCTACATCGCCGAGGTCGCGCCGACCGCCTACCGGGGCCGGCTCGCGTCCTTCCAGCAGATGGCGATCGTGCTCGGCATCACCGTCTCCCAGCTCGCCAACTGGGCGATCAACCAGGCCGCCGGCGGCGAGTCCACCGGCCACCTGGGCGGCATCCAGGCCTGGCAGTGGATGCTCGGCGTGGAGACCATCCCGGCCCTGGTGTACGGGCTGATGGCGCTCGCCATCCCGGAGTCGCCGCGCTACCTGATCGCCGACCACCGGGAGGATCAGGCCCGCAAGGTGCTGCGCGAGGTGGAGGGCGAGGACGTCGACCTGGACGCCCGGGTCGCGGAGATCCGCACGGTGCTGGAGTCCTCGCACAAGCCCCGGCTCAAGGACCTGCTCGGCGGGCGGTTCGGCCTGCTGCCGATCGTCTGGGTCGGCATCGGGGCCTCGGTGTTCCAGCAGTTCGTCGGCATCAACGTGATCTTCTACTACTCCTCGTTCCTCTGGCAGTCGGTCGGCATCAACGAGTCCAACTCGCTGCTGATCAGCCTCTCCACCTCGATCATCAACGTGATCGGCACGGTGATCGCGATGGCGCTGGTGGACCGGATCGGCCGCAAGCCGCTCGCCCTGGCCGGCTCGATCGGCATGGCGCTCGCGCTGGGCACCGCCGCCTGGGCGTTCTCGTACCGGCACGGCACGGGTGACACCGCCACGCTCGACAACACCCACGCCACCGTCGCCCTGGTCGCGGCGCACGTCTTCGTGCTCTGCTTCGCCTTCTCCTGGGGCGTGGTGGTCTGGGTCCTGCTCGGCGAGATGTTCCCCAACCGGATCCGCGCGCTCGCGCTGTCCGTCGCCGCCTCGGCCCAGTGGATCGCCAACTGGGCGATCACCGTCAGCTTCCCCGACCTCGCCGACTGGAACCTGTCGGCGACGTACGTCATCTACGCGGCCTTCGCGCTGCTCTCCATCCCGTTCGTGGCCTTCTGCATCAAGGAGACCAAGGGCCGCGCCCTGGAGGAGATGGGCTGAGCCCGCCCCCGTCGAGTCCCCGCCGCATCCGGCCCGACCCACCGCGAGGAACCCATGCCTGACCAGGGCGGCTCCCGGCAGAACGTCGCCTTCCCGAGCAACGGCCGCACCGCGCACGGGTACCTGGCCCGCCCGCCCCAGGGCGTCGGGCCGGGCCTGGTGGTGGTGCAGGAGTGGTGGGGCCTCACCACGCACGTCGCGACGATGGCCGACCGGTTCGCCGCCGAGGGCTTCACCGTGCTGGCCCCCGACCTGTTCGGCGGCGCCACCACCCACGACCGCACCGAGGCGGCCCGGCTCACCCGCGAGCTCCCGGTCGAGCGGGCCGTCGAGGACCTCTCCGGGGCCGTCGACCACCTGCTCGCCCTGGAGGGCGTGGTCGGCGACGCGGTCGGCGTGGTCGGCGTGGTCGGCTTCTGCATGGGCGGCGGCTTCGCCCTGCTGCTGGCCGCCCGGGAGGGCGACCGGGTCGCCGCGGTGGTGCCCTTCTACGGCCTCCCGCCCGACCCGGACTTCGACTACCGGGGCCTGACCGCCCACGTCCTGGGGCACTACGGCGAACTGGACGGCTCGATCCCGATGGCCGCCGTCGACGAGGCCGCGATCCGGATCGGCGAGGCCACCGACGTCCGCCCCGAGATCCACTTCTACCCGGCCGGCCACGCCTTCATGAACGACGAGAACCCGCTCGGCACCTACGACCCGCTCCAGGCCGCGACCGCCTGGCGCCGCACCCTCACCTTCCTCTGGGGCCACCTGGGCTGAGCCCGTCCCAGCCGTGAAAACCCGTTGGACAGCCGTACGAGCCGCGGCCATAGTCTCCAGGTGCCGACCCGACCTCCGCGCCCCCGCCGCCTCGCCTGGGCGAGCCGCAACTTCCGCATCCAGACCGCCGCCACCGTGGTCAGCGGCCTCGGCAACGCCGGTGCCCCCATCGCCACGGCCTTCGCCGTGCTCGGCCACGGCGGCACCACGTCCGAGGTCGGCTACGTCACCGCCGCCCGGCTGCTGCCCACCGTCCTGCTCCTGGTGGTCGGCGGTGCCCTCGCCGACCGGATGCCCCGGCACCACCTCATGGTCGCCGCCAACCTGTTCAGCGGCCTGTCCCAGGTCGTCCTGGCGGCACTGGTGCTGGCCGGGGACATCCGGCTCTGGCAGCTGATGCTGCTCTCCGCCGCCGGCGGCGCCGGGTACGCGCTCTACTCCCCCGCCTCCGGCGGCATGATGCTGCAGGCCGTCGCCCCGGAGCACGCCGCCCGGGCCTTCTCGGTGTTCCGGATGGGCCAGAACGCCTCCCAGATCGGCGGCGCCGCGCTCGGCGGCGCGCTCACCGCCGCCGTCGGCCCCGGCTGGGTGCTCGCCCTGGACGGCGCCTGCTTCCTGGTCGCCGCCTCGCTCCGGTTCTTCCTGGAGGCCGAGCAGGCGCCCGCCCCGCAGGGCCACAGCATGCTGCGCGATCTGCGGGAGGGCTGGCGGGAGTTCGCCTCCCGCCGCTGGCTCTGGGTGGTCGTGGCGCAGTTCTCCGTCCTGGTCGCCTGCATCGGCGCGGTCGAATCGGTGTACGGGCCGACGGTCGCCAAGGAGCGCCTCGGCGGGGCGTCCGACTGGGGCCTGGCGATGGCCGCCTACGGCGTCGGGCTGGTGGTGACCGGCGTGCTGATGGCCCGCTGGCGGCCCCGCCGGATCCTGTTGGTCGGCAACTGGGGGGTGTTCCTGTTCGGCGTGCCCGCCCTGGCGCTGGCGGCGGAGGCGCCGCTGCCGCTGCTCGCCCTCGCGATGTTCCTGTCCGGGGTCGGCGTCACCGTCTTCGGCGTCAACTGGATGGTCGCGCTCCAGCAGGAGATCCCCGAGGAGATGTTCTCCCGGGTCGCCGCGTACGACGAGCTCGGCTCCTTCTCGCTGTCCCCGATCGGCATCGCGCTGGCCGGCCCGGCGGCCACGGTGCTCGGCCTCTCGGGCGCGCTGTGGGCCTGCGCCGTCGTCTGCCTGGTGCTCAGCGCGGTCGTGCTGCTGGAGCCTCAGGTCCGCCGGCTGGCCCGCAGGAGCACCGTCGACGCACCGGTGGCCGCCGCCGAGCCGGTGGCCGCGCCGTGAGCGCCCCGTGCGCCCCGCGTGCGCCCGGCCGTACGCAACCACTGGTACGCCAGGTTCGTCCGACCAGGTAAGTCACACCACCGTCTCTGGGGGCCACTGGTGCCGAAGCCGCTGCTGTTCCTGGACGTCGACGGGGTGCTCAACCCGGTCTGCCCGCACCCGGACGCCGGGTTCGACACCCACACCCTGCTCGGCTACTCGGTGCTCCTCTCCGCCCGGCACGGCGCCTGGCTGCGCGAGCTGGCCGGCACCTACGAACTCGTGTGGGCCACCACCTGGGAGGAGCACGCCAATGCGCACATCGCCCCGGCGATCGGCCTGCCCGCCCTCCCGCTGGTCCGCTTCACCGGCGACGTCCCGCAGCCCGGTGACCCGCGCGTCCCGCTGATGGAGCTGCTCTCGGCCCGCAAGTGGGCCCCGCTGCTGCGCTACGCCGCAGGCCGCCCGTTCGCCTGGGTGGACGACGTCATCCCGCCGCGGCTGGTCCGCAACTCCCTCTGGCGCCGCGACCGCCTGCTGCTGCCGATCGACCCGGGCCCGGGCCTGGAGCGCCGGCACGTCGACCGCCTGCTCGCCCGGCCGCCGCGCACCCCGGCCGGCCGCCTCCCGCTCAGGGGGTCGGCAGCCAGCTGACGTGCCCGGCGAGCAGCGCGTACCCGACGAAGGCCACCGTGTCGATCAACGCGTGCGCCGCGACCAGCGGCATCACCCGCCCCCAGCGCCGGTAGAGCAGGCAGAACACCGCCCCCATCACCATGTTGCCGACCAGCCCGCCGACCCCCTGGTACAGGTGGTACGAGCCGCGCAGCACCGAACTCGCCACCACCGCCGCCGGCCACGACCAGCCCAGCTGCCCGAGCCGGCGCAGCAGGTAGCCGAGGACGACGACCTCCTCCAGGGCGGCGTTCTGCCACGCGGAGAGCACCAGCACCGGGATCCGCCACCACACGTCCGGCAGCCCGGACGGCGCCACCGTCAGGTTGTAGCCCGCCGCCTGCGAGGCCAGGTACAGCACCAGCCCGGAGCCGCCGATCGCGGCCGCCACGGCGGCGCCCCGGCCGAGGTCGCGCAGCTTCTGCCCGAGGTCGAAGCCGAGCACCCGCAGCGCGGCGCCCTCGCGCACCAGCAGGTACCCGACCAGCACCACCGGCATCAGCCCGCGCCCGATGTAGTACAGCTGCCACACCAGGTCCAGCCAGGGCCGGCCGGGCGCCCGCGAGCCGTTCAACGTGGCGACCTGCTGGCCGAGTTGGATCGGTTCGGTGAGCGAGGCCGCGAAGCTGATCAGCGCGCTGACGCCACTGGCCCCGAGGGAGAGTCCGAGGACGATCAGCAGTTCCACGCCGAGCAGCCGGCGCGTGGGCTTCGCGGTCTCCGGTGCGGTCGGGAGGGTGGTCACGGGGGCTCCAGCGTGGCGGGCGTCGCTCCGGCCGTCGGCCGACCGCCGGAGCGATCATCCTGACACAGCGGTCCGGCTACCCGACCGGCCAGGTGTGCACCGGCTCGCCGGTGCGCATGTGCTCGATGTAGCGCCTGGTCATCGCGGCGAGCGCGGCCGGGCGGTCCATCCCGTACTGCTCGCGCAGCCGGTGGAAGGTCGCGCTCTGCCAGGCCGCGCCGTTGGTGCGGCGCAGGCAGCGCTGCTCGATGATCCCCAGGTAGCGGTCCCGGTCGGCGGGCTCCACGCCCCACTCGTCCAGGCCCTGGTGGGCCATCGGCAACAGTTCGTTGAGCACCAGGTCGACGGCGGACACCGTGGTCAGCCCGCCGCCGCGGCCCGCCCGGCCCGCCCTCGGCCACTGGAACACCGCGTCGATGCCGTAGCGGGCGCCCTGCCGGAAGTTCTCGTCGGCCCGCTCGAACGGCAGCCGGGTCCAGACCGGCCGGGGCTGCTCGGCGAGCACCCGGACCAGCCCGTAGTAGAAGGCGGCGTTCGCGAGCGTGTCGGCCACCGTCGGCCCGGCCGGCAGCGCCCGGTTCTCCACCCGCAGGTGCGCGGTCCCGCCCGCGATGTCGTACACCGGCCGGTTCCAGCGGTAGATCGTGCCGTTGTGGAGCCGCATCTCGGCGAGCCGGGGCGCGCCGCCGGAGGCGAGCACCTTCAGCGGGTCCTCGTCGTCGCAGATCGGCAGCAGGGCGGGGAAGTACCGCAGGTTCTCCTCGAACAGGTCGTACGCCGAGTCCACCCAGCGCTCGCCGAACCAGGTGATCGGCCGGACGCCCTGCGCCTTGAGTTCCGCCGTACGGGTGTCACAGGCCTGCTGGAACAGCACCGGACGGGTCTCCCGCCACAGCTCCCGCCCGAACAGGAACGGCGAGTTGGCGCCGAGCGCGAGCTGCGCCCCGCAGATCGCCTGGGCCGCGTTCCACACCGAGGAGAAGCGTTCCGGGGTCACCTGAAGGTGCAGTTGCAGGGAGGTCGCGGCGGCCTCGGCCACCATGGTGATGGTCTCCAGCTGGAGGTGTTCGACGCCCTCGATGTCCAGCGCGATGTCCTCGCCGCGGGCGGCCAGGATCTGGTCGCTGAGCAGGCTGTAGCGCGGGTTGTGGGAGATCGCGTCCAGGCCGGTGTGACCGTGCTCCAGGGTCGGCAGGATCCCCACCATGACGATCCGGGCACCGGCCTCGGCGGCCCGCCGGTCGGCGTAGCGCAGCCCGGTTTCGAGCTCCTCGCGCAGATCCTCGAAGACGTGCCCGCACAGCCGGTGCGGCACGATGTTCACCTCGACGTTGAACTGGCCCAGTTCGGTCTGGAAGTCGCTGGAGCCGATCGCGCTCAGCACCTGCGCGTTGCGCAGTGCCGGCAGGCCGTCCTCGTCGGCCAGGTTGAGCTCGATCTCCAGGCCCATGACCGCCCGCGGCCGGTCGAACCGGTCCTCGCGCAGCATCCGCCCCAGCGCGTCGAGGCAGGCCTGGAGCTTGCGCCGGTACAGCTGCCGGTCCGCCAGATCAGCCCGAGTCGCCACGACCTTCTCGCCCACGGTCCCCTCCTCCTGAGACACCGGCCGACCCGACCGTGCAAGCATCATGCCCACCTCGAAGATCGATACCCGAATGCTCGTACTGGCTTGCAATGCAAGGAAACTGACGGATATTCAGCAGATCTGCCGACTTGCCCGGCGCCACCGCCTGTGATAAACAGGTCACCCTGCGCACCTGTTCGATAGAATTCGCACTGCGCTCCGGCCGGCCCGCTCCGCCTCGAAACCCTCGTCGACGGCGGCGACCGCGCCGGCACCGCGATCATGCACAACCGGACACGGCCAGGTCCCGTCACCGATGACACGCCGCGCCACGCCGGTATGCCGCACTCGCACGCCGATCTCGCACGGAGAGGCGGACCCCGCCATGACTCTGCAGACCCCCCAGCCCCCGCCGAGCGCCCTGCGCGCCGTCCTGGCCGCACTCGACTCGGAGACCGCGCTGCGCCAACCCGCCGCCGCAGCACTGCGCCATCCGGTCGGCCCGCTGCTCCCCGCGCACCCGCTCGCCGTCCACGTCCTGGACGGGCCGCGCCCGGAGCTGCGCGCCGCCCGCCGGACGGGCTGGCGATTCCTGATCAAGGACGGCGCCGAGGTCGCCGCCGCCGCGGAGGTCGTCCAGGCCGTCGAGGGCCACACCTTCTCGCACTTCACCGCCGGCCCCTACCTCGACTCGACGGTCCGGGCGCTGCGCCAGGCCTGGCAGCTCGCCCAGGGCTCCCGGTCCCGCCAGCAGCCCCGGCTGCTGACCTTCCCCGGGCAGTACGCGACAGCACTGTGGCTGCACGGCCCCGACGCCGACCCGGCCGCCGACCAGCTGATCCCGCTGGCCCCGGCCCCGCTCGGCGTCACCGCGCACCGCGCCTACCCGGCCGGCGAGCTGCTGCCGCTGCTCGCCCGGGCACCGCTCGCCAAGCCACTGCTGCTCGGCTCCTCCTGAGCCGACCCCACGCCGCCGGGCCGCCGGGCCACCACCCGGCGGCCCGGCAGCGTGCGCGTCGCCCTCGCCCGCCCGAACCACCCGGACGGGCCATCCGCCCTGACCTCCTCGGGCCATGCCGCAGCTGACCCATCGGTGCGCCGTTTCCCGCCGGACCCGCCTGAACGGGTGATCTCTACCCGGGAGTTGTGGCGCATGTCACGAAATCCCTGCGCGCGCGACCGTAGATGCCGACACTGGGAACCAGCGTGGAAGGACCACCTGTCCTACCCACTTGAGCGCCGGTCCACACCTGGTCGGCGCGCGGACAGGATCCGGCTACCGCGGCGGCTCCCGACGGCTCCGCCGGCGGCCGCACCACGGGGGAGGATCGCAGAGCGAAGCGAGGGTACGTATGTGCCAGCACCGTCCTGAGTGCCCGTCGGCCGAGTCCGAGGACCGCGAGGCGGCCGTCACGGTGGCCTGCCACCCGGAGCAGGGCTGGAGCCTGCTCTGCAACGGCGTCGTGCTGTTCGAGGACACCGGAGAGCTGCTGCCCGACGGCCGGGTGATCGCGCCGCGCCGCCCCGTCGCCCGCGCGGCCTGACCGCACCGGCGGGGGCAGCCGCCGAACGACGACAACGGGCAGGGCCCCGACGGTACGTGCCGTCGGGGCCCTGCCGTACGTCCGGTCCGGATCAGACGCCGTACTCCTCCAGCGGCGGGCAGGAGCAGACCAGGTTGCGGTCGCCGTACGCGCCGTCGATCCGGCTGACCGGCGGCCAGTACTTGTCCGCCGGGTTCACGCCCGCCGGGAAGACCGCCTCCTGCCGCGAGTAGCCGTGCGCCCAGTCGCCGGCCAGCTCGGCGGCGGTGTGCGGGGCGTTGCGCAGCGGGTTGTCCGCGGCCGCCCACTCGCCCGAGCCGACCTTGTCGATCTCGGCCCGGATCTCGATCATCGCGTCGCAGAACCGGTCGATCTCGTGCAGGTCCTCGGACTCGGTCGGCTCGATCATCAGCGTGCCGGCCACCGGGAAGGACATCGTCGGCGCGTGGAAGCCGTAGTCGATCAGGCGCTTGGCGATGTCGTCCACCGTCACGCCCGTCTCCTTGGTCAGCGGGCGCAGGTCGATGATGCACTCG
The DNA here is from genome assembly GCF_040685715.1 of Kitasatospora sp. NPDC088264. Lineage (NCBI taxonomy): Bacteria > Bacillati > Actinomycetota > Actinomycetes > Kitasatosporales > Streptomycetaceae > Kitasatospora > Kitasatospora sp. NPDC088264. Next base: position 97,671 of record NZ_JBFBIR010000023.1, read on the forward strand.
TGCGCGACCAGCCCGCCGGGGCCGGTGTAGAGCACCGGGAAGTGCGGTGCCAGCCGCTTGGCGATGTAGTTGGCGTTCAGCACCGCGACCTGCGTCGCGCGCTTGAGGCCCTCGCCGCCCATCAGCCGGACGTACGCCCAGGAGATCGGCAGGATGGCCGCCGAGCCCCACGGCGCCGCCGAGATCGGGCCGACCCCGGTGGCCGGACCGGCCTCCGGCTGCAGCGGGTGGTTCGGCAGGTACGGCGCCAGGTGGGCGCGCACCGCGACCGGGCCGACGCCCGGGCCGCCGCCGCCGTGCGGGATGCAGAAGGTCTTGTGCAGGTTCAGGTGCGAGACGTCCGCGCCGAACTTGCCCGGCTTGGCGAGGCCGACCAGGGCGTTCAGGTTGGCGCCGTCCACGTACACCTGGCCGCCGGCCTCGTGCACCAGGGCGCAGATGTCGGTGATCTGGGTCTCGTACACGCCGTGGGTGGAGGGGTAGGTGACCATCAGCACGGAGAGGCTGTCCCGGTGCTGCTCGATCTTGGCCTTCAGGTCCTCGACGTCCACGTCACCGTCGACCAGGGTCTTCACCACGACCACGCGCATGCCGGCCATCACCGCGGAGGCCGCGTTGGTGCCGTGCGCGGAGGACGGGATCAGGCAGACGTCGCGCTGGGTGTCGCCGTTGGCGTGGTGGTAGGCGCGGACGGCCAGCAGGCCGGCCAGCTCGCCCTGCGAGCCCGCGTTCGGCTGGATCGAGACGGCGTCGTAGCCGGTCACCTCGACCAGCTGGCGCTCCAGCTCGCGGATCAGGCTGAGGTAGCCCTGGGCCTGCTCGATCGGCGCGAAGGGGTGCAGCTGGCCGAACTCCGGCCAGGTGACGGCCTCCATCTCGGTGGTCGCGTTGAGCTTCATGGTGCAGGAGCCCAGCGGGATCATGCCGCGGTCCAGCGCGTAGTCCCGGTCCGACAGGCGGCGCAGGTAGCGCAGCATGGCGGTCTCCGAGCGGTGGCTGTGGAAGACCGGGTGGGTCAGGTACTCGTCCTGGCGCAGCAGCGCGGCCGGCAGCGCGTCGGCGCCCTCGGCGACCTCGACCGCGGGGACGCCGAACGCGGCCCAGACGGCGGCGAGGTGCTCGCGGGTGGTGGTCTCGTCGGTGGAGACCGAGATCCGGTCCGCGCCGTCCTGGTGGACGTTGACGCCGTTGGCGCGGGCGGCGGCCGCGATCTCGGCGGCACGGCCCGGGACGACGGCGGTGACGGTGTCGAAGAACTCGCCGTGCAGCAGCTCGACGCCGCCGGCCCGCAGGCCCTCGGCGAGGGCGGCGGCGTAGCGGTGGGTGCGGCGGGCGATGTCGGCCAGGCCGTCCGGACCGTGGTAGACGGCGTACATCGAGGCCATGACGGCGAGCAGCACCTGGGCGGTGCAGATGTTGCTGGTGGCCTTCTCGCGGCGGATGTGCTGCTCGCGGGTCTGCAGCGCCAGGCGGTAGGCGCGGTTGCCGTCGGCGTCGACCGAGACGCCGACCAGGCGGCCGGGCAGCGAGCGGGCGTACTCGGCGCGCACCGACAGGTAGCCGGCGTGCGGGCCGCCGAAGCCCATCGGCACGCCGAAGCGCTGCGAGGTGCCGCAGGCGATGTCGGCGCCGAGCGAGCCCGGCGAGGCGAGCAGGGTCAGCGCCAGCAGGTCGGCGGCGACCGCGACGATCGCTCCGAGGCCGTGCGCCTGCTCGATGACCGGGGTGAGGTCGCGGACCACACCGGTGGCGCCCGGGTACTGGAGCAGCACGCCGAAGACGCCGCGCTCGGCGATCTCGGCCGGGATGCCCTCGGACAGGTCGGCGACGACGACCTCGACACCGGTCGGCACCGCGCGGGTGTTGATCACCGCGGTGGTCTGCGGCAGGGTCTCGGCGTCGACCAGGAAGACGCCGCCCTTGACCTTGGTGACGCGGCGGGCGAGCGCCATCGCCTCGGCGGCCGCCGTGCCCTCGTCGAGCAGCGAGGAGCCGGAGGTCGGCAGGCCGGTCAGGTCGGAGACCAGGGTCTGGAAGTTGAGCAGCGCCTCCAGGCGGCCCTGGGAGATCTCCGGCTGGTACGGCGTGTAGGCGGTGTACCAGGCCGGGTTCTCCATGACGTTGCGCAGGATCACCGGCGGGGTGAAGGTGCCGTAGTAGCCCAGGCCGATCATCGGCTGGAGCACCTGGTTGCGGCTCGCCAGCTCGCGCAGTTCGGCGAGCACCTGCGCCTCGCTGCGGCCGCCGGGCAGGTCCAGGCCGGTGATGGAGCGGATCGCCTCGGGAACGGCGGTGGCGGCGAGTTCGTCCAGCGAGCCGTAGCCGATGGACGCCAGCATCTTCTGCTGCGCGGCGTCGTCGGGGCCGATGTGGCGGTTCTCGAAGGGGCTGGCCAGCTCAAGCTCGGTGAGGGTCGAGGCGCCGGTGGGGCGTCCCGCGTTCGGCTGGGCGTTCATGGTGGTCGAGGCCTCCTGGTCACGGACCGGCGGGGGTGCGCACGCCGACCGGCCGGAGCCGCTGCGGACAGCGGCTCGACCCGGGCGGGCGAACCCGACAGGCCTCCCCCTCTGTCATCGGGACCTGAGAGCTTCACCCGCACGGCGCGCTGTGGGCACGCCGCCGGCTTGCACCGTCGGTGAGGGTGGTGCCCGTCGGCTCCCTGCCGACGGTCCTGCCCTGCTTTCCAGAGTGACCTACCCCACACGGTACGGATGCCTGAGAGATTCCGGGGAGGAGTTGCTCCTTCGGCGCCCCGACCAGCGCTTTCCGTGGCCGGGGACTCTCCCGAGCGGGCTCGGCGGTCGCCGCCCAGGGTACCAGCGGCAGGCCCCCTGATCACGGTCGCGTCGGGTCGCTCGGGGTCTACGCGCGTCCCCCGGACGGTCCAGCCCGGAGCCCGTCCGGCGCACCCCGGTCGCGCCCGTCCGATTCATGGCCTTTGGTGTGAAGTGGCAGGCGGAACGGGTGCTCCGGCCACGGTCCTGCGGGAGTTCCGCAGGCGCAGCGCACTGGAGGAAAGAGTGCAAACCGATATCGATCCCCGGGACCTCATCGGCCACAAGGCGGTCGACCGCAACGGAGACAAGATCGGCACGGTCGACGAGGTCTACCTGGACGACGCCACCGGCCAGCCGGAGTGGGCAGCCGTCCGGACCGGCATCTTCGGCCGGGACGCCTTCGTCCCGCTCACCACCAGCGAGTTCTCCGGCGACGAGCTCCGGGTGCCGTACGACAAGTCGCTGGTGAAGGAGTCGCCGGACTTCGGCGTCGGCCAGCACCTGTCGCCCGCCCAGGAGCTCCAGCTCTACCGCTACTACGGCCTGGACACCCCGGCGAACGGCCGCCCGGTCGGCCGGGACAGTGACCGGCCCGTCAGTCGTGAGGGTGACCGGCCGGCCGGCCGCGAGAGTGACCGCCCGGTCGGCCGGGACGGCGACCGACCCGCGCGCCCCGACCTCGACTTCGGCACCACCTCGGCGGCCGAGCCCGTGAAGCCCATCGCCTTCCACTCCCTCGACCCCGCCCCGACCACCACCCCTGCCGACCCCACCGGCACCGCGACGGAGGTCAGCGTGCGGACCCTCAACACCCCCGCACCCGCGGCCGCCCCCACGACGACCGAGCCCAAGCCGCAACCCGCCCCGATCGTGACGACCACCGCGACCACGAACTCGGCCGTGGCCCCGCCGGCCTCGGAGCGCTCGACCGGTCCGGCCCCGTCGTCCCCCAACGGCCCGGTGGAGATCACCTGCCGCGAGGAGCGCCTGGACATCACCACGGACTGGCACATCGTGGGCACCGCGAGGCTGCGCAAGTACGTGACCAGCGAGCAGGTCGAGCGCCGCGTCCCGGTGGTCCGCGAGCGCGTCCGGGTGGAGCGGATGCCGGTGAGCGAGGCCGAGCGCGCCTCGCTCACCGAGAAGGAGATCGCCGAGGCGGTGGAGGAGGTCACCCTGCGCGAGGAGCGCCCGGTGGTCCGCAAGTACCTCACCCCGATCGAGCGGGTCCGCCTGGTGGTGGAGCGCTACACCGCCGAGGAGGTGATCCGGGACGAGCTGCGCCGCGAGCACGTCGAGATCCACGACAACACCGCCGCCGCCCCGGCGACCCCGGTGGCCACGCCGGCGGCCGAGGCACCCCGCCCGGCCGTGCTGCGCCCGTTCGCCTGACCCCTCGCCCCAGGGCCCCGGACCCATCGGTCCGGGGCCCTCGGCATGCCTCGTCCCGGTCGCCGCCCGGCCGGAATCCTTCGATTTTGCCAAAGCGTCACCAATGGATATTTGACACTCTGAAGTATTTCCCGGCATGGTTACTTCAGTTCATTCACTATGTACGGGAGGAAGCAACCGTGAGTGAGGCACCACAGCCCACCACCGCGGCCGAGAAGCAGAGCAGCGCCCGGGTCCTGCCGGCCCTCATCCTGGCGATGCTGTCGTTCAGCGTGGTGCAGACCGCGGTCGTCCCGATCCTGCCCTCGCTGGCCAAGGAACTGAGCGTCTCCGCGTCCAGCGTCACCTGGCTCATGACCGCCAACCTGCTCTCCGCCGCCGTGCTGACTCCCCTGCTGGGCCGCTTCGGCGACCTCCGGGGCCGTAAGCCGATGCTGCTGATCTCGCTGGCCGGTCTGGTCGCCGGCTCGGCGCTGGCGGTCAGCACCCACTCCTTCACCTGGCTGGTCGTCGCCCGCGTCCTTCAGGGCGCCGGCGGTGGCGTGCTCCCGCTGGCGATCAGCATCGTCCGCGACGAGCTGCCCAAGCAGAAGGTGACCGGCGGCGTCGCCGCCATCAGCGCCTCGATGGGTGTCGGCTCCGGCCTCGGCCTGGTCGCGACCGGTCTCCTGCTGGAGCACTGGAGCTACAAGTCGATCTTCTGGATGGGCCTGGTCTTCGGCCTGATCGCGGTCGCCCTGGTCGCGTTCCGCGTCCCGTCCGACCCGGTCACCGACAAGGAGGGCGGCGCCGACCCGCTCGGCGCCCTCACCCTGGCCGGCTGGCTCTCCGCGCTGCTCGTCGCGGTCAGCCAGGGCAACCACTGGGGCTGGACCTCGACCAAGACCCTCGGCCTGTTCGCCGTGGCCGCCGTCGTCGCCCTGATCTGGGGGGTCATCGAGACCAAGGTCGCGCACCCCCTGGTGGACATGAAGATGATGTCCCGTCCGGCCGTCGCCTTCACCAACCTGGCCGGCCTGCTGATCGGCTTCGGCATGTACGGCTCGTTCATGGTGATCAGCAACTTCGCCCAGACCCCGGAGAAGCTCACCCACTACGGCTTCACCGCGACCGTCCTGCATGCCGGTCTGCTGCTGCTGCCGTCCGCGATCGGCTCGATGGTGGCGGCTCCGGTCGGCGCGATGCTGATCGCCCGCCGCGGCCCGCGCCTGCCGCTGGTCCTCGGTGGCGTCCTGGGTGCCGTCGCGATGGCCTACCTGGCCGTGCGGCACAGCCACGAGGGCGACATCTACACCTCCTCGGCGATCTTCGGCCTCGGCATCGGCCTGGCGTTCTCCGCGATGCCGGCCTACATCAACGGCGCCGTCCCGGTGGAGCAGAGCGGCATCGCCAACGGCATGAACGCCGTGCTGCGCACCGTCGGTGGCGCGATCGGCACCGCCGTGATGGCCGCCATCCTGACCGGCGACACCATGAAGCTGCCGCCGCAGATCCCGCTGCTGCTGCCCACGCTGGACGCCTACAAGCACGCGTTCTGGGCCGCGGCCGTCGTCTGCGCCGTCGCCGGCGTCGTCCCGTTCCTGATCCGCGGCGTCAAGCCGGCCGCCACCGTCGTCGCCTCGGGCGGGACGGCCGAGCGGAACTCCAGCCCCGAGCTGGCCAAGACCGACGCCTGACCAGGCGTCCGGCCGCCGCGCTCAGGGACAGGGCGCGGCGGCCCGGCCTTCGGACGGTCGCGAGGGCATCACGACCGCACGAAGTCCGGCACGGTATGCGGCCCCAACCGGTACTCCCCCCACCGGTCGGGGCCGCTTCGCGTTTCACACCCCCGGCGCCCCCGTCTCCTCCGGCGCCTCCCTCTCCCCGGGCGCCCCCGTCTCCTCCGGCCCCTCGGCCCCCCACAGCGGCAGCGGACGGGCCGGTTCCAGCGCCGGATCGTCCACCGCGAAGGTCCGGATGCGCCCCGGCCCGCTCCACGGCGTCTCGAACCGCACGGTGACCCGCCCGACACCGCTGCCCTGCACCCACCCGGGCCCCAGCTCGGTATGGCGGACGTCCTGCCCGGGCATCCAGCGGCGCGGCGCGACCGCCTCCGGTTCCTCCTCGGCCGTCTCGACCTCCGCCTCCGCGTGCTCGGCCGCCTCCTCCCGCAGGGCCTGCGCGAACAAGTCCTCCTGGGTGTAGTCGGCCAGCTGGGCGACCCCCACCCCGAGCAGCCGCACCCCGCCGGTGATGTCCACCTGGGAGGCCAGCCGACGCGCCGTCTCGATGACCACCGCCTCGTCGTCGGTGGGCCCGCGCAGCGTCTCCGAACGGGTCAGCGTCGAGAAGTCGAACCGCCGGACCTTGAGCACCACCGTCCGCCCCGAGCGCCCGGCCGCGCGCAGCCGCCGCACGCACCGGGCGGCCAGCACCTCCACCTCGCGCAGCACCCGCTCCCGGTCGGCGAGGTCCACCTCGAAGGTGTCCTCCACCGAGACCGACTTGGCGTCCTGGTCGGCCACCACCGGCCGGTCGTCCAGCCCTATCGACATCTGGTGCACACCCGCGCCGTGCGCCCGCCCGAGCAGCTGCACCAGTTCGCCCTCCCCCGCCTCGGCGAGGTCCGCCACGGTGTTCAGTCCGGCCCGCCGCAGCACCTGTTCGGTGGCCGGCCCGATCCCGGGCAGCGCCCGGACCGGCATCGGGCCGAGCACGGCCCGTTCCTGCCCGGGTTCGATCAGCACCAGCCCGTCCGGTTTGGCCTGCTCGGAGGCGATCTTCGCCATCAGCTTGGATCCGGCCGCCCCGACCGACCCGGTCAGCCCGGTGCGCCGCTGGATGTCCGCCCGCAGGTCCTCCGCCAGGGCGAGCACCAGCCGCTCCCCGGTCTCGTGGTCGGACTCCGCCAGCACCGGACCGTAGGGGCCGGCCTCCAGGTCGACGAAGGCCTCGTCCAGGCTGAGCGGCTGCACCAGCGGCGACAGCTCGCGCAGCAGACCCATCACGAGCTCGCTGACCTGCCTGTAGGCCTCGAACCGGCCGCTCAGAAAGGCCGCGTTGGGGCAGAGCCGGCGCGCCTGCGCCATCGGCATCGCCGAGTGCACCCCGAACCTCCGCGCCTCGTACGAGGCGGTGGAGACCACCCCGCGCCCGCCGAGCCCGCCGACGACCACCGGTTTGCCGCGCAGGCTCGGCTTGGCCGCCTGCTCCACCGCCGCGAAGAAGGCGTCCATGTCGAGGTGGATGATGCTCGGCAGTGATCGCACCCGCCGATCATCCCGCAGGGGTCCGACAATGCGTACGAACCCGGGCAGGCCCTAGCGCTGCGCGGCGTCCGCCAGCGCCTTCGGGATGCCGTCCTCCCGGGGGCCGAGGAACAGCGGGTCCGGCCGCAGCCAGGCGTTGACCGCCGCCTTGCCCGCCCCGGGGATCTCCCGCAGCCCGCCGTACAGCCAAGTGCCGTCGTGCGGTTCCGGCACCCCGACCGCGTACGCGTCGATGCCCGCCGCCTCGCACAGGGCCAGCGCCCGGCGGACGTGGAAGTCCTGGCTGACCAGCACCGCCCGCTCCACCCCGAAGACCCGCCGGGCCCGGGTGCAGGAGTTCCAGGTGTCGAAGCCCGCGTAGTCGCCCACCACCCGGACCGCCGGCACCCCGTGCTCGATCAGGTACGTCCGCATCGCGTCCGGCTCGTCGTAGCTGTCCCGGCCGTTGTCGCCGGTCACCAGGATCGCCTGCACCTTCCCCGCCCGGTACAGGTCCAGCGCCGCGCTCAGCCGGTGCTCCAGATACGGCGACGGCTTGCCCTGGTCCAGCCCGGCGCCGAAGACCACCGCGACCGGCGCGGACGGCACGCCGGCCACCGTGCCGACCCGGTCCCCGGCCGAGCACCACAGCCACGCGCTCGGCGCCAGCGCCAGCGAGCAGAGCACCGTCGCCGTCTGGAAGGCCCTGCGCTGCACGGACCGCCGCCGAAACCGGACCTTCAGCAGCCCGCCCCGACGCCGCAGCAGACCCGCTATCCCGGTGCCGAACCCCACGTGTCCTCCCTCGATCGCCTCACCAGGCGCAACGACGAGGCCGCGGGCCCGGACGGTTCCCCGTCCGGGCCCGCGGCCTCGTCAGTTCTGCGTTCAGACCGCCCGGTTGCGCCGCTGGGCCAGCTCGTCGGACGGGTCGTGGCCGACCAGCGTCTCGCCGGTGTCGGTGCGCTCCGCGTGCAGCCGCCCGAGCGTCAGCTCCAGCTCCCGCCAGACCGCTCCGACCGCGATGCCGAACACGCCCTGACCGCCCTTCAGCAGGTCCACCACCTGCTGCGGTGTGGTGCACTCGTACACCGTCGCGCCGTCGCACATCAGCGTCATCCCGGCCAGGTCGCCCTGCTCGGCCGCCTGCAGATGGGCGACCGCCACCCGGATGTTCTGCAGCGAGACGCCCGCGTCGAGCAGCCGCTTCACGATCTTCAGCAGCAGGATGTCGCGGAAGCTGTAGAGCCGCTGGCTGGTGGCCGGGTACGCCGAACGGACGCTGGGCTCCAGCAGTCCGGTCCGGGCCCAGTAGTCCAGCTGGCGGTACGTGATGCCGGCCGCCGCGCAGGCCGTCGGACCGCGGTAGCCGATCAGTTCGGACGTCGGGGCCAGCCGCTCGATGGCGGGCTGACCGGGCTGCACGGCCGGGAACCTGCCCACCCGGGGCAGGTCCGTCACGGTGCGAGCGGTGCGCGGCAGGTGCACGGCACACAGGCCTCCCACGGCCGTGTCATCGCCGGTGCTGCTCATGCCTGCCTCCGTCCACTGGTGCTGCGGGCAACCCGAACTGCGGGCATCGGTCACCCGGACAGCCACTCCTGACGGTAGGCAGTCCCCTATGACCCGTCAACGATCGCCACGCCGGGCCAGCCAAACCACATCACTCAGGAGAGTGGTTTTTCGTGCCCCTAGTGTGGGTAGGTCGACGGTTTTTGGCAAAACGGCAAGCCAAACAACGGCCTGACCTGTAGGGAAATCCGGTTCGCACTACTGCGGACCGCTGCCCCCGAAGTCCTCGGGCGACACCTGGTCGAGGAACTCGCGGAACTTCTCGACCTCATCCTCCTGCTCGTCCGGGATCGCGATGCCCGCCTCGGCGAGCACCTCCTCGCTCCCGTAGATCGGCGTGCCGGTGCGCAGGGCCAGCGCTATCGCGTCGGACGGCCGGGCGCTCACCTCGACCCCGCCGGTGAAGACCAGCTCGGCGTAGAAGACGCCCTCCCGCAGGTCGGTGATCCGGACCTCGGTGAGCTGCTGCCCGAGCGCCTCCAGGACGTCCTTGAACAGGTCGTGCGTCAGCGGGCGGACCGGCGTCATGCCCTGCTGGGCGAAGGCGATCGCGGTCGCCTCGCCGGGACCGATCCAGATCGGCAGGTACCGATCGCCCCCGACCTCCCGCAGCAGCACGATCGGCTGGTTGGAAGGCATCTCCACTCGGACACCCACGACGTCGAGCTCATTCACACAGGCAACCCTATGGCTCAGGCCCCGGATATGAAAGCGCAGGGCCGACGCCGCTGGTCAGCGCGGTGCACGCCGACCGCCCGGGGTCTGGACGGCCACCCCGCAGGAGCCCCGCGGGAATCCCACGGGGACGCTATCCGCGGCTGCGCAGACCGGCCTGGACCATCGCCGCGTGCAGCCGCACGGACAGTGTCGCCAGCTCCCGCGCGGTGGCCTCGGCATGGGCCCTGGTCTGCGGGTTCCGGTGCCGGCGCAGTGGCGCCACCACCTGTTCCACCAGCGCGATCTCCCGATCCGCCGCGGCCTTCATGGCCCGCAGGTGCCGCGGTTCCAGCCCGTACCGGCCGAGTTCCGCGACCAGCCGGGCCACCTGCAGCGCCTCGCCGTCGTACCCGCCGTCCGGACCAGGCGCGACCAGACCGTAGGACTCCCATTCGGACAGCTCGCGCTCACCGGACTCGGCGGCCGCCAGCAGTTCGGCACGCCCCAGCCGGACTCCGGACGGGACGTCGGCCGAGGCCCCCAGCTCCCGGTCCGCTTCCTCCACCGGCCCGGGTCGGGTGTCGGCGGAGGGCGGCAGCGCGGGCGGTGCCTCACCGCGCTCGATGGCGTCCAGGTGCTCGCGGATCACCCGCAGCGGCAGGTAGTGGTCACGCTGCATCCGCAGGACGTAGGCCAGCCGCTCGACGTCGGCCGGGCTGAACTTGCGGTACCCCGAGGGCGTGCGCTGCGGCTCGACCAGCCCCTCCGCCTCCAGGAACCTGATCTTGGAGATGGTGACCTCGGGGAAGTCGTCGCGCAGGAAGGTCAACACCGCGCCGATGCTCAGCAGCTCGTCACCGCCGCGCCGCCGCCCACCCGGCCGGTCCGGGCGGACCGGCTGCCTGGGGCCCGCGACCACCCCGCGCGCGCCGCGGTCCGCGTGCGGACCGGACGATGCGGGGGTGGCCGCCCCGAGAGAAGATGAAGGGGTATTCGTACTCACTCGGGCTCCTACCGACGTTGGGTTCAGTACCCCCGGTTGTGGCCGGCGAAGAACACCAGCCGGTACTTCCCGATCTGCACCTCGTCACCGTTGTTCAGCGACACCTCGTCGATCCGCTCCCGGTTGACGTAGGTGCCGTTGAGGCTGCCGACGTCCGCGACGCTGAACCCGGCCTGCGTCCGACGGAACTCCACGTGGCGCCGCGAGACCGTGACGTCGTCCAGGAAGATGTCGCCCTGCGGGTGACGGCCGGCCGTGGTGACGTCCGAGTCCAGCAGGAAGCGGCTGCCCGAGTTCGGACCGCGCTGGACGATCAGCAGGGCCGAGCCCGGCGGCAGCGCGTCGATCGCCGACAGCACCTCGGCCGACAGGGCCGGCGTCGCGCCGGTGCCGGTCGTGGTGTTGGGGTCGTACGACTCCAGGCCGGAGATGGAGATGGTCGACGTGGTCTCCGCCGCCCCCTCTGGAAGCAGGCCACCGCGCAGGGCCGTACCGCAGTTGGAGCAGAACCGGGCCGATGACGGGTTCTGGTTGCCGCACCTGGGGCACGGAGTGGGGCCAGCCATGTTCACAGCCTCCTGGCGCGGCACACCCGACGGGTTGTGCCCGGCGTACGGATCGGGGGCAAACCCTCCACCAGAGGTTGAGGGTCCTGACTGGAAACCTATGCGCGGGTCGCCGGAAGGGTCAACCGACGCGCCGTAGCCCACCGGATTCCCTGCGTACTGGGCGGCGGCGCCGTCCCGGAACAGCTGCTGCTCGGCGTACGGCGCCCCCTCTGGAGCGGGGCGCATGCCCGGCACGGCGGCCTCGTCCTCGGGCCGGCGGTGCCGCGCGGTCGGCGCCTCGACGGAGGCCGCGCCACGGCCCTTGTTACGACCGAACAACTTCGAGAAGAAACTCACGGGCGAATCCCCTTGCGTGTGACAGACCCGCCCGCGGGGCAGGGTGAGAACCTCGGACAGACTGCGGGCCCGGTTGCGGATCGGGCCTGCTGGAGTGGTACTCCGACGGTTGGTACTGCTGTTGGTGCTCCGGTGCGTGCTGGTACGACCCAGTCTCGCCCACGCGACGGCGGCGCCCCGCACCGGGTGCCGCCCGCAGGTGACGGGCCGTTCGTCGGGCGCCCCGTCACTTCGAAGCCGGCTTGGCGTACTGCGGCGTCTTCAGATCCACGAGGGCGTCCACGACCACCTTCTGCTGCTGGGTGATCGTCGCCCGCGCCTGGTGACTCTCCAGAGTACGGACGACACCCCCCGGGATGTTCAGCGCGGGTGTCAGATCCTGCGGGTTCCCCACGACGGTGAACCGATAGGGCTGCGAGACCTTCTTCCCGTCGATCTGCACCCCGCCGCCCGACACGTCGGTGAAGTAGGTGTTGACCACCACGCGCACATCGTTGATCTGAATCGCCTCCGCCCCTGCCGCTCGAAGTTCTTGCAGGGTGTCCAGCAGCATATCTGCCTTCACCTGCCCTTGGGGATCATCGACCGTGAGTACGATGCCCGGACCAGTGGCTTTGACGGTACCGGCGAGCACGCCGAGCTCCGTCGCCTTCTTCCTGGTCTGCTCCTGGGCCTCCTTGGCCTGGTTGGAACTGTTCTCCAACTTGGCCAGGGACTGCTCCAACTCCGCCTTCTCCTGCTGAAGACGCTGCTGACGGCTGTCCAGTTCGTCGAGGATGCGCACCAGGTCCTCCTGGCGGGCCCCGCGGAGCTGGCTGTGGTGGTCGTTGGTCGACCGCACCTGGATCGCCAGCCCCAGACCGAGCGAGAACAGCAGCAGCGCCACCACCAGCTGCCCGCGCGACATCCGCGGCGGCCACAGGGCTGCCTTGAGGCGCCGCCGTCCCGCACCGCGGTCCAGGGCGGCCGGCTCCACCACGGGCTCAGGCTCGGGCTCAGACGCAGGCTCGGGCGCAGGCGCTGCGGCCTTCGCGAGCCGCACCGCGGGCGTGGGCGCCGCCTCCGCATCAAGCTCAGGCTTAGCGTCAGACTTCGCCGCAGCCTGTTCCTCGGGCTCCCCCACCGCCGCCACGGGCCCCTCGGCCCTCCCCGGCTCCTCGGCCGGTTCGGCGCGCTGGACCTCCCCGGCCCCGTCCACCGGCTCGACCGGGCCCGCCTCGGCCGCCGACTCCGGCCCCGGCGCCTCGGCAGCCCGCTCCGACGCCTTCCCGCCGCCGTCCGCGTGCTCCTCCGCCGCCCCGCGGCCCGGCTCAGGCGCGGAAGACATGGCGCCGAATCGCGGCCGCGTTGGAGAAGATGCGGATGCCGAGGACGACGACCACACCCGTGGACAGCTGCGAGCCGACGCCCAGCTGGTCACCGAGGAAGACGATCAGTGCCGCGACCACCACGTTCGACAGGAACGAGACGATGAACACCTTGTCGTTGAAGATCCCGTCCAGCATCGCCCGGACGCCGCCGAACACGGCATCCAGCGCCGCCACCACCGCGATCGGCAGGTACGGCACGACGGCGTCCGGCACCTCGGGCTGGACGAAGAGTCCGACGACCACCCCGATCACGAGACCCAGTACGGCAATCACGGTCTAGCTGCTCCTGTCCCTGCGGACGACGACCCGGTCGGGGCCGTCGTGGACGAGTGGGCTGTCGTGGTCTTCGCGGACCCGCTCGGCGTACGCCGACCGGTGCTGCCCGCAGACGGTGAAACGGACGCGCTCGGGCTCCCGGAGGTTCCGGCGGTGGGTGACGGCGTCGGGGGGACCGAAGCCGCCGACGGGGACGCCGGGGGCGAGGGCTCGGGCGTGACTGGCTGGGCGGTCCGCAGCGTCACGCCCACCGCGGCCGGCAGCGTCAGGCTCTTCTGCGCGGACATGGTCGACTTGATGCCGTACTTCTCCTGGAGCAGCCGCAGGTACTGCCCGGCCATGTCGTTCTCGAAGGCGGTGAGCAGCTTCGGCCCATCCCCGATCGCCTGGATGTTGTACGGCGGGACGAGCGGTCGGTTGTCCACCAGCACCGCCTCTCCCGCAGCCCGGATCGCCGAGAGCGCGGTGAGCCGCTGACCGTTGATCGCCACGGCTTCCGCACCGGATCCCCACAGGCCGTTCACCACCAACTGGAGGTCGCGGTCCCGTAGCCGGCCGCTGTTGGAGAAGCCCTGCCCGGCCCGCGGGTCGACGTTTCCCCCGCCGCCGGTCCCCGCCGCGTCCTCCAGGACCAGCTTGACGCCCGGCCCCGCGACCTCGCCCAGGCCCACCGCGCCGGTCAGACCTCCCTGGTCGCCGTCGCCCGTGGCGAGCGCCTGCTGCTGCGTGCTCTCGACCTTGCGCCGCAGGTCCTGGACCTGCTGCTGGAGGTGGTCGGCCGAGCCGTTGGTGTCGTTGATCCGGTGGATCAGCGCGTCCCGTTCCTTGGCCAGCGTCGGCTCCGCCTTGTGCGCGTTCACCGCGCCGACCGTCACCACGACCCCGACCAACGCCAGCCCGGCGGCCAGCGTGAGCAGGCCTCGGGCCGTCCTGGGTATCCGGCTGTCGTGGTCTCCGCCCCGCGCCGCGGCCGCCTCGGCGTAGCCCTCGTCGAGGCTGTGGTCCATGACGTTGGTCAGCAGGGACATCGAGGCGTCCGGGCGGTTGTACCGTCCGTTCGGGGCACTCGGCGTCGGCGTCGCTGGCATGCGGACCATCGTCCCACGTCGGCGAAGGGGCCCGCGCACACCCCTTGAGCTGCACACACGACACAAAGTGACGGATCATTGCGAACAGTGTGAAAACGGACAGCGGGGCGCGCGGACCATGCCGCGCGCCCCGACCGTCAGGACCGTCGGACGATCAGGCCGGTGTCGTCACCTCCCGGCCCCGTCGACCACCGCCGCCCACTCGTCCAGCAGCGCCTCCGTGGCCTCGTCGTCCGGACCCTCTGCCCACAGGTGGGTGGTCGCCTCGGCCGGGTCCGGCAGCACCAGCGTCCAGCGCCCGTCCGCCTCGACGACCCGGACGCCGTCGGTGGTGTCCAGCCGCCGACTGCCGGCCGCCTCGACCACCGAGCGCATCACCATCCCCTTGGCCGCCCACGGCGTCGCCAGGTCCCGACGACGGATGTGCGCCTGCGGGATGCGCGCGTCGATCTGGCTCAGCGTGAGCTGGGTCCGCGCCACCAGGCCGACCAACCGCACGAAGGCCGCGGCCCCGTCCAGCACTCCGCTGAACTCCGGCACCACGAACCCGCCGCGCCCGTCCCCACCGAACACCGTGCCCTCGGTGGCGGCCGCCTTCGCCAGGTCGTCCGGCGTCGTCGTGGTCCAGATGACCTGGGTGCCGTGGTACGCGGCGACCTGCTCGGCGATCCGGGTCGTGGTCACCGGCAGCGCCACCTGCCCGCTGCGCCGTTCTGCCGCGACCAGGTCCAGCAGCACCAGCAACGCCCGGTCGTCGTCGATCACCCGGCCCAGTTCGTCGACGAACGCGACCCGCTCGCCGACCGGGTCGAAGCGGACGCCGAAGGCCGCCCGGGAGGAGGCCACCAGCTCACCGAGCCTGGCCAGCCCGGCCCGCCGCTCCTCCGCGTCCTCCGTCGGCCGCGCCTCGTCCAGCCCGCTGGAGACGGTGAGCGCCTCCACTCCGAGCCGTCCGAGGATGCTCGGCAGAACCAGGCCGGCGCTGCCGTGCGCGGTGTCCACGACCACCTTCAGTCCGGCCTCCCGGACCCCGGTGGTGTCGACGGCCCGCAGCAGGTTGCCCGCGTAGGAGTCGAAGACGCTGGACGGGAAGGTCAGGTCCCCGATCTCACCGGGGAAGGCCCGCCGGTACTCCTGGCGCGCGTACACGCGGTCCAGCTTGCGCTGGCCGGCCTGCGAGAGATCGGCCCCGCGCTCGTCGAAGAAGAGGATGTCCAGAGAGTCGGGCACCCCCGGCGTGGTCCGCAGGAAGATCCCGCCCGCACTCCCTCGCGCGGTGTGCTGCCGGGCCACCGGCATCGGCACGTTCTCCAGGTCGCGGACGTCTATGGCCGACGTCTGGAGCGCCGAAATCATCGCCCGTTTGAGCGCACGCGCACCACGCGAGTGGTCACGCGCAATGGTGACGGTCGCCCCCTTCTTCAGGGTCGTGGCGTACGCGCCGGCCAACCGCACGGCCAGTTCCGGGGTGATCTCGACGTTCAGGATCCCCGACACGCCACGCACGCCGAACAGGTGCTCCTGGCCGCGGGACTCCCAGATCACCGACGTGTTGACAACGGCGCCGGCCTCGATGGTCTTGAACGGATAGACCCGGACGTTCGCACCGATGATCGACTCCTCGCCGATCAGGCACTCGTCCCCGATCACCGCGCCGTCCTCGATCCGGGCGGCCCGCATCACGTCGGTGTTCTTTCCGACCACGCAGCCGCGCAGATTGCTCTGCGGCCCGATGTAGACGTTGTCGTGCACGACCGCCTTGTGGAGGAAGGCCCCGCGCTTGACCACCACGTTGCTGCCGAGCACGGTGTGCTCGCGGATCTCGACGCCGGCCTCGACCTTGGCGTAGTCCCCGATGTACAGCGGCCCGCGCAGCACGGCCTCCGGGTCCACCTCCGCGCCCTCGGCCACCCAGACGCCTGGCGAGATCTCGAACCCGTCGAGCTCGACGTCGACCTTGCCCTCCAGGACGTCCGCCTGGGCCTTGCCGTAGCTCTCGTGGGTGCCCACGTCCTCCCAGTAGCCCTCGGCGACGTAGCCGTAGACCCGCTTGCCCTCCTTCAACAATTGCGGGAAGACGTCACTCGACCAGTCGACGGACTCACCTGCCGCGACGTAGTCGAAGACCTCTGGTTCCATCACGTAGATACCGGTGTTCACAGTGTCCGAGAAGACCTGCCCCCAGGTCGGCTTCTCCAGGAAGCGCTCGACCCGTCCGTCGTCGTCCGTGATCGTGATACCGAACTCGAGGGGATTCGGCACCCTGGTGAGACAGACGGTGACCAGCGCGTTCTTGCTGCGGTGAAAGTCGATCAATTCCGAGAGGTCGAAGTCGGTCAGTGCGTCACCGGAGATCACCAGAAAGGAGTCGTCCTTCAACGCGTCCTCGGCGTTCTTGACACTCCCCGCGGTGCCTAGCGGCGTCTCCTCGTGGGCATAGGTCAGATGCATGCCCAGGTCCTCGCCGTCACCGAAGTAGTTCTTGACCAGTGAGGCCAGGAACTGGACGGTGACGACGGTGTCGGAGAGGCCGTGCCGCTTCAGCAGCCGAAGCACGTGCTCCATGATCGGCCTGTTGGCGACCGGAAGCAGCGGCTTCGGCATGCTGGAGGTCATCGGGCGGAGTCGGGTTCCTTCGCCCCCTGCCATGACAACGGCTTTCATTACGGGTGCGTCCTCCTTTGCGGTGGTGGACCTACAGAGGTCCATCAAACCGTTCCAGAGGGATCCCTACCCGGAAGGTATCGTCCGACGCACCGATACGGCGTGGGACTTCTCTCAGATCACGTCTCAGACTGCGGACGCGGAGCCCGTCGAGCCCGCACGGGTGATCCGCCGGGCCTGAACCGCGTAAAGAATACCGGCCCACCAGTACAATGTGGTCCCCCACCAGATGAAGGCCCAGCTCACCACCTCGGCCGGCCGAGCGATCCAGCTGTCCACGCTGCCGAGCAGGAGAAGCGGAAACGCGTACATCAGATTGAAGGTCGCGGCCTTCCCCAGAAAACTCACCTGAAGCGGCCCGTAACCGTGCCGGTTCAAAATGGGCAGCAGCGCGCCGATAAACACTTCCCGGGCCAGCAGAATCGCCGTCACCCACCACGGAAGAAACTCACGCCAGGTCAAACCGACCAACGTGGACAGCACGTAGAGCCGGTCGGCCAGCGGATCGAGCAGCTGCCCCACCCGGCTGACCTGCCCCCATCGCCGCGCGAGTTTCCCGTCGAGGTAGTCGCTGACACCGCTCAGCATCAGGATCAGCAGCGCCCAACCATCGTTGTTGGGGCCGTCGAAAACCGGCCAGAGAATCAGCCAGAGAAAAAGCGGAACACCGACCAGCCGGCCCATGCTGAGCAGGTTGGGGATGGTGAGGACGCGATCGGTCTGGACCCGCGTCTCCTGGACCTCCACCCGGGGGCCTCCTGTCCCGTGTGACGACAATGCACGTTGACCCTACAACAGAAAAGCCCCCGCCAGGTTCACCCGGCGGGGGCTTCTCTCGAATAATTGTTCGGCGGCGTCCTACTCTCCCACAGGGTCCCCCCTGCAGTACCATCGGCGCTGTAAGGCTTAGCTTCCGGGTTCGGAATGTAACCGGGCG